>NZ_JBPCEU010000005.1:0-172104 GCF_050971685.1 Leucobacter fengyongliangi | reverse complement strand
CGAGGAACCTCATATAAATATGCCCGCGAAACACCACCGGTGACTCACATAAGAATGCCCGCGTAATTCTCGAGCTTAGCTTGCCTGTTTCCTGCTCGCGCGGGCCGGCTTGACCCCGGCTGCCGCGTTTGGTGCTTTCGCGAGTTCGATCGCTTCGAGCGTGCGAGTCTTCTCGGCCGCGAGGTAGGTGAGGCGCTGCTGGATTCGGTCGATCTCGCGAGCGATGTGGGCCGGGTTCAAGCTGTCACGGTACCCGGTCAACTCGGCGGTCTTCTCGGCGCTGAGCACACCGGAACGCTGGAGCCGGTCGAATGGTGTCGCGAGCTCATCGTAGACACGTTTACGGCGCCCCCTTTGATCGGTCGCCCAACCGATGGGTTTCTTCGTGGGGGTGAGGAAATTATGGCGATCGTTCACCAGCGGCCATAACTCGTTCAATAGCTTCAGCAGAGGCGCGGTGTCGTACCTCCAGTAGAACGCGTACCGGCGCACGATCTGATTGTTTTTCGACTCGATCGTGGCCTGATCATTCTTCTTGTACGGCCGGGACCTCGTGAAGTAGATGTCAAGTTCTGCAGCCCAACCGATGACGTCGTAGTTGATGAACTCGGACCCGTTATCAAAATCCACCCCGGTCACCTCGAACGGCACTTCGCTGATGAATCGGTCGAGGGCGTCACGAATGTGCAGGTGTGCGTTGTTCCGGATCGAGCGCGTGTACGTCCAACCGGTGTGCATGTCGGTGAGATCAACACTGCGACAGAACTCACCCTTCAAGACGGGCCCGCAGTGTGCGACGGTGTCGCCCTCGAAGAACCCGGGTACGGCCTCGATCTCGTCACCGGCTTTCCTGATCGTGATCGAGTTCCGCAGCAGCGGGCCTGGCGTGGTGGTGGCGATCCCGCGGAGTGGGTCCCTCGCGCGGGCTGGGGCGAGGTAGCGGTCGATCGTGGCCGGTGACATTGCCAGCAACTCGTCCGCGACGTGGTGACTGTACCTGCCCCGGCCTGGGACCAGTTCGCCGTGCGCTTCCAGCAGCATGAGTTGGAGTTCCATTGACGCGGCCAAGTATTTCCCGCTGATCCCGCCCGCGAACGCCCACACTTTCTGCAGCACTTTCAACGCGTCATGTGAGTACTTCAGCGGGCGCGGCTTACGTTGCCGGGCCCCTACCCGACGCGGTTTCAGCGCAGCTTGTAACTGTCTGCGCGCGTTGTCTCTGGACCAGCCCGTGATCGCGCATACCTCGTCAAGGAGACGGCTCTTCTCCTTCTTGGCCGCTGCGGCATACTGCTTCGCGAACTTTCGTGTGATCTCGTGTCTGGCACGCATTGATAGCCCACTTCCCATGAAACTGATGATTCCGTTTCGCGGGCATTTTTACGTGATGCACCGGAAGTGTTTCGCGGGCATATTAGGTGAGGCACGTCGTTTCGTTGCCCGGGGGACCAAGCGCGACTACCCTTGAAAGTGTGCCAGCGACCGCTTTCGCGAGGTGGACACCAGGCCCATTTCACAGTGGCACGCTGGGGGCACGACAACTCCACGACTGCCGATAACCCGCGGAATCATGCGGGTGGTGACGAGTATTGGGACTTCTAGGCGCTTATTGAGTGGCCTGGCTGACAAGCCCGGTCAGAGGCCCGGATTCGCGAAATTTCGCTGATTCGGGCCTCCTTTTTCCGGCCTACATAAAGGTGACAGCCGCTGAGCCTGGCCTCAAACTTTACAAATCCACCCGAAGAAGAAAGCAAATCCCAGTTTTCTTTACAACTTCGAATCGGAGGCGAAAGGCACTCAGCGCTGAAGGCGCGGGGGCTCGGGCAGATATGGCGAACTCGGCACACTACCAACACTTAGATGCATAGGTGTTGGTAGTGTGGGCTTGTGTCAACAGATTCCGCGGGTGCTCTGATTCCGATCGAGCCAATCTCGTTTGAGACGTTCAATTGGAAGCCGCGTGCGCCCGAGATGTATTCGCGGGCAGAGGCGGCGCGTCAGACCGGACCGTACCAGGCGGCTGTCACCGCGTCGATTGTAGGGTGGGCACCCAGGCTTCCAGCCGAAGCGCTGGCTGATGTTGAAGATGCGACCCGCCGGCTGGTCGAGTTTGATCTTCACGCGCAGCGCACGCTCGCAAGCGACAGCCCCGCACTTGGCCCAATGGCTGCGATTCTGCTCCGCATGGAAGCGGCCTCGAGTTCTCAGATCGAACAACTGACGACGTCGGCGAAGCAACTCGCTCTTGCCGAGATCGACGAGGGCGATAAGGCGAACGCGCGCGCAGTGGTGGGCAACGTGCACGCGATGGAGGCAGCCCTGAGCTTGGCGGGGGAAGTTACTGAGGAATCAATCCTCGCGATGCACAAAGCGCTGATGCTGCATCAACGTGGCTTCGATTCCGTGTTTGCCGGTCGCTTTCGAGATGAACAAGTGTGGATCGGGCACGGGGAGGCAGGCCCGCGAACCGCGGACTTTGTTGCGCCGCACCATGACCGTATTCCGACTGCGATGTTGGACCTGGTGCGGTTCGTGCGAAGGGAGGACCTTCCGGTGCTCGTGCAGGTGGCGGTGGCACACGCGCAGTTCGAGACGATCCATCCGTTCCCCGACGGCAACGGTCGCACAGGCCGGGCGCTCGCCCAATCAATCCTCCGAAACAAGGGTCTGGTGAGATCAACTGCTGTGCCGATCTCGGCCGGGCTACTTGTCGATGTCGACCGCTACTTTGCCGCGCTTGGGAGCTTCCGCGAGGGAGACGCCGCGCAGATCATTCATGAGTTTGCCCGCGCAAGCCGCGTGGCCGCCGTGACTGGGAGTGGTCTTGTGGATGACCTTGCATCACAGCTCGAGGATTCTCGCGCAAAGCTGGCGGGCATCCGTTCCGATGCAGCTGCATGGCGGATTCTTCCAGCACTGGTAAGCCAGCCCGCGGTAAACACGAAGTACGTCGTGCGGGCGCTTGGACTGGGGGAGATGGCAGCGCTTCGTGCCCTCGACGTACTGGTGGAGCGTGGTGTGCTGGTCGAGATGACAGGGAAGTCTCGTGCGCGAGTGTGGCAGCATCGCGGCATCCTGGGTGTGCTGGATGAGTATGCTGCCCGGATTCGGCGCATGTCGGCGAAGGAGACATCCTTCGAGTGAGACCATCTCTTATCGTTGCTTCACTCTACGGGGCCCTACTCGACGAGCTCGCCGCCAGACGCTAGGCCGTCGCTCCAGCGAGCTCGTTGCGCACGAGGTTCGCTCCCGCGCTTAGGGCGCCAAGCTTGTCGAGGGCGACCCGCCGCGGCAGCGGTGCCATGCCGCAGTTCGTGCTCGGGATGAGCTTGTCGGCGTCGACGAACCGGAGCGCGTCGCGGAGGGTGTCGGCAACGGCTTCTGCCGTCTCGACCTCGTGGCTGGCCACATCGATGGCGCCCAGCATGACCTTCTTCCCGCGAAGGAGCTCGATGAGGTCGACCGGAACCCGGGAATTGTGGCGTTCCAGCGAGATGATGTCGATAGTGGATCGCTGCAGCAGCGGGAACGTCTCCTCGTACTGCCGCCACTCGGCGCCGAGGCTCTCCTTCCAGTCGGTGTTCGCCTTGATGCCGTAGCCGTAGCAGATGTGCACCGCGGTCTCGGCGCGCAGGCCTTCCGTCGCACGTTCGAGCGCCGCGATGCCCCAATCCTTTACCTCGTCGAAGAAGACGTTGAATGCGGGCTCGTCGAACTGGATGATGTCGACACCGGCCGCCTCAAGCTCTCGCGCCTCCTGGTTCAGAATCGTGGCGAACTCCCAAGCGAGCTTCTCGCGGCTCTTGTAGTGGGCGTCGTAGAGGGTGTCGATCATCGTCATGGGGCCGGGGAGGGCCCACTTGATCGGTCGATCGGTCTGCTGGCGCAGGAACCTCGCGTCCTCGACGAACACCGGCCGCTCCCGACTCACGTCGCCGACCACCGTCGGCACGCTCGCGTCGTACCGATTGCGGATCCGCACGGTCTCGCGGCGCTCAAAATCGACACCGCTGAGGTGCTCGATGAAAGTCGTGACGAAGTGCTGGCGGCTTTGCTCGCCATCACTGACGATGTCAATGCCGCCGCGGTGCTGCACGTGGGCCGCGATCCGCAGCGCATCCTGTTTGCCCTCGACGAGGGCATCACCCTCGAGTGACCACGGTGACCACAAGACTTCCGGCTGCGCGAGCCACGTTGGTTTCGGGAGGCTACCGACAGTCGAGGTGGGGAGCAGGGTGTTCATGATTGATCGTTCTCCGTTGGTCATGCGACAGGGGTGGGGCGCTCTGCCGCCCAGGCTTCGAGGAGATCGCCGTGCGGCGTGATGAAGTGCTCGTCGGTGAATGCGCCCTGTTTGCGGGCGAACTCGCTGCGCTCCACTCGGTCGTAGTCGACCTGCGTGCGCGAGAAGTTCTGTTGGTCCAGCGTCGGGCTGTACACGGCTTCTGCGGCGGAGTTGGCGTTGTAGATCTCTGGTCGGTAGATCTTCTGGAAGGTCTCCATCGTGCTGATCGTGCCGATCAACTGCAGGTTGGAGTAGTCGTTCAGGAGATCACCGCGGAAATAGAACGCGAGAGGTGCGACGCTATCCCGCGGCATGAAGTACCGCACCTGCAGACCCATCCTTCCAAAATACGCGTCGGTGAGTGAGGGCTCAGGCTGCTCGTACTCGATGCCGAGGACCGGGTGGACGTTGGCGGTGCGCCGGTACGACTTACTCGTGGAGACGCTGATGCAGATGACCGGGGGCAGGGAGAAGCGTGCCTGGTACGCGTCGGAATCGAGGAAGTGCTGGAAGAGCTTGCCGTGGAGATCACCGAAGTCATCGGGGATGGTGACGTCGGTTCCGGCACCGTTCGCCCCGGGCAGGCGCACGCTGAAGTCGTGGTCGCGCACGTAGGAGGAGAAGTTGTTCCCCACAATCCCCTGGTGGCGCTTTCCTGACTTCTGGTCGACGATGTGGATCTCCAGCACCTCGAGGAGCGGGAACGTGTGCTCCTGACCCGCCGTTTTGAAATTCAGCGCGGCCGAGACGATGTCGAGCTCGAGGGTGTACCGGTCTCCACCGGGGTTGTCCCAGCGCGCGAGGTCGTTGAATCGTCGGTCGATCATCGTCAGTGCGCTGCGGAGGTTCTGCTGGCGGCGCTCGCCGCGAGCCAGGTTCGCGAAGTTCGTCGTGACCCGGGAAGCCTCGGAGGGCGAGTAGTTCTCGTCGAAGCGGGTAGTGGTGATGCTGAACGTGAACTCGTTCGCCATGGTTCGTCGATCCTGTAGCTGGGAGACCGGGATCGGTCTTCGTGAAGTGGTAACTCCATCGTGAAGGCAATCGTGAGCCATCGGTTAACTCGCGAAAACTATGGAAGAAGATAGGCTGGGCCTATGGCCCGAGAGTCGACCGGCATCACGCTGCAACAACTGCACTACTTCATCGAGGTTGCGGCGGAAGGCTCGATCTCTGCGGCCGCGGACCTGCTCTACGTGGCGCAGCCCACGATCTCCGCGGCGATGAAAGAGCTCGAGGCGCGGGTGGGGCGCGTTCTGCTGCTGCGATCCGCCCGCGGGGTATCGCTCACGAACGACGGAGTCGAGTTCCTCGGCTATGCGCGGCAAGTGGTCGAGCAATCGGCGCTCCTCGAGCAGCGCTACTTGGGGCGGGCGCCGTCGCGTCGACTGCTCGGGGTGTCGACACAGCACTATTCGTTCGCGGTCGATGCTTTCGTGCGCATGGTGAAGCGCAGTGACGTGGATGAGTACGAGTTCTCGCTCCGCGAGACGCGCACCGCAGACATCATCGAAGACGTCCGCACGCTTCGCAGTGAGCTCGGCATCCTGTACCGCAACGACTTCAACCGCAAGGTTCTCGACAAACTCTTCCGTGACTCCGGGCTGGTCTTCCATCCGCTGTTCCGTGCCGAGCCGCACATCTTCATCTCCCGAAGAAACCCGCTCGCATCCCGCGACCGTGTGACCCTCGCCGATCTCGATGACATGCCGCGGCTCACCTTCGACCAGGGCGCGAACAACTCCTTCTACTTCGCCGAGGAAATCCTCTCAACCCTGTCGAGCAAGCGCGAGATCCGGGTCTCCGATCGCGCGACCATCTTCAACCTGATGATCGGGCTCGATGGGTACACGATTTCGACGGGCATAGTGAGCGATGACCTCGACCCCGAGATCGTCGCCATCCCGCTCGAAGTTGACGAGCGCATTGAGATCGGGTGGATCCGCCATGCCGCGAACCCGCTCAGCGATCAGGCGCAGCGATATCTCGGTCTCGTGCGAGCCGTCGTTGCGGACTTCGGCGTCGAACTGATCGATGAGGGTGCGTGAGTGAAGCGACGCCTCGCGCGTGACCTCAGCACGGCACGGTCGTGAGAAAGCCTCCAGGTTCTAGCCTGCCACCAACAGCAACACCCGCCGAGTCGCCATGCCCGTAAGGCGGCGCTGCCCGGGAGGGTCCACGAAAGAGGCTGAGAATGCAACCCCCTGTGCGCGGCTCGGGGTGGCTGGCAGAGTGGAAAGCGTCCACATATTACCGAGAACGAAGGAGGCTCCCGATGGGTGCAGACGACAAGATTTCCGCAGGTATGGACAAGGCCAAGGGTCAGGCCAAGGAGGCCTTCGGCAAGGCCACCGACAACGATAAGTTGGTCGCCGAGGGCAAGATGGATCAGGCCAAGGGCGATCTTAGGAACGCCGGCGAGAACGTGAAGGACGCCGCGAAGGACATGTTTAACAAGTAGGTCTTTGTGGCGCACGAACCCTCGCCCCACCCACGTGTGGGGCGAGGGTTCGTGCGGGTGGGAGAACTATCCTTGAGGCATGCATCCGAACGAAACCCGCGCCTGGAACAGGTTCTACGCACCCGGTACCCCCGTCGATATCGAACCGGTCACCGGATCCCTCGTAGACCTCCTTGATGAGAGTGTCACCCGGTGGTCGGGTCGCGATGCCATCAGCTTCTTCGGCGCGACGCTCACCTACCGCGAGCTCGGGGAGCGCGTCGCCCGCGTCGCGAACGGACTCAAGAGCCTCGGCGTCAAGGCCGGCGACCGCGTCGCCCTCGTCATGCCCAACGCGCCACAGCACGTCATCGCCTTCTACGCGGTGCTGCGCCTCGGTGCGGCCGTGGTCGAGCACAACCCGCTCTACACCCGCGACGAGCTCGAGGTGCAGTTCCGCGACCACGGAGCCCAGGTGGTGATCGCCTGGGACAAGATGGCCCCCACGATCCAGGCGCTGCCGAAAGATCTCGGGATCCACTCTGTGATCGCCGTCGACGTGACGCGAGCGATGCCGTTCACGACCCGTCTCGCACTGAGACTGCCGGTGCAGAAGGCCCGCGAGTCACGCGAAAAGCTCACGGGAAAGACGACCGGTACGGTCTCCTTTGCGAAGCTCGAGCGCAGCGCCGCACTACCGGGCAGCCACCCCCGCCCCGCGAAAGACGATCTCGCCTGCCTGCAGTACACCTCGGGTACCACGGGCACCCCCAAGGGTGCCATGATCACCCACGCAAACCTGTGGTCAAACGCGCGCCAGGGTGCCGCGTGGATGCCCGATTTCACTCGCGGCGAGGGCAGCATCTACGGCCTGCTGCCGATGTTCCATTCCTTCGGGCTGCTGCTCTCGGTGATCTACTCGGTCGAGACGGGATCGCGCGCCGTGCTGTTCCCGACCTTTGACCCGGAGCTCGTCGCGCAAGCCGCCAAGCGGTTCCCACCCACCTTCGTGCCCGCCGTGCCGCCGATGTTCGACCGCCTCGCACGCGTGGCGCGCGACGGCAAGCTCGATCTCAGCGGCGTGGTCTACGCGATCTCGGGCGCGATGACGCTGACCCCCGCCATCGTGAAGCGTTGGGAAGATCTCGCCGGCAGCATGCTCAACGAGGGCTACGGCCTGACCGAGACGAGCCCGGTGGCCCTGGCAAACCCGTTCACCGACCATCGGAAGATCGGCGCGATCGGGCTCCCGTTCCCCTCCACCGACATTCGGGTGGTGGATCAGAACGAACCCACGCGCGAGGTCGCCCTGGGCGAGGTCGGCGAACTGCTCATTCGAGGCCCGCAGGTGTTTCAGGGGTACTGGAACCGCCCCGAGGAGACCGCGGCGACCCTGCTGGAGGGCGGCTGGTTGCGCACCGGCGACCTCGTCATGCAGGACGACGAGGGCTTCGTGACGGTCGTCGACCGCAAGAAGGAGCTCATCATCACCGGCGGGTTCAACGTCGCGCCGAGCGAGGTCGAGGGCGTGATCAACCGACTGCCCGGCGTCGCCGAGTGCGCGGTGGTGGGTGTGCCGCGCGGCGGCGGGGCCGAGGTGGTGACGGCCGCGGTGATTCTCGAGCCAGGCGCCACGTTCGACGAGGAGGCCGCCCGCGAGTTCGCGCGCGAGCACCTCGCCGAGTACAAGCGCCCCTCGACGTACCTGGTGTGGGAGGAACTCCCCAAGTCACTCATCGGCAAGGTACTGCGCCGGCGCGTGCGCGATGCGCTGGTTGCGGATCGGCGCGCGGTGCGCGCGCTCGCCGACGAGGAATAGAGCGCTGGGCCGGTCGGGACACTGCCGCGGCTCGCCTCTTGAACCCTCGCGTGCGCGGGGGTTCAAGAGATCCACCAGTTAGCCGAGCACTGACCGCATCTGATCGAGTACATCGTCGACGTGCGCGTCGCCAGCAGCAATGTCACCGTCTTGCTGAGCCATCGCCGAAATGAGTGCCCCCAACGCGGCGTGCGCGAGCCCCACGGCAAACGTCGCCTCCTGTACCGGGTCGGCCAGCTTCGCGTGCTCGGGATGTTCAGCGAGCCACCCGGCGATCACCGGAATCAGCTTCACCGACCCCTCGACGAGGATGCCCGATGCGAGCTGCAGCGCGGCTGGCTGTTCGGCGCTCAACTGCGCGCGTTTGCGTGCGACCTCGGAGTTCACGTGCTGGTGCCCGATCGACGCGAAGATCAGGCGGATCGCCCCGCGCACCAGGTCGCCGGCTGCGGAGGCGAGCACAGCGGCAGCCTCCTCGCCCTGTAGTGGCTCGACGGCCCGGCCGACGATCGCGTAGTCGCGACCGGCGAAGTAGTTGAAGAACGTGCTGCGCGAAATGTCGGCCTGCTCGCAAATCATCTCGACGGTGACGTGTTCGATACCGTGTTCGAGCGCGAGCGAGACCGCGGAGACTTCGATCGCGTTTTCCGTGGCACGCTTCTTGCGTATCCGGAGCCCCAACTGGGGCTGTGAATCTGTGTTCGGCATGATTGCTCCCTGTAGTGCGTCTGGCTCCGCCCCTCGAGAACCTGATCCAAGTTTAGACGAGGAGTCAGAAGGTGTCCTGAGTGTGAACGGGTAGTCTTGAGGTATCAATGGGCGGCCCGTCAGGCCGCCTACTCGCGAAGCTTCCGGAGGTGGGTGCGGGTGTCTGAAGACGCGGTCGGACTGCTCCGCGCGCTGATCCGCGAGGCCTGCGTGAACACCGGCGATCCAGCCTCGGGCGGGGAGATTCGCGCGGTGCGGGTGCTGCAGAGATTCTTTGCCGACGCACCGGTCGAGATACAGGTGTTCGAGGCGGCCCCAGGTCGCGCCTCGCTGATCGCGCGAGTGCCCGGCACCGACCCTGCGGCACCCTCGCTCGGCCTGCTCGGGCACCTCGATGTGGTGCCGGTCGATGCGGAAAGGTGGACCCGCGATCCGTTCGGGGGAGACCTGGTTGACGGCGAGGTGTGGGGCCGCGGCGCGGTCGACATGCTGTACCTCACCGCGGTCTTCGCGTGCGCGGTGCGGGAGGTGGCGCTCGCGCCCAACCCGCCTCGTGGCGACCTGGTGCTGCTCGCGGTGGCCGACGAAGAAGCTGGCGGCGAGTACGGCCTCAAGTGGTTGCTCCGGGAACACCCCGAGGCGATCCGGGTCACGGAGGCGCTCTCGGAAACCGGCGGCATGCGCATGGGTGGCCACGTCGCCATCGATGTCGCAGAGAAGGGTTCGGCCGGTCGTCGACTGGTGGTGCGCGGGCGCCCCGGTCACGCCTCGATCCCGTTCGGCGCGGAGAGCGCGGCGGTCAATGCTGGCATCGTGTTGCAGCGACTTGCCCTGGTGGAGCCCGCGGTCGAGCTGGGTCCGCTGTGGGACGCGTTCGTAGCGGCACGCATCGCGGATCCACTGCTCGCCGAGCGAATGCGCGACCCGGTGCGGCTCGACACGGCACTGGGCGAGCTCGGGGGCATCGCGGGCTACGCGCACGCGATCTCCCGTGTCACTATCTCGCCGACGGTGCTGCGCGCGGGGCAAGCGCACAACGTGATCCCGGGCGAGGCGACGATCGATCTCGACATCCGCACGCTGCCCGGCACCACCGACGAGGCGGTCGACGAGCTACTGCTCGACATGCTCGGAGACGATGCCGAGGGCGTCGAGATCCAGCACCTGCGCGGGTGGCCCGCCTCGGAATCGCCGATCGACAACCCGCTGTTTGCCGCGGTCTCGCGTGCCGTGGAGCAGGCATCCGGTGCACCCGTCGTGCCGATCATGGCCGCGGGCGGGTCGGATGCGCGGCTGTTTCGGGGCATCGGCGTGCCCGCGTATGGCTTCGGGTTGCTCTCTGCCGGCTGGAGCTACGAGCGGTACCGCGAGATGATCCACTCGCACGATGAGCGCATCGACGTGGAGTCGGTGCGGCTCACACTTGACGCGCTGCGTCGGGTCGTCGCCGCGCGCGTCGGTTCCGCTTTCGGTGCCTGAGCGTCTGGTGCGTGCGCTTATTCTGCTGCGTGTGGATCGGCCCAGCCAAACACGATCGCCGGGTGCGTGAGGCGCCACCACAGATCCGGCTCCGCGATGGCAGCTGCGGTGACCACGGATACGCGCTGCTCGCCTGTGGGGGTGGTGGTGATCCACTCGCCAACGACCGTGCCCGCCGGCGCGATGCCTTCCGTGGGCGCCGAAAGCGGGGCGAGCGTGATCGCGCGGCCTGCGCTCTCGCCGGGCACGAGCACGGCGGCGGAGGCCTCGCTCGCGACGACCGAGACGGTGTCGCCGGTCCAGGTGACGAGCGAACCCGCCTCCTCGCCCTCGGCAAGGATCTCGACGGGCTGCGGTTGACCCTCGAGCAGCGCGAGCATCTCTCTGCTTGAGGCGACGCGGTCGGATGCGGTGGAACGCCCGAGCGATACCGAAATCTTCACCAGTGCGCGGCCGCTCGTTTCGCTCGCCTGGGCGGCGAGCAGATTGAACCCGCTGGCGAAGAGGCGGCCGGTCTTCAGCCCGATCACGCCCGGGTCAGTACCGAGCAGGGGATTCGTGCTCTCCACGATGCCGATGCCGGGGATCTCGGTGCTCTGCATCCGCACGATCTCGGACAGCGTCGGGTCGGCGAGTGCCAGCCGGGCGATGCGCACGAGATCTGCGGGGGAGGCCTGGTTGCCCGCGTCCATGCCACTCGGCTCCACGATGGTGAGTGAATCGAGACCGTGGGTGGCCTTCCAGCCGTTCACCGCGGCGACAAACCCCTCGTTGTCTCCGAAAATGGCAGAGGCATAGGCCTGGGCGAAGTCGTTTGCCGAGGGCAGGAGCATGAGCTCGAGCATTTGCCGCTGGGTGTATTCGCTGCCGACCGGAACAGGGAAGGCAATGCCGTCGAGCGCGATGATTTCGGACTGGCGCTGGCGGTCGGCGGGGGTCCACGCGTGGGTGAAGCCGTCAGACCCGGGCTCGAGCGGGCTCACCACTTGACCCACCAGCGCGGTGACCAACTTGGTGATGCTCGCGATCGGCTGTGGCTCGGCGGTGTTCGCCCACACGTCATCGTCGTGGGCCCAGGCGGCCGCTGAGGGAAGTGCCTGGGCGTTGATGCCGGCCTCGAGCGCGGACGCGTCGGCCTTGTACTCTGCCTCTTCCGCGACGCTGAGGGTGCCCTCGAGCGCCGGGAGCTCGGTGGTGGTGACGGCGACGGTGTAGCTTGCGGCGCCGAGCACCAAGATGAGAAGGCCCGAGACGACCGTGCGGCGGCGTCTACGCAGCATGCGCGCCCGTGCGGCGGCCTTCAGAGCCTGCAGATCCTGTTGCGCCCGCTGATGGGGCAAATGAGGCAGGGGGGTGTCTGTCACCCTGTCGAGCCTACCCGCGGGCGAGCCGCTGCGTCAGCCGGTGCGCGTGCTCGAGGAGGAGGCGCCCAAGTGCGGGGCGCCGATCCGCTGAGAATCGGGGTTCGATGCCCGTGAGACTGAGCGCGTACGTCGGCTGCCCCGTCGGCCCAAACACCGCGGCACCCATACCCCAACTACCCTCGACCACGAGGCCGGGGTTCACCGCGTACCCGGTGTGGCGGGTCTCGGCGATGGCAGCCCGAAGCCGTTCCGCCCTGTGCTGCGGGCCAAACTCCTTTTCGAGATGGGCGCGCTCGAGGTAGCTTTCGACGGTCTCTTCGGGGAGGAACGCAAGGATCGCGAGGCCGGCGGAGGCCACCCCGAGTGGAAAGCGCTTGCCCTCGTAGAGCACGAATGAGCGGATGGGGAAGGCACCGTCTTCGCGCAGCAGACACACAGTCTCGTTGCCGCGCCGAGCCGAAAGAAACGCGCTCTCCCCGGTGGCCTCGGCGAGCGCCGCGACGTGCTCGCGCGCGATCTCTGAGATGTCGTAGCGTTCGGCCGCGACCGCCCCCAAGAGGTAGATTTCGGGCCCGAGCAACCAGCGTCCGGTGCGCTGGTCACGGTCAATGAATCCCTGCTCGGAGAGCGAGCTCAATAGACGGTGCGACGTCGGCCTGGTGAGGGCAGTGGATCGCGCGATCTCACTCGTTCCTCTGCCCTGCGGCATGCCCTGGCTCACGGCGCGCAGCACCGCGGCGATGCGGCCCACGACCTGCGCGCCGGCCACCGGGCCTTCAACAGTTGATTCGCCGTTTTGCCGTCCACCCGTGTTCCGTCGACCCGGGTCCTGCCTCGGAGCGTCGCGTCGACCGTCGCCCGCAGGTGGTGTGTCCATATTGTGAACTATACATCTTAGTGCGGCCACCATGCGAGCACTTGATGCGTGAGGACTCGTGTGAGATTGACCTATCTCATTAGGTTTCTTACTCTCGAGGTAGTTGATCCACTTGATCACATGATGAACGGAGCTGAGCGACAATGGTGTCAAAAATCGCACAGAGCGCGGCGGAGGCGCTCGACGGCCTCGTCGAAGACGGGATGACTATCGCGGTCGGTGGCTTCGGCCTCAGTGGGATCCCGGTGAACCTCATTCGCGCACTGCGCGACACCGGGAAGCGCGACCTGACGATCGTCTCGAACAACATGGGCGTCGACGGCAAGGGGCTTGGGCTGCTGCTCGAGAACCGGCAGGTGCGGAAGGTGCTCTCCTCGTACGTGGGCGAGAACAAGCTTTTTGCCGAGCAATATCTCGACGGCACGCTTGAGGTTGAGTTCGTGCCGCAGGGCACACTCGCCGAGCGCATGCGCGCAGGGGGCGCCGGCATTCCCGCGTTCTACACGCCGACGGGCGTCGGCACCCCGATTGCTGAGGGGAAGCCCGAGGCCGAGTTCGACGGGAAGCGCGCGATTCTCGAGCGCGGCATCGTGGCGGATCTCGCGCTCGTGCGGGCCCACACTGGCGACTCCGAGGGCAACTTGCGGTACCGGCTTACCGCGCGAAACTTTAACCCGCTCGCCGCGATGTCGGGCCGCGTGACGATCGCTGAGGTCGAGCACCTCAGAGAGGAGTACCTCGACCCCGAGCGGATCGATACCCCCGGTGTCTTTGTGCAGCGCGTCGTGCGCGTCGAGGATCCGACCAAGGACATTGAACAGGTCACCGTGCGGCCGCGCGCCGCCGCAGCCGGAGAGGTGGCGTAACCATGTGGACGCGAGACGAAATGGCCGCGATCGCGGCATCTGAACTGACCGACGGGCAGTACGTGAATCTCGGCATCGGGATCCCGACCCTGGTCGCGAACCACCTGCCGGCGGGCATCAGCGTGAAGCTGCAGAGCGAAAACGGCATCCTTGGCATGGGACCTTTCCCCTTCGAGGGCGAGGAGGATGCCGACCTGATCAACGCGGGCAAGCAAACGGTGACGCTCGTGCCCGGCGCCTCGATCTTCGACTCGGCGACATCGTTCGGCATGATCCGTGGCGGTCACGTGCAAACCGCGATCCTCGGTGCGATGGAGGTCGCGGCGAACGGTGACCTCGCGAACTGGACGATCCCGGGCAAGCTCGTCAAGGGCATGGGCGGGGCCATGGATCTCGTCGCCGGCACCCCGCGCGTGATCGTGATTACCGACCACGTGTCGAAGGATGGCAGCCCGAAGATCGTTGCCGAGTGCACGCTGCCGTTGACGGGGGCGGGCGTGGTGGATCGCATCATCTCCGACCGGGCCGTCTTCGACGTGGTCAGTGGAGCGTTGGTGTTGCGTAGGCTCGCACCCGGGCATGATGAAGGTGAGATACGCTCTCTCACCGGAGCTGATTTCACCGTTGAACTTGAGGAGATCCACTGATGACCGCACTGATTGCCGGATACGCACGCACCCCGTTCGTGAAGTTCACCGGGCAGTTCGCGGCGCAGCCCGCGACCGTGCTGGGCGCGCACGCCGTTCGTGCGGCGCTGTCGCGCGCCGGTGTCGCCCCCGAGCAGGTCGACCAGGTGGTCGCCGGCCAGGTGCTGCAGGGCGGCGCCGGGCAGAACCCGGCACGGCAGACGGCGGTCGGCGCGGGCATTCCGATGAACGTGCCCGCGATCACGCTCAACGCGGTGTGCCTGTCGGGCACCGAGGCGGTCGCGCAAGCGGTGCGCCTCATCAACGCGGGCGAGGCCGACGTGGTCGTGGCGGTGGGGCAGGAGTCGATGTCGCTCGCGCCCCACGTGATCCCGATGCGCGCGGGTACGAAGTACGGCACCGCCCAGTTGATCGACACAGTGGATCACGACGGCCTGACCGACGCGTTCGAACGCACTGCGATGGGTTCACTCACCGAGGCCGGTAACGCACCGCTCGGCCTGACGCGCGAGCAGCAGGACGCGTTCTCTGCCGAGTCGCACCAGCGTGCCGCGGCGTCAGCCGAATTCTTTGCGGGTGAGATTGAGCCGTTCACGGTGGTCTCGCGCCGCGGCGACACGGTGGTGTCGGCCGACGACGGGATCCGCCCCGAGACGACCGCCGAGTCGCTCGCTGGCCTTCGCCCGGCGTTCTCGAAAGACGGCACGATTACCGCGGGCAACGCGTCTCAGATCACTGACGGTGCGGCTGCGCTCGTGATCGTGAGCGAGGCCGCGGCAGAACGGCTTGGCCTTTCGCCGATCGCCCGGGTCGAGGCCACCGCGTTCGTCGCGGGGCCTGACTGCCACCTGCACTCGCAGCCGGCGCGCGCAATCACGGCTGCTCTCGCTCGCGTGCCCGGTGCGGCCTCGGTCTCCGACCTTGCCGCGGTTGAGATTAACGAGGCCTTCGCTGCGGTCGGCGTGCAGTCGGCATCTGAGCTGGGGCTCGATCCCGCGATTGTGAACCCGCACGGTGGGGCGATCGCGCTCGGCCACCCGATCGGCGCATCTGGCGCGCGCATCGTCGGCACGCTCGCGCGCCAGCTCACGTCGATCGGCTCAGGGTCACTCGGTGCAGTCGGCATCTGCGGCGGCGGCGGCCAGGGCAGCGCGGTGGTTCTCAGGGCACTGTAGGGGCCAAGCGTCCCGGTCAAGTGGACGTCGGCGCAGAGTTCGCGGGACCTGAACCCTGCGCCGCTGTCAATTTGCGGCAGGGCGGGGCCGGGCCGGGGGAATCCGCGAGCTCGGCGATCCGGCCGCATCCGCTGGGTGGACGTCGGCGCAGGGTTCGACGTACGCGAACCCTGCACCGATGCCAACTCGGGGTGGATGAGGCTGCGTATCCGGCCCTACAGCTCGGTCTGGAACGGCCAGCCCGTGTAGGCCTCGGCGAGGTAGGTGCGACCCGCCTCGCTCTCGACCACCGAGCGCAGCTCACCGAGCTGACGCATCTGGTCGAACTCGGTCGACTCGGGCGAGAGGTGCAGCATGCTCGTCATCCACCAGGAGAAGTGCTGCGCCTTCCAAATGCGCTTCTGCGCGGTCTCGGCGTACCTGTCGAGAGGGCGTTCGTCGTTCCGCAGCAGGAGCGCCTGCAGCGCCTGGTTCAGCAGGATCACGTCGGCGACCGCCAGGTTCATGCCCTTCGCGCCGGTCGGCGGCACGGTGTGGGCCGCATCGCCGACGAGCGCCGCGCGCCCCTTCCGCAGCTCCTTCACCACGAAGCTGCGGAACCGCAGCACGTCGCGCTGGAAGATCGGGCCACGCTTGAGCTCGGTGTTCGGCACGCGCGACTGCAACTCGTCCCAGATCTGTTCCTCGCTGAGCGCCGCGGTATCGGTCTCGGGGTCGCACTGGAAGTACATGCGCTGCACCGTTTCGTTTCGCTGACTGATCAGCGCGAAGCCGTTTGCCGAGTTGCTGTAGATGAGTTCGTCCGAGCTCGGCGGCGCCTCGCACAGGATCCCGAACCACGCGAACGGGTACTCGCGGAAAAAGCCATTTGTTGCGGACCCGGCGACCGCCGGGCGCACGACACTGCGCGAGCCGTCTGCGCCGACGATGAACTCGGCCTCGATCGTGAACGGCTGGCCCTCGGCGTCGGTGCCCTGCAGACTCGGGCTCGCGGTGTCCACGCCCTCGACACTGTCGACAGTGGTGCTGAAGCGCAGATCCTGCCCGGCGGCGAGGCGCGCGGCGATCAAGTCAATGAGCACCTCGTGCTGCGGGTACAGCCACACGCTCCGACCGGTGAGGCTCGGGAAATCGATGCGGTGTGCCTCGTCGGCGAAGTGAAGTTCGATGCCGTCGTGCCGGTGCCCGGTGGTGTGCACGCGGCTGGTGGTGCCGACCTCGGCGAGGATGTCGACCGTGCCCTGCTCGAGAATGCCAGCCCGAATCGTCTGCTCGATCTCGTCGCGGGTGCGCGAGTCGAGCACGACCGAGTCGATGCCGGCCTGCTCGAGCAGGTGTGACAGCAAGAGGCCAGCGGGGCCGGCGCCAACGATGGCAACGCGGGTGCGGGTGGTGGTCATGAGGTCTCCTTTGACAGTGGATCAACCAGTCATTTGCGCGGCTTGCACGCGGTGGTGCTCACCAGTGTGCGGCGGATCCGGATCCACTGCCGCAAAATTCCCATTGAATGGGAGCGCGCTAAGGCCTGGTGCGGCGCAGCTCCGCCTCGATCGCGCGCGCCGCCGCCTGCAATTGGGTCAGGGCGGGCTGCGGATCCACTTCGCGTGGCAGCACCACCGAGAGCGCCGCGACGACCTCCCCAGCGTCCCGGATCGGCACCGCGACTCCCGTCGACACCGCCTCGATCGAGCCGCGCGCCACGACCGAGCCGGTGCGGCGGATCTCGGTCAGCGCTCGCCGCAGCGTGCCCGGATCGGTGATGGTGCCTGGGCCGACCGCGACAAGCGGCCCCGCAAGCACGCGCTCGCGCAGGGTCGGGTCGGCGTGCGCGAGCAGCACCAGCCCCGAGGAGGACGCGTGCAGCGGGAGCCGCCCCGCCACCCGGGTGATGTTCGAGACCGCGTCGGGGTGCGAGAGCCGCTCGAGAAAGAGCGCCTCGTCGCGCTCGAGCACCGCGAGCTGGGTGTGCTCGCGAAGCTCCGCCTGCACGGCCTCCATGTGCGGCAGCGCGGCTTGCCTGAGTCTCAGAGCAGTGGATCCGCGCAGCGCCAATTCCCACAGGCGCAGGCCGAGTCGCACACGGTGCTCCTCGTCCCGCTCAAGTATGCCGGCCCGCACCAGTTCGTCAACCAGCCGGTGCGCGGTGGCGCTCGGGAGCCCCGCCCGCCGCCCGATCTCGCTCGCGGTCTGGACGGTGCGATCGGCGCCGAAGGTGTCGAGCACGCGCACGACGCGCTCGATCATCGACTCCCCGCTTGCAGAATTCGCCATGCGCCTAGCTTGCCACGCGCCGCGCGAAGCGCGGAGCGCGATCCGCCCCCACTGCTCAGCCAACCTCGCCCGCCCTGCCGCCCCAGCTTCGTGGTAGCCCCGCTGCAGCCCCGCGGCGTCGCCCCATCCCGCCACGCACCCCCGCCACCCCCGCCACTTCCGCCATCCCCGCCACTCCCGCCACCCCAACCACCCCCTCAACCAAGAGATGGGCAGTAGATGTCGGAATGCCGCGCCATTCGAGCAACTACTGCCCACTGAACTCGGGTTTGCGTGGTCGAGCCTGTGGATAACCAAGGGGGTGAACGAGATGCGGGCAGCCGGCTGTGGATAACGAAAGCGCGCGATCCAGGCTCTTGCCACGATGGCCACATGCGAACACCTTCACCACTTCCCAGCGATCTCGGACGCACGTTCACCGTTTCCGCAGCGCGCGAACGCAATGTCAGCCCCGGGAGGCTGCGTGGCAACGATCTGTACTCTCCGTTTAGGGGAGTGCGGATCCGCCAACGCACAGAAGACGCTCACCTAAACCAGTATCAGCGTGCGCACCGGCGGGAGCTCGACCTGATTGAGGCGCTGGCGCACGGCCAATCCGCGGCTCATTTCGTCAGCCACCGAAGTGCCGCACTCATGTGGGGCGCTCCTATGCCGTGGTCTCGGGGCCTGGATTTGCACCTGAGTGTGCTGGCGCCGCGACGAGCGCCCCGGATCGCGGGTGTGCAGGGCCACAGGTTCGAATCGAGTCGCTGTCGAGTAGAGGAGCGAAACGGGGTGTTGCTCTCCTCCGCAGCCTCGACTTGGGTGATGTTGGGTGAGCTGTCGCTCTTTGATCTCGTGGCCGTTGGGGATTATCTCGTGCGTGTGAACCGTGCTGGCTACGGGCGCCCGAACGCGGGGGTTCCTGCGTTCACGACCGTTGCTGAAATGCAAGACGTCCTCGCGCTCGGCAGGTGGGAGGGCATGGTGCGACTCAGGAAGGCGCTCACCCTCATTCGAGAAGACTCCTGGTCACCCCGTGAAACGACGACCCGGCTCACCCTGGTTCTCGCCGGGCTGCCGGAGCCCGAGTTGAATCGTGACGTTTTCGACAAGTCGGGTCGTTTCCTTGCGTGCCTGGACCTCGCCTTCGTTGACTATAAGGTTGCGGTCGAGTACCAGGGCGAGCTCCACGCGGGGTCGTACGCCGAGGATGTTGAGCGCATCGAACGACTGAGGGCCGAGGGGTGGATCGTGCTCCAGGTCACGCGAACCCTCGCCCGCCAGCCTGGCGCACTTGTCGAGCGAGTGGCCACGGCGCTGCGTGAACGAGGGTGGGAGGACCGCCGGAAAGGCGCCCAGCAAGCAGCCCCGCGGTAAGCGGGAGATTGCCTCTAGCTTGGCCACCGTGGTGACCAACTGGCATTCGTGCCCACTCTGCCCTCATGGCAAGTGCGGGCGAAGCCGGCACGCGGCAGCCCGAATCGACACGGTCCACGATGCGGTCGATTCACGGTGGTGCGAATAGCCGCATCAATGGGCAGTAGATGTCGGAATCGGAGCGAATTCAAGCATCTACTGTCCACAGAAGGTCTGGCAAGGGCCGGGCCGGAAGCGTCGTGCGGAGCGGGTGGCGCGGGAGCCAGCGGCGAGTCGCAGGGCGCGCAGACGGGAGTGCGGCCAGTGCGATTCCGGTGAATGGAAGGTACGCTAGGGCTAACGCGCGCAGAGGGGTGAAATCGAATCATGTTGCCAAAGCTCCAGCCCACCCAGAATCTCTACGGCCAGGAGGTCGACTCGCACATCCCGGCTGAGGTTGACGGTGCCCTCCGCCTCCTCCCCGAGCACCGCGAGATCTGGGCGAAGGCGAAGCCCTACCTCGGCGTGCGCGACAACGACAGCCACACCCTGTACGCCTACGGCATCGCCCGGGCCCTCTGCGAGGCCCACCCCGAAGCTGACCCCGAAGTAGTGCTTCCCGCGATCCTGCTGCACGACACCGGCTGGTCGCAGGTGCCCGCGGATCTGGTGCTGCAGGCCATCAGCCCGAGCGGCGGGCGCCCGGACTTGGTCGCCTGGCACGAGCGCGAAGGGGTGCGGATCGCGGCCGAGATCCTCGGCGAAATCGGCACGCCGCCAGAAACGCGAGACGAGATCACCGACATCATCTCGCAGCACGACAGCATGAAGGCGGCGAAGTCGCTCAACGACGCGCTCGTGAAGGATGCCGACAAGCTCTGGCGACTCACCCCGCACGGCATCGACACGGTGATGGACTGGTTCGGGCTCACCCGTGAGGCCGCGGGCAGGCTCTGCGCCTGGCGGGTGCACGACTACCTGCACACCGAGGTGTCGCGCGCGATGGCGCGTGGCTTCGGCGCGATCGCGTCGGTCGACGCCTGGTCAGAGCGCATCGAGTTGGGCTGACGGTCATGCGCACGAGTGACGCGGGCCGCACCGTCGCGTCACGCATTCTCGCAGTCTTCGAGGCCTTCGAATCGCACGGGCCGAGCCTCTCGCTGACCCAGATTTCCGAGTTTACGGGGCTCCCGGTCTCGACCACACACCGCATTGTGGGCGAGCTCACCGATTGGGGGGCGCTCGCCCGAGACGCGCAGGGACGCTACCAGGTCGGGATCCGCCTCTGGGAACTCGCGCAGAATGCGGGCCGTCGCCTGCGCGACACCGCGCGCCCCTTCCTGCAGGATCTCTTCTCACTCACGGGTGAATCGGTGCACCTGGCCGTGCGCGAGGGCAACGAGGCGCTGTACGTCGACCGCATTTACGGCTCAAAGCGGGTGCCGCGGGCCTCGCGCATCGGTGGGCGGCTGCCGCTGCACGCGACGGGGGTGGGGAAGGTGCTCCTCGCCTACGAAGAGCGCTGGTTTCGCGAGGCCTACCTTGCGGGCTCCCTGGTGTCGCTCACCGATTTTACCCATGTGGATCCGCACGCCCTCGCCGATGAACTCGCCCAGATCGCGGGCCAGGGGTTTGCGGTGACCGGCGAGGAGGCCCGGGTGGGGGCGTGTTCGATCGCGGTGCCGGTGGGGACGGGAACCGGAGCGGGCACGGGCCAGGTGGTCGCGGCGATCGGTATCGTCGCGCTCGCATCGCAGGAGTCGACCCTTCCGAAGCATCTCCCGGTGTTGCTCGGGGTCGCGCGCCGCATTGAGAATGCGGCCACGCACCGGCACTTCCCCTCCGGTACGTGAGGGCCTCTCGCAGCGACCCCTCCGCCTTCCACCCTGCGGCCCCCGCCGACCCCTGCGCCGACCCCTCGCCGCCGACCTCGCAATCGGGCAGCAGGTGTCGCTTCCAGTCGATGGGGGCGTCGCCTACTGCCCGATTGTGAGAGAGGAGCTACGGGGCGCGATCCACTCAGCAAACAAGTCGTTTCCATTCAGCGGAAGGTGCGCGCCGAGGGTTCACCCACCAGGCGCATACTTGCGGCAGAGCCTCGATTCAACGACGAAACAGGAGATGTCCATGACTGCAGCGGACTCACCGGCCTCCGGCGGTTCCCCCGTGCACCACGGGTTTGAACCGTTCGACCAGAAGGATCCCTTCCCCGCCTACGCCCAGTTGCGCCGCGACGAGCCGGTGATGTTTGACGAGCGGGTCGGCTACTGGGTAGTGAGCCGCTACGACGATGTGCGCGCGGTGTTCGCAGACTGGGAGACTTTCTCGAGCGAGAACGCGCAGGCCCCGGTGCGGCAGCGCGGCGCGGCCGCCAAGAAGATCATGGAGGAGGGCGGATTCACCGCATACTCCGGCCTCTCCGCACGCGTTCCACCGGAGCACACCCGCATTCGCAAGGTGGCACAAAAGGCGTTCACCCCGCGTCGCTACCGTCAGCTCGAGCCCAGCATCCGGGCTCACGTCGTGTCGCAGATCGAGAAGATGCTCGCCCGCGACGAGGCGACCGGCGACTTCCTCCGCGACCTCGCCTACGACGTGCCTACCGTCACCATCCTCACGCTGATTGGCGCGGACACCAGCAAGGTCGACCAGTTCAAGGAGTGGTCTGACTCGCGCGCGGCGATGACCTGGGGCGACCTCACCGAGGAGGAGCAGATTCCGCACGCGCACAACCTCGTCGCCTACTGGCAGGAGTGCATGCGTCTGGTGAGCGAGGCTCACGAGACGAACCCCGACTCGCTCGTGGGCGACATGGTGCGTGCGCAGCAGGCGGGCGACGAGATCAGCGACCACGAGATCGCCTCGGTCGTGTACAGCATGCTGTTCGCGGGTCACGAGACCACCACCACGCTCATCTCGAACGCGATGCGCGTGCTGCTCAGTCACCCCGATCAGTGGCAGCAGCTCGTCGTCGACCCGACCAAGATCGGGCCCGCGATCGACGAGGTGCTGCGCTACAGCGGATCGATCGTCGCCTGGCGGCGCAAGGCACTCGCCGATGCCACGGTCGGGGGAGTCGAAGTCCCGAAGGGCGCCGAGTTGCTGCTTGTCATGGGATCCGCCAACCGCGACGAGGAGCGCTTCGCGGCAGGCGAGGAGTTCGACATCTCGCGCGAAAACGCCCGCGATCACCTGTCGTTTGGCTTCGGGATCCACTATTGCCTGGGCAACATGCTCGCGAAGCTGCAGGCGAAGATCGCGATCGAGGAGATCGCAAGGCTCATGCCACACGTGCGCCTGCAAGACGGCGCCGACATCGGGTTCCGCGAGAATCTCTCGTTCCGCGTGCCCCTTGAGGTGCCCGTGACCTGGAAGGAAGCAACATGACCGCAACCAGCACCCGTTACGTCCAGTTCTTCGACGGCGGGATCGCGCCCGAGCACGACCTGCTCGGTGGCAAGTGCGCCTCGCTCGTGACGATGACCGCGGCCGGCATGCCCGTGCCCCCCGGCTTCGCCGTCACGACCGCCACGTACGACGAGTTCATCGAGTCCACGGGCCTCTCCGATCTCATCGCCGAGCAGCTCGCCGGTCTCGATGCCGACGATGTGACGAGTGTGGATCGCGCCTCGCAGCTGATCCGCGACCGTATCTGCGAGAGCCCCGTGCCCGAGCACCTGCGGCAGGCCGTGATCGACGCGTGGGCCGAGTTACAGGGGCGCTTTTCGGAGCCGGTTCCCGTCGCCGTTCGCTCCTCCGCCACCGCCGAGGACCTTCCCGACGCGAGCTTCGCCGGCCAACAGGACACCTACCTGTGGCTCATCGACGAGGCCGATGTGCACCAGCACATTCGCATGTGCTGGGCATCGCTCTACACGAGCCGCGCGATCATGTACCGGCTGAAGAACAACATCGAAGACGAGGGTCTCTCGATGGCGGTTGCGGTGCAAAAGATGGTCTCGGCCGAGTCGGCGGGCGTGGCCATCACGATGAATCCGAGCACCGGCGATCGCTCGAAGATCGTGATCGACGCGTCCTGGGGCATCGGCGAGGCCGTGGTCTCGGGGCACGTCACCCCCGACAACATCATGCTCGACAAGATCATGATGACCATCGTCAGCGAGCACATCGGCGACAAGCACATCGAGCTGGTGCCGGATCCCGCCCAGCGAGGACTGATCGAACGCCCAGTTGACGTGACACGCCGAGAGATCCGCTGCCTCAGCGACGCCCAGGTGATGCAGGTGGCCGAGCTCGCGAAGCGGGCCGAAAAGCACTACGGCACCCCGCAAGACATCGAGTGGGCGATCGACCGCGATCTGCCGGCCGGAGAGAATCTCCTGCTGCTGCAGGCTCGGCCCGAGACCATCCACTCCAACAAGCCGCAGGAACCGAAAGCCGTAACCGCGACGATCGGCGTCTCGAGCCTCACCTCGATGCTGACAGGCTCGATCCGCATCCCCAACCAGTAGTTCATCCACACACGCAACTCCACCCACGCACGAAGAGGATCACAACAATGACGTTAGATTCGACCACCACCGACGCCACCGCCGCACCCGCGGTCAAGTCTTTCCCCAGCGCACAGGACATCCCGGTGCCCGAGGGGGCAGAGGGCTGGGAGAGCCTCTACCCCTACTACCTGCCCTTCCGTGAGGGTGACGGCTCGGAGAACAAGTTTTGGTTCTGCGACAGCCAGCACTGGCCGACGGTGTACAAGCCATTCGAGACCATCGGTGGCGAGTTCGCCGTGAAGTGCCTCGGCCAGTACAACACGCGGCACCTGCTGATTCCGCCGGCCAACGGCATCGAGTTCAAGGTGCACCTCGGCTACCTCTACATGAGCCCCGTGCCGGTTCCCCCCGAGGAGATCGCGGCCCGCGTGCCCGAGTTCGAGCGCCGCGTCGGCCACTACTTCGGCAACTGGGAGCGACTGCTCGACGACTGGAAGGTGAAGGTGCTCGGCACCATCGCCGAGATGGAGGACCTGCACTTCGCGCCGCTGCCCGACATGGTGCCCTTCGAAGACATCGAGAGCGGCAAGGCGAAGGACGGCTCCGAGGTGCTCCTGGAGGGCTACGACCGCCTGATCCAGCTCTGCTATCAGAACTGGCAGTACCACTTCGAGTTCCTGAACCTCGGGTACCTCGCCTACCTCGACTTCTTTACCTTCGCCAAAGAGGTGTTCCCCTCGATCCCGGATCAGGCGATCGCGAAGATGGTGCAGGGCGTCGACATGGAGCTCTTCCGCCCCGATGACGAGCTCAAGGTGCTCGCGACCCTCGCCGTCGAGCTCGGGCTGCAGTCGGCGTTCGAGAACACCGATGATGTCGCGGGCACGCTCGCCGCGGTCGGTGCGCGAGCGGGCGGCGACCGCTGGCTCGCCCGGTACGAAGAAGCGAAGGATCCGTGGTTCAACTTCACCGTGGGCAATGGCTTCTACGGGCATGACAAGTACTGGAACGAGTACCAGGAGATCCCCCTCAGCTACATCAAGGACTACATTCGTCGCCTTGATGGCGGGCAGCAGATTCTTCGCCCAAAGGAAGAGCTGATCGTCGAGCGCGACCGGATCATCGAGGAGTACCGTAGCCTGCTCGACGGCGACAACCTCGCCGCGTTTGACGGAAAGCGCGGACTCGCCGCGACCGCCTACCCCTACGTCGAGAACCACAACTTCTACATCGAGCACTGGACGATGGGTGTGTTCTGGCGCAAGGTGCGCGAGCTCGGTCGGGTCTTCGTGGCCGCCGGATTCTGGGACGACGAGATGGATATTCTCTATCTCACCCGCAACGAGGTGCGCGACGCGCTCTTCGATTACGTCACCGGCTGGGCCGTGGGCAGCGAGTCGGTGGGCCCGAACTACTGGCCGGCCGAGATTGCCCGCCGCGCGAAGATCGTGACCGCCCTGCAGACGCAGCGCCCGCAGCCGGCGCTGAACACCCCGCCCGTCGAGATCACCGAGCCGTTCACGCAGATGCTCTGGGGCATCACGACCGAGCAGGTGCAGCAGTGGCTGAGCGACGACGCAGACGACGACGGTGCGATCAAGGGTATGGCCGCCTCGCCGGGCATCGCCGAGGGTCGGGCACGCGTGATCGTGCACGCCGATGAGCTCGGACTGGTGCAGGAGGGCGAGATCCTCGTCGCCACCATCACCGCGCCGTCGTGGGGCCCGGTGTTCGGCAAGATCCGGGCCACCGTCACCGACATCGGCGGCATGATGAGCCACGCGGCGATCGTGTGCCGCGAATACGGCCTCCCGGCGGTCACCGGAACCGGCAACGGCTCTTCCAGCATCACCACCGGCCAGCTCATTCGCGTCGATGGTAACTCGGGCCGCGTCGAGATCCTCGAGGGCTAGCGATGTCGCATTCCGATTCCACGGCGGCCGGCCGCACGGTGTTCATCACCGGCGCGGCCGGCGGCCTCGGCCGATCGTTCGCTCTTGGGTTTGCCGAGCGCGGCGATCGGGTCGCCATCGCAGATGTTGATCTCGTGGGGCTGGCCGAGACGGCGAAGCTCGTCGAGGCGCACGGTGTGCCGTGCTGGCAGGGGCGAGTCGACGTCACCTCGCCCGAGTCAACTGCCGAGGCAGCGGCCGCGGTAGCGGAGTTTGGCGGCGGCACGATCGAGGTGCTCATCAACAACGCGGCGCTCTACGCTGGCATCACCCGCGCACCGATCGAAGAACTCGACCCCGACGAGTGGGATCGGGTCATGGCGGTCAACGCCAAGGGCCCGTGGCTCATGACCCGGGGCGCGAGCCCGCACCTCGCCACCGGCGCGCGCGTGATCAACATCGCCTCCGCGACCGTGTTTTCGGGCTCGGCACAGTGGGCGCACTACGTCGCCTCCAAGGGCGCGGTCATCGCGCTCACCCGCGTCATGGCGAAAGAACTCGGCGTGCGCGAGATCACCGTCAACGCGATCGCCCCCGGCTTCACGTTGACCGAGGCGAGCTACGGTCACATGGCCGATGCCGAGCAGTACGGGGTGGATCGCGGCGCGCTGCGCCGCGCCAGCACTCCCGAAGACATCGTCGGTGCCGCGCTGTTTTTCGCCGGGCCCGAATCCGCGTTCATCTCCGGCCAGACGCTCGTCGTCGACGGCGGACGTCAGTTCATCTAGGAAGGATTACCCATGTCGAAGGTCGTGTTTACGAGCGCCGCGGGCGACACCCGCGAGGTCGACGCCGCCGCGGGTGACTCCGTCATGGAGGTCGCCATGCGCAACGGCGTGCCGGGCATCGTCGCCGAGTGCGGCGGCTCGCTCTCCTGCGCCACCTGTCACGTGTTCGTCGCAGAGGCGGATCTGGCCGAGCTCCCTCCGATGGAGGAGATGGAGGACGAGATGCTGTGGGGTACCGCGGTGGATCGCCAGCCCAACTCGCGGCTCAGCTGCCAGGTGCGTGTGACCGACGGGCACGATCTCCACGTCACCACCCCAGAGACGCAGATCTGATCATGCCCGAGCACGGACTGCTGATCGTCGGCTCCTCGCAGGCGGGGGTGCAGCTCGCGGGGTCGCTGCGCGCCCTCGGCTACGAGCCCCCGATCACCCTGCTCGGTGACGAGGACCATCGCCCCTATCAGCGCCCCGCCCTGTCAAAAGAGTTCCTGCAAGACAAGATCACGAAGGAATCGTTGATCTACCGGTCGCAGGAGTACTGGGACGAGCACCGCATCGAGGTCGTCAAGGGTGAGCACATCGAGCGGATCACGAAGCGCGACGACGGTTCCGGCGTCGCGCACTCGGTGACCGGACGCGACTTCCACTTTGACCGCCTCGCGCTCACGGTGGGGGCCCGCGCGCGACGCCTCGACGTGCCGGGAAGCGAGCTCGACGACGTGCTGTACCTGCGCAAGGCCGACGACGCGCTCGAGCTGAAGGCCCGCACGCCCGCGGCCTCGCGCGTGGTCGTGATCGGCGGCGGCTTCATCGGTATCGAGGCCGCGGCGAGCCTGCACACGCTCGGCAAGCACGTCACCCTGGTGGAGCGCGGCACGCGCCTCGTGCGCCGCGCCGTGGGCGAAGAGACCGCCGACTTTATCCTCAGGCATCACGTGACGCAGGGCATCGACGTGCGCGTGAATACCGCGGTCGACGAGATCGTCGGCGAGGCCGGCCAGGTGACCGGCGTGCGTGTGAGCGGCGAGGTGATCCCGGCCGACATTGTGCTGGTGGGCATCGGGGTGATCCCGAACACCGGTCTGGCCGAGCAGATGGGCCTTGCCGTAAACGATGGCATCGTGGTGGATCGCTTCGCCACCGCCTCGGATGGCGTCACCCTCGCCGTTGGCGACTGCTCGAATTTGCCGAACCCGATCCCGCATTCTCCCGCCGGCGAGCGCGTGCGCTTCGAGAGCGTCAACCACGCGATCGAGCAGGCCAAGGTTGCGGCGTACGCGATCATGGGCCGGCAGGAGGAGTACGCCGGGATCCCGTGGTTCTGGTCGAACCAGGGCGACCTGAAGCTGCAGATCGCCGGGCTCTTCACCGGCTATGACCGCGTGGTGGATCGCAGCCCCGATGCCCCCGGAAAGTTCTCGGTGCTGTACTACCGCGGCGACCGGCTGATCGCCGCCGACTGCATCAACGTGCCGCTCGACTTCATGACCGTTCGTCAGGCGCTCGCCAAGGGCGTGAACCTGCCCGCAGCAGACACCGCTGATCCCTCAATTCCGCTCAAGACCATCCTCACCGCACACGACGACACAGGGAAGTGACCCCATCGTGCTGACTCACCCAGTTCCCCCCGCGCCGATCGCCCCGAATGGCCCGATCGACACCACGCCCATCGCACTCACCCCGCCCGCCGGGGCCGATCTCGACGCGCTGTGGTCGGCGGTCGTGACCGAGACCCGATCGCGCTCAAACGACATCCACCTGCCGATTTCCCTGGCGTTTGCCGAACGCCTGCTTGCCGCGCACCCCGAGGCGAACGCCAATCTCGTGCGCGTCACGGTGCTGCTGCACGACACCGGCTGGGGGCGCGTCGACGAGACGCGGATCATCTCCGAGGGTTTCGGCGGCGATTGGCGCAAGGCCGACATCCGTTTTCAGCACGAGCAGGAGGGGTGCGCGATTGCCCGCGAGGTGCTCCCCGGGCTTGGCTACGATGACGAGTTCATCGAGGCCGTGTGTGCCATCATCGATGGTCACGACACCCGGGCCGAGGCGCACTCCCTCGAAGACGCCCTGGTGCGCGACGCGGATCGACTGTGGCGCTTTGATCACGCGGGCATCGCGCTCGCCTCTGGCTGGTTCGGTCTCGACCCCGCGACCTACACCGATCGGCTTCGCAGCGAGATCATTCCCGAGCTGCTGACCGAGGCGGCGATCGCCATGGCGAACACCGATCTCGACCGCTCGCAGGCGCTGCTGAAGACGGCGGTGCTGCGATGAGCGCGGCAGGAACCGGCACCTGGCCCGGCGATTTCCGCGCGGCTCCCTGGCACCCCGTCGATCACTTCATCGACGGCGCCTGGGTGCCCTCCGTGGGTACCGGTCGCATCGAGGTTGTGAACCCGGCGACGGGGGAGGCCTGGGCGAGTGTGCCGGTCGCGGCGAAGGAGGACCTCGAAGCCGCGATGGGCGCGGCGCGGCGGGCCTTCGATTCGGGCCCGTGGCCACGCATGACACCCTCCGAGCGCGCCGAAGTGTTGCTTCGGTTCGCCGCCGAGGTGGAGGCCAGGGCCGAGGCGCTGTCGCTCACGAACACGCGAGAGAACGGCAGCCCGGTCGCCGAGACCGGGGGAGCCGCGGCCAACGCGGCCGGCATCCTTCGCTACTTCGCGGGTCTCGCCCCGCATCTCGAACGTGAGGATGTGCGGCCGTTCCCTAGCGGGGTCGGCGAGAGCGTGGTGCGACGCGATCCACTCGGGGTCTGCGCGCTGATTGCCCCGTGGAACTTTCCCATCAACCTCGTCGTGATCAAGCTGGCGCCCGCGTTGCTCGCCGGCAACTCCGTCGTGATCAAGCCGGCGTCGCCCACGCCGCTGTCGATCCGGCACGTCGTCGATGCCGCGCACGCCGCGGGAGTGCCCGCGGGTGTGGTGAACCTCCTCACCGGCAATGGCCGCACCGGCGATGCGATGGTGCGGCACCCCTTCGTTGACAAGGTTGCGTTCACCGGGTCGACCGAGGTGGGCCGCAAGATCGCGGCCGCGTGCGGCGAGCTGCTGCGCCCGGTGACGCTGGAACTCGGTGGCAAGTCCGCCGCGATTCTGCTCGACGATGTGGATCTCGACGCGTTCGCCCGCGTCTTCGTGCGCTCCTGCATGCGCAACTCGGGGCAGACCTGCTACATCTCCACCCGCATTCTGGCCCCGCGCTCGCGCTACGACGAGATCGTCGACACCATCACCGGGGTGGTGGCGGGGGCCGCGCAGGGCGATCCACTCGACCCCGCGACCGTGTTTGGGCCGGTCGCCCACCGCGGCCAGTTCGACTCGGTGCTCGAGCACCTGGCCTCCGCGCGTGCCGAGGGTGCCCGCTTCATGACCGGCGGCGACGTGCTGCCGGGACCGGGGCTCTTCATCGCCCCGACCGTGCTCGCCGACGTCACCCCCGGGATGCGCGTCGCCCGCGAGGAGATCTTCGGGCCGGTGGTCACGATCCAGCCCTACGAGACGGTCGAGGAAGCCCTCGAGATCGCCAACAGCACGCCGTTTGGGCTCGGCGGGATTGTGTTTTCGGCCGACGAGGAGCGCGGGTTCCAGGTGGCCGAGCGTGTGGACAGCGGCTCGGTCGGCGTGAACTTCTTCGCCTCGAACCACGCGGCGCCGTTTGGTGGGCGTCACGACTCGGGGCTCGGTGTCGAGTACGGGGTCGAGGGGCTGCAGCAGTACGTGAGCTACAAGTCGATCCACCGCGCCTCCCGCGCCTGACCGGGTCGCCCCAGAGCCTAACCGGGTAGCCCCAATGCCACCCGGGGCTGACTGGGCTGTGGGCGCGCGATCCACCCCACTCAATGGGCAGTAGATGTCGGAATCCGCGGGAATTCGAGCATCTAGTGCCCACGTTGTGGGAGTAATGGGAGAGGGAGGGAGGGCGCGATCCACCAGGCCCGTGGGGGTCGTAAGCTATGGCAATGATCCGTTCCGGGTGTATCGCCCGAGATAATGGAGCATCGGCCCGCTTCTCCAACGAAGGATGACCAGCCCCATGGCAATCACTGAACTCGACACCTCGTCGGGTGTTCCGCTGTACCGGCAGATCATGGACATTCTGCGCGCCGAGATCACCTCGGGCGCGGTGGGCGCGGACGAACCGATGACGGAGGCCAAGCTGCTCAGCCGGTTTGGGGTGAGCCGGGCGCCGATTCGCCAGGCGCTGCGCGACCTGACGAGCGAGGGCTTCGTCTACCGCAAGCAGGGCCGCGGCACGTTCCCCGTTGTCGGTGTGCGCGTGGATCGGCCCGCCGACCTGAAGTCAGGCAACCTGTACCAGTACCTCGCCGGCCGTGGGCTCGACCCGACCTCGCAGGTCTTCGGCATCGAGCGGATCGCCCCGCCGCCGGCGGTGGCCCGGCGCCTGGGGGTGACGGACGACGAGCGGCTGCTGCACTTCCGCCGCGTGATCGCCGTCGATGGTGAACCCTTCGCCGACAACGATGTGTACGTGCGCTCTCCCGAGGATTTCCTGCCGGGTGAGGATGAGTTGGGCGGCGGCGGGAGCGCGTTCGCGCTGCTGGAGAAGAAATACGGCATCACCCTCGATCGCGCCGAGCACGAGGCGTGGGCCACCTCAGCTTCGCCAGAGCACGCGGAGGCTCTAGGTGTCGCAGCCGGCAGCCCGGTGCTCGTGATCGACACCGTGTTCTTCGCGACGGGCGGGGTGGTGGTCGGCTGGCGATCCGCCGTGCACCGTGCCGAGGAATTCAAGTACCGCTTCGATACGAAGGCCTGAGGACAGCGAGCGTGGGAGTGGGAATCTCTCGCGCGCGGTGTCATGGGGTCGGGAGCGGCCTGCAGGACAGACACTCAGGCGCGGCCCGAGACGAGCTATATAGGTATCGATCGTCAATCGAGAACTTTGTTATGATAACATATTAAAGTACATCGCCGATGAGATCAGGCCCTTGTGGGATCCGCTGATCCGGTGTTTGGCTGGTGCCAATGGTGGTGCCGTTCCCGAGAAAGGTCACGTCAATGGCAGACGAATCAGATCGCCCAAGCGGTGTGGTGAATACGGTCCTCGGCCCGGTTCCCGCCGGGGAGCTGGGCGTGGTCGCGGTGCACGAATCGCTGCTCTCGATCGTTCCGGGAGCCGAATACGCCTACGACGTCACTATCAATCGCGCGGAGATCTTCGACACGCTGGCCGGAAGGCTCCGCGCGTTTCAGGCGGCGGGCGGCGGCACGGTCGTCGATGCCACGGGGATGTTTCACGGGCGTGATGTGCCGCTGCTCGAGTCGCTGGCGCGATCCACCGGTGTGCACATCGTGGCATCGACGGGCATGGGCCCGGAGGAAAACCTGGGTGGGTACTTTCTCACCCCGCAGACCAACCCGCCGACGCCCTGGCCGGCTGAGAAGTTCGCCGACCTGTTTGGCAAGGAAATCACCGAGGGAATGGTGGTGCCCCGCGTCGAACGGCGCGGCGCGGCCGGCCTCATCGTGACCGCGGGCTCGCCCGAGGGCATGACTCCGACCGACGAGAGCCTCTTCCGCGGCGCGGCCCGAGCGGCGATTGCCACGGGCGTGCCGGTGGCCTACCAGTTCGGTGTGGATCCGCTCGCCGAACTCGATCTTCTCCTGGACGAGGGCATCGCCCCCAGCCGGGTGGTGGCGCGCGGCATCGACCGCCGCGAGGCCGCAGGCTCGGCTGTGGCGATCGCTGAGCGCGGGGCGAATGTTGCCCTCGACCATATCGGTGTCATCGGCTCCGAGGACCTGAGCGATACCGAGCGGGCCGAGCTCGTCGCGCACCTCGTCACCGCCGGGCACCGCGACCGGGTGCTGCTGTCTGCGGGTGCCATCGGGGTCGCGATCGGTCAGCCCGAAGACGCACGCCCCATCGAGTCGGTGCTGGTCGATTTCGCACCCCTTCTCATCTCGCACGGCGTCTCAGAGGCAGACGTGCGCCACCTGCTCACCGCGAACCCGGCCGCGTTGCTGGCCGTGAAGGAGGCCTGATCATGGGTCACGTCAACACCGTTCTGGGGCCCATCGCCGCGGCAGAACTCGGCCTCGTCGCCGTGCACGAGCACATCGGCTACGGCATGCCCGGCTCAGAGCTCGATACCCAGTGGTGGAAGTCGCCCGAGACGCGCTACGAGGAGACGGTGCCGAAGCTGCGCAAGTTTCACGAGTACGGCGGCGGCACCTTCGTCGACGCGACCGGCATCTGCAACGGTCGCGATATTCCGTACTACCAGTCGCTGTCGGAGAAGACCGGCGTACACATTGTCGCCGCGACCGGCTTCGTGGGCGGCGACACCGCGCTGAGGCACTTCGCTGAAGCGAGCGTGGACTACCTGTACGAACAATTCATGCACGAGATCACCGTCGGGATCGTCGGCACGAACGCGCGCGCGGGCATCATCAAGGTCGGCGTGAGCCGTGGCTTCAGGATGAAGGAGCTCGACCTGCGCATCTACCGCGCCGCCGCCCGTGCCTCCAAGGAGACCGGAGTGCCGATCTTCACGCACCTCGCGGTCGACGTTGAGCCCGCGCTCACCGTGTTCCGCGAGGAGGACCTCCCGCTCGAGCGCGTGATGTTCGGCCACGTCGACGACGGTGTCAGCCAGGGCAAGGTGAACGAGGAGGCGATTCTCGCTGGCGGCGGACGCCTCGGCTTCGATACCTTCGGGTACGACCTGGAGCTGCCCGATCCACCTTTCTGGGGTCGGCACCGCGCCGAGCGACTCGAGCACTTCCTCGGACATGTGCGCGCCGGGCATACGAGCCAGCTCCTCGCCTCCGCCGACGCGAACTGCAGCCCACTCGGCTGGCCGGGCGTGAAAGGTCACACGATCAACTACATCTACGAGCAGCTGATTCCCGACCTCAAGGCAAACGGTGTCGATGACGCGACGATCGACCAGATCTTCGTCACGAACGCCGCAAGCTTCCTATCAATGGGGAACTAGCACCCCGCTGACCCGATCCACTCGAGACATTTCTGACTGCCAGTGCCGCAACGGCGCGCACCCTCACGGAAGGCAACACCATGAAGACCGAAGAACTCAAGAACCTCAACATCGCCATCATCGGTGCCGGCTACGCGGGTGCGTCGACCGCGAAGGCACTCAGCCTGCTCGGTGCGACTGTCAACGTCTACGAGCAGGCGAAGGAGATCAAGGAGGTGGGTGCCGGGATCGGCCTGCGCCCCTCTTCCGTCGCCCAGTTCGCGAAGTGGGGAATCCTCGGCGCGATCGAGAACGTGACCTCGCCGAGCGACTCGTTTGAGATTCTGACCGCCACGGGCGATGTCATCGCGGTGGAGGAGTGGCCGGAGAAGGAGGCCTACGGGCAGACCACCCGCTTCGTGCACCGCGGCGACTTTCTCGATGCGCTGATCGCCGAACTGCCCGAGGGCATGGTGCACACCGACCACAAGTTCGAGAAGATCGTCGACAACGGCGACACCGCCACTGTGACCTTCGCGAACGGCATCACCATCACCGCCGACCTCGTGATCGGGGCCGACGGCATTCGCTCGCAGGTGCGTCAGCAGTTGTTCAGTGACCAGCAGCCCGTATTCGCCGGCGAGCACGCGTACCGCGCGGTCATCGACGTCGACGAGACCCACGGCCTGCCCTACGACAGCAACCTGCGCATGTACATCGGCCACGGCACGAAGATCTACTTCCTGCCGCTGCCGCACCGGAATCAGGTCTCGTACGACGTCACCGTGCTGAATGCCGACCCGACGCCGAACCCGCAGGCCTCGAAGGAGGAGCTGTTGCGCACCGTCGAAGGCTTCGACGAGCGGATCATTGCCACCACCCGCGACCTTGACATGGCGACCGTCAACATCCGCGCCGTCTACGACATCGATCCGGTCGATGTCTGGCACTCCGACTCGGTGGCGCTCATCGGCGATGCGGCGCACGCGATGTGCCACCACCAGGGCCAGGGTGCGAACTCCGCGATCCTCGACGCTGGCGCGCTCGCCGATTGCCTGCGCGACGCGGACTCGGTCAAGGAAGCGCTCGCCGCCTACCAGGCGGTGCGCAAGCCGATGACGGATGAGCTGCAGCGCCTCTCGCGCCAGGGCTGGAGCGAGGACGAGGTCAACACCGTGTTCCCCGGCCAGAAGCCGGGCGAGCTCGGCGCGACGACGAAGGCCTAGCATCATGCCCGTGCACCCGCAGATCGGCGCCTTTCTCGCGACCCTGCCGCCATCAGACGACTCGCGGCCCGACCTCGCCGGTTGGCGCGCGATGGGGGAGGCGCACCTGCCTCCCCTCGACGAACGCCCGCCGCTTGCGCTCGTCGAAGACCGCGTTGCGGCGACCGCGACCGGCGACGTGCCGGTGCGCATGTACCGCGCCAGCGACTCGGACACTGCCGGGCTCGTGGTGTACCTGCACGGGGGCGCCTTCTTCTCGGGCAGTCTCGAGACCCACGACACCATTGCGCGGTCGCTGGCTGCTGCAAGCGGCTGGACAGTCGTCTCAGCGGGCTACCGGCTCGCGCCCGAGGCGGCGTTCCCCGCGGGTCTCGACGACAGCTACGGGGTGCTGCGGTGGGTGGTGGATCACGCCCACGCGCTGGGCTGGACCGGCGAGAAGCTCGCGCTCGCCGGAGACAGCTCGGGCGGCACCTTCGTTGCCGCGCTCACTGCGCGCGCCCGCGACGAGGGCTTCGACGCGGTCACGCATCAGGTGCTGCTCTACCCCTCGGTCGATCTCGATTTTGTGGTGGATCGCTACCCCTCGCTGCGCGAGAACGCGACCGGGTTTGGACTCGAGACCATCGGGCTGAAGCCGCACAACTCGTTTTACTTTGAGAGCGGCGCGGATCCGGCGGATCCGCGCGTCTCGCCGATCAAGCGGGAGGATCTCACGGGTCTCCCGCCAGCACTCGTGATCACCGCGGAGTTTGATCCGCTGCGGGACGAGGGCGAGGCCTACGCGCGGCGCCTGCAGGAGGCCGGCGTGCCGGTCGAGTTGCACCGGTACGAGGGCGCGACGCACGGCTTTGTGCAGCACTTCGGGTGGTTGCCCGAGTACGCCGTCGTGTTCGACGAGATTGCGGAGTTTCTGAACCGCTGAATCCGCGTGCGTGCCCGTGTATGCCCGCGAACCGAGCGCTGCCGCGCCGAGCGGCCACCCAACTGAGTCTTATTCACCTCGGGGTGCCTTATTCGCGCAATTTGGGCACCCGGAGGCGAATAAGACTCAGTACGACGCTGTGCGAGTGTGCGCGCGGAGGCGCGGCACCGGGATGCGGTAGCCGAGGGCCGCGGCCGTGGCGCTGCCGCCTTCGTGCTCCCAGCGCAGCAGGGCGCGTCCCTCCGCGATGCTGCCGTCGATGACCTCGGGGTCGCCCGCCACCGGCAGCGCACCGCACACCTTGAGGCTGATGCCGAACTGATCGGTCCAAAAGTAGGGCTGAAAGCTGAGCTCCGGTGCCGCATCGCCGTGCAGGAGCGCGGCGGCTGCAACTTTGGCCTGCTCGATCGCACTTGTCCACAGCGGCATTCGAGCCCACCCAGCGGGGCCGTGCAGGGTCGCCACATCTCCGGCCGCGACGATGCCTGGTGCCACCCGGTCACGCGAGTCGACCCGCAGCTGACCGTCGTGGAGCAGCCCGCTCCCCGCCAGCCACTCCACGTTGGCATCGTCGCCGATTGCGGTCACGACGAGCGGCGCCTCGAGCACGCGTCCGTCGTCGAGGGTCACGCGCGCTCCGCCGACACAGTCGTCGACCGCGACGTGGGCGGATCGCACGAGCCGTACCCCCGCATCGCGGGCTGCCGCACCGAGCGCTCCGGCGAGCACGTCGCCGAGCTGCGAGGTCATCGGTGCCCGCCGCGAGATGAGCGTCACGGCACTCCCAGTCGCACGGCAGCCGGAAGCCACCTCCATCGCGAGGGGCCCGCCGCCGATGACGATCACCTCAGGGTGGCTCGCGAGCGCTCCACGCAGGGCAACGGCGTCGTCAAGCCCGCGCAGCGTGAGCTCGGCCGGAGAATCGGACAGTCGACGAGCGCGCGATCCACTCGCGATGACCAGCCCGTCAAACTCAATCGGGTCGCCATGCGCCAGGTGCAAGGTGCGCCGGTCGAGGTCGAGGCGGGTGACGGCGGTGCCCCGCACCACCTGCGCCCCGTGCTCGGGGTCAGGCAGGCGGTGCGACGTCATCTCGTCGTCGAGCAGCGCGGCCTTCGAGAGCGCGGGGCGGCTGTAGGGCGGGTGTGGCTCGTCGCCGATGATCGTCAGCTCACCGGCGAAGCCCTCGCGTCGCAGGGTCTCTGCCGCGGTCAGGCTCGCGATGCCGCCGCCGACGATGGCAATGCGACGAAGTTCTCCGCCCGTCATACGAGTCGCAGCGCGGCGACTGGGCACACGCGCACCGCTGCCTTGGCGGCCTCGAGATCCGCGCCCTCCACCTCGACCTGGTCGAGGATCAGCATGCCGTCATCGTCGAGGTGCATGAGACGCGGGGCGGCCTCCTCGCACAGCCCGTGGCCCTCGCAGCGCGGCTCGTCCAGCTCGATCCTCATGCCAACCTCCTTGTAGCAGCAATTGCGTTGTCGCCACGATACGTCGAGACCCCCACCCTTCGTCAAATGAATAGAATGTATGCTGCACATGCACGAAGCGAATATCACGTCTGCTCGAGACGCCGAGAAAGGTCGACGATGACACAGGAGGCAACACCCTCTCGCGCGGAACGTGACCTTGCGGGGCTCGCTTCGGTTGACCTCAACCTGCTCGTTCCACTCATGGCGTTGCTCGAGGAAAGCTCAGTAACCCATGCGGCTGATCGCGTGCGGCTGTCACAGCCTGCCATGAGCCACGCGTTGCGGAGGTTGCGCAAGCAGCTCGGCGACGAGCTGCTCGTGCGGCAGGGCGGAACGATGGTGCTGACGCCCCGCGCGCAGGAGCTCGTGGGCCCGGTGCGACGCGCGCTCGCCGAGGCCGTGCGGGCGCTCACCTCGGCATCCTTTGACCCACTCACCGATGAGCGCACCGTCACCGTCGCACTGACGGCGAGCACTGCCTTTGTGCTCGGTCCGCTGCTGCGTCGATTGCTTGATGAGCGCGCCCCGCACATGACGCTGAGGCTGCGCACCGCGGATGTGAACGCCCCAGGTGTATTCACCGCAGACGGCGTTGACGTTGTGTTACTGACCGAAGGGCTGCGTGCGCCACACCCGCGAGAACGCCTGTATGACGATCGCTGGGTCGTCATCGCCTCACCCGAGACTCCCGAGGGGCGCTCGGCGCTCGAACTCCTGCGCGAAGAACCGCACATCAAGGTCGATGCCGAGGCCCTGCAGTTGCGGCCCTACGACACGCTGGATCGCGCAGGCGTCGAGTACACGGTGAAACAGACGGTCTCCGACTATCTGCTTGTTCCGCACTTTCTGCGAGAGATACGAGGGGTCGGGCTGCACCGACTCCAGGTGGTGGCTGAATTCGTGAGGCGCGATCCACTGCGGATTCTGCCGTTCCCGTTCCCCATCGCGCCCCTGGGGATCGACATGGTGTGGAACCCCTGGCTCACCGACGACGCGTACCGCGAGTGGCTGCGGGAATTGCTGCTCGAGGCGGCGGCACCCCTGCGCGCGCGGGCCAAGCAGCGCGCGGACGAGCATGTCTATTCACCAAACGAATGATCTGCATGCAGGACATCCATTTGAAACATGAGAAGCGGGGCGCTTGACTGGCGGTACCCGGCGCGCCGAAGCCCGGGCTCACCGTCACGAAGCGAGGCACCATGACCGCCACTGCAACGGCGCAGACGTCGAAGGTAGACATCTGGACCGACGAAGTACTCCTCAACCCGCATGACACCTACACCGCGCTGCGCGAGCAGGCTCCGGTGGTGTACCTCGAGGCCAGCGATGTCTGGGCCCTGACGCGTTACGCCGAGATCCGCGACGCGCTCGGCGACTGGGAGAGCTTCAGCTCGACCAAAGTTGCCTTCAACCCGCAGATGAACGAGGTGCTCACCGGCACCACGCTCGCGAGTGATCCGCCCCTCCACACGCAGTTGCGCGCCACCCTCAGCGAGAACCTCACCCCGCGTGCGTTGCGCGGCCTGAAGGTGACGATCGATGAAAAGGCCGATCGTCTCGTCGCTGACGTGGTGGATCGCGGTTCCTTCGACGGGGTGCGTGACCTGGCGCAGGAACTGCCCCTGCAAATCGTGCTCGACCTCATCGGCGTGCAGGGCGAGGTGCGCGAGAAGATCCTTCCCTGGGGCAACGCCGCGTTCAACCTGCTCGGGCCGATGAACGAGCGGGCGCAACAGAGTTTCCCGCTCGCCGGGGAGCTATTCGAATGGACCCACGGCATGCAGGGCGACAAGCTCGCTGAGGGCTCTATCGGACGCGCGATCTTCGATGCGGGCGCGCGCGGAGATATTCCCCAGGAACTGTGCGGGCACATCATCCACCAGTACCTTGCCGCCGGCATGGACACCACGATCGGCTCGATCGCCAACACGATCCGCCTCTTCGGCGAGAATCCCGAGGAATTCGCGAAGGTGCAGGCGGATCCGTCGCTCATCCCCTCTGCCTTCAACGAGGTGCTGCGCATGGAAGCGGCCATGCACGCGCAGGGTCGTGGCACGACGCGCGACGTCGAAATCGGCGGCACCGTGATTCCCGAGGGCGCGCAGGTCGCCGTGCTGTTCTACGCGGGCAACCGCGACCCGCGGCACTACGACGAGCCCGACACGTTCCGCGTGGAGCGGAACCCGCTCGATCACCTGACCTTCGGGTACGGGGTGCACGGCTGCGCTGGGCAGGGCCTCGCGAAGCTCGAGGCACACGCGGTGATCGAGGCGTTCTGCCGTCGGGTCGATTCATTCGAGGTCGGCGAGCCCACCGTGAAGCTCAACAACACGAGCCGCGGGCTCGAGACGCTGCCGGTGTTCGACGTCGTCGCGGCGTAGCTGCGACAAACGTGAGGGGGTGGATCGCTCGGCGATCCACCCCCTCACTGTATTGCGCACTGAGTCGACCGGCACCCTGCCCGAACCACGACCGGCAGATTGACCCTGCGCGGGCAGTTGCAGCCAGAAACCGCCGCCTCAAGGTCATTCTGCCGGTTGAAGGTGGTTCAGTTCGGCGAGTTGCGGTCGAGCACCTGGGTGAGCGCCGCCCGCAGGGTCGCTGCCGGATCCGCCGACAACTCGCGCTGCCGCAACGCGATGTGCTGGTCGGGGCGCACGAGCAGGCAGCCCGCCTCGCCGATCTCGCTGCGACGCCCGAAGTCGCCGTACAGATCCTGCACGTCGCCCGCGTGGCCGATCTTCACGGTCGCGATCTCGATTCCGAGATCGCTGGCCACGGCAGCCGCCGCGTCGATCCACTGCCCACCGCGGTCGCGGGTGACGAGCGTGAACCGCTCCTGCCCGACGAGGTCGAGGGTCGAAACCGTGCGCGTGGCATCGCCCACCAGGGCGTGCGGGATCCGCGCTCCCGGGTGGCTGGTCGGCTGAATGTACAGCTGTGGATCGCGGTCGTAGGTGAGCTCACTGCCGTCGCCCACCACCGCGCCCGAGCGATACACCTGGTTCATCTCGACGCCGTGCGCCTCGAAGATGTACGACTCCTCGTCGAGCACGGCGCGCAGCGCGCTGCGGCGTGCCTCGCCGGCGTCGGAGTCTTCCCCGAGCTCGGCGAACGTCGCGGAGCGCTCCTCGAACGATGCCGCGGGGTTCAGGCCCATGGCGGGTAGCAGCCCCATGCCCAGCCCCCAACTGTCGACCGCCCGGTTCACGATCTGCGCGCCCACGGGCTGCCGCTCGTCGCTGTACGTCTCGAGGAGGCCCGGGCCGGCCTGGCCCTTGATGACGAACGCGAGCTTCCATGCGAGGTTGAACCCGTCTTGGATGCAGGTGTTTGCCCCGAGGCCGTTGGTCGGTGGATGCCGGTGCGCGGCATCGCCGGCGAGGAACACCCGTCCCTCGCTGTACCGGGAGGCGACCAGACGGTTGATGCGCCACGGGTAGAGACCGGTGACGGTGATCTTCACCGAGTCATCGCCGATCGCGAGGCGCAGCTCCTCCTCGGCCTCCTCCGGGGTGAGGGCTTCGGTGCGCCCGCCGAGGTAGACGAGCGAAGCCGACCACTCGTTCCACGGTCGCACCATGCGGATCATGGCGCGGGTGGGCCCCTCGGGGCGGTTCTGGATGATCTCGTAGAGCGACCCGGGGCGGTGTGCGACAAGGTGCGACAGATCGGCGGTGAAGCTGATGTTCATCGCGGGGGCGATGCCCACCTCGCCTTCGAAGGGAATCTCGAGCGCCCGGGCAATCCGGCTCTGCCCGCCGTCGGCGGCGACGACGTACGCGGCGCGCAGGGTCTCGGCCTTGCCGGTGACCCCGTCGACGACGTGCACGGTCACTCCGTCGGCATCTTGCTCGAACCCGGTGCACGTGGTCTGGAAGCGGATCCGCGCCCCGAGTCTGGCCGCTTCGCCGAGCAGGATTGGCTCGAGGCGGTTCTGCGGAATGTCGCACCCGTCGGTGGGGCTCGCGGTGAGGTACTCACCCTGCCGACCCGGGTTGTTGCCCCACGACCAGGCCCGGCCAAGCTCGGTGCCGGTAATGGCCGTCGCGACGACCTGGCTCGCCATCGTCTCGCGCGGTGCGGCCTGCGCGCGCACGGCGGGTTCGAGCCCCACCGCGCGGAGCACCTCCATGGTGCGCTGGTTGGTGATGTGCGCCCGGGGTGAATCAGCGACCCAGGTTTCGCGGGTTACGACGGTGACCTGGATACCGTGTCGCGCGAGCATCACCGCAGTGCCGACGCCGGTGGGGCCTGACCCGACGATGATGACATCGGTGCGAGCGGGCTCGCCCTCGGCCTGATCGGTGGCCGTCGACCAGGTGCGGTAGGGGCTGGACTCGTCCATGAGTACTCCTTTGTATGGTGGTGCGAAACGTCAGTGGTGTGGATCGGGGTTAGCGCTGCGACGCGAAGCGGCGGCGGTACCCGTCGAGCGTGGTGAAGAACGGGGACGGGTCGAGCGTCGGGTCGCCCTCGTACCCGAGTTCTGCAGCCACGCGATCGAACGGCGCGTAGGGGGAGTCGGTCGCGGTCAGCCCGTCGGCGAGGGCACCCTCGGCGGCGGTGGCGATCCGCCCCTCGATGTCGATGCTCTCTTGCAGCGCGCGCGCCGCCTGTGCAGCGTCGAGCTCGACCCCGTAGGGCGTGCCATCGGCGCTGCGGTAGGGGTGCCCGAGGTAGAGGCGGCGGGGCTGCACCTCGTCGCGCAGGTACTCGAGGCTGGCGCGATACGCGGTCGGATCCTCGTACCCTGGGAAGAAGTTCGCCGCGCCGTGGATCTGCACGGCATCGCCCACGAACACGTCGTTCTGGCCGTCGATGACGTAGGCGACCGAGCCGGGAGTGTGGCCGGGAACCGGGTGCACCGACACCGTGACATCACCGCCGAGGGAGAGCGTCTCGCCGCCGCGCAGCAGCACGTCGGCATCCATCTCGCCCGAGATCGCGTGCATGCCAGCGGCGGTCTGCTTCGCGACCCCGTCCGGGTCGTTCAGGTACCGCTGCCGCACGTCGACGTAGAGATCGACGTGGTCTTGGCGCGAGCGCAGCAGGTGCGCGTCGGCCTCGTGGATCACGACCTTCGCGCGACGCCCGGTCATCTCCCATAGGGCGTGGGCCCCGCCCATGTGGTCAATGTGCCCGTGGGTGAGGAGGATCCACTGGACATCTTCGATGCGGCGACCGAGCGCCTCGAGGGCTGGGGCCATGCCCTCGGCGGGGGAGGAGGTGATGCCCGTGTCGACGATCGCCGGCTCCGGAGCGTCGATGAAGTAGCTGTAGAGACCGAATCTGCCCCAGGGGGACACCAACGGGTGAACGGGTACTTCGTGCGACATTGCAGCTCCTGACATCGTGATCCACTTATTTGGTATAATAATATGCGAAGACATCGCTGTCGCAGAAGGGTTGCAATCACTATGACCGATTTTCAAACGTGGGATGCCGGTGGGAAGACGATTCGCATCCACAAGGATCTCCGGGTTCCGATGCGCGACGGCGCCCAACTGGCCGCCGATGCGTACTTCGGCACCGACGACGTGCCGCGGCCCGCACTCGTCGCGCTCAGCCCGTACGGCAAGGAGCTGCAGGCGCTCGCGCTGACCATGCCGCCGCAGAAGCGCCCGAGCCCGATGTGGGACGGCTGCATCGAGGCCGGCGACATCACCCGCGTCGTCGACGAGGGGTACGTGCACGTCATTGGCGACCTGCGCGGATCTGGCGACTCCGACGGCGAGCACATCGGCAACTACAACGCGGGCGGCGTGTCGCTCGGCGAAGACGCCTACGACTTCATCGAGTGGGTCGCGGCGCAGCCCTGGTGCGATGGCAACGTCGGCATGATCGGCATCTCGTACTTCGGGTCGATGCAGGTGTTGGCCGCGGCCGAGCGCCCGCCGAGCCTGAAGGCGATCTTCGTCAGCGGCGGCCACTACGACTTCTACGAGACCACTTACCATGGCGGCATCATGTGGTTCATGCCGCGCGCCGCCCGCGAGGGCCGCGGTGGCGACTCGGGCTGGGCCTTCACCGACCGCGTGAAGTCGCGCATGCTCGAGACCTATTCGCCGGAGGAGATCAAGGCGAAGGTCGCCGCGCGTCTGCAAGACCCCGACGTGGCGGCCTGGCCGAACCTCGTGCACACCCTGCACTACCCGACGAACCACGAGGCCTGGTTCGACATCATCATGAATGATCTCGATGGTGAGTGGTACGAGGAGCGGAACCCCGTCAATCTCGCTCGTAACATCGACATCCCCGTGTACTTGCAGATCGACCAGGGCCGCGGCTGGACGATGGACGGCACGATCGAACTCTTCGACGCGCTGAACGGACCCAAGAAGCTCGACATTGGGCCCTACCCGCCCATGCAGTCGCGCCCATTCATCGAAGAGCACGACAAGATGTTCCGCTGGTACGACTACTGGATCAAGGGCATCGACAACGGGGTGATGGATGAGCCCGCGGTGAGCATCTTCGTCGAGGGCTCGCGTGAGCACGTCACCGGTGCCGCGTGGCCGCCAAAGGCAGTGGATCACAGCCCCCTGTACCTGCGCCCGCGCCGGAAACTGCTGCCCGAACCCGAGCTGATGGGTGAGCAGTACGCGGCCCCCGACGGCTTCTACCAGGCACCGCTCACGGTGACCGACAAGGTCGAGATCATCAACTGGAGCACCGAGACCTTCGAGGCTCCCACTGAGATGATCGGCACAGGTGCCGCGCATATCTTCGCGTCGATCGACCAGGACGACTCGAACTTCATCCTGCGGCTGTGGGATGTGGCGCCGAATGGCAACCGCCAGCTGGTCACGACCGGGTTCCTAAAGGCCTCGCATCGCGAGCTCGACCTCGAGCGCACCACCGAGGGAAGCCCGATCCACCCCCACACCCGCGCGGTGCCGGTGGAGCCGGGCAAGATCGAGGAGTACGTGATTCGGCTGTACCCGTTCGCGACGACGTTCTTGCCGGGGCACCGCCTCGAGCTCGAGCTGTCGTGTAACGAGCCGCTGACCGACGCGCACAACGCGCTGCTGCCTCCCGACGCGTTCCACCTGCCGGTGGGTCGCCCGGTCACGCACAAGATTTACCGCGACGCGGCGCACCCTTCGCGCCTGGTGCTGCCCTTTACGACCCAGTCGTAGGGTTCTTGCGCCAGCGCGTGCCCGCGTGCGCCCGCGCGCGCCCGCGTTTTCGCCGCTGCGGCAGGTCTCCCTCACCTTCATGGGCAGTAGATGTCCGAATACTTGGGTATTCGAGCATCTACTGCCCATGAATCGGGCTACGCGAGGCGCGGGGTGCGCGGGGGTTCGGTGCGGCGGGGGCGGATCGCCTCAAACGCCGCCGCGAGTGACAACAGCCGGGTGTCGTCGTAGGCGCGCCCGGCGAAGGTCAGGCCCACGGGCATGCCAATGTCGGCCATCGTGCCCGTCGGTACGGTGACGGTCGGAATGCCCAGATGGCGGATCGCGAGATTGCCGTTGGCGATCCACACCCCGTTGCGCCAGCCGAGGTCTGCGGAGGCCTCGTTGACATCCATATCTGCGGGGCCGACGTCGGCAACCGCGGGGAACACGACAGCATCGAGGCCGAGTGTGTCCATCCACTCCTCGAGGTCGAGCTGGCGGGTGCGTTCAAGCCCGCGCAGGCCAGCCTCCAGCTCGGGGATCTCGGTGAATGAGGCTACCGGGTGCTCGCGCACGTGGCCCGGGTACTCGGCGATGTCATCGTCGAATCCCGTGTAACGATCGGGCAGCGCGCCCTCGGGGTGCGGGAAGATCTCGGTTCCGTCGACGACGGTGAGATCGGGGAAGGCGGGGTCGCCGTTCGCGCGCAGGAAGTCGTCCCAGGCCCACGCCGACAAGTCGAGGATTTCGCGCCGCAGGTATTCGGGGCTGACCAGCCCGCGGGTGTGGATCTTCGGGGCGCCCGGCCGGTCACCCTCGTAATTGGAGACGACCGGGAAATCAACCTCGACGACCTCGGCGCCCTGCGCCTCGAGGTCGCGGCGCGCCTGTTCCCACAGCTCGATGATCGAGGCGCGCGTCTCGATGCGCTGCCCGGTGGGGCCCCCGATGCCGGGGGCTTCTGCGCTGCCGGGTTCGGCGGTGCCCGCGAGTGGATCGGCGTTGATGTACATCTTCGGGATGCCGATGCGCCGGCCGGCGAGTAGCGACCGAGCCTCTTCGGGTGAGACCGGGCCGAGCTCCGAGTAGCTTGCTGGCCGCACTTCGGAGGGGTGCGGAAGCGCGATCCACCGTTGCGCGCGCCAGAAATCGCCGCGGCTCTCTCGGTCGTCGGCGACGATCACGTCGAGTACCTCGAACAGGTCGGCCATCGTGCGGGTGTGCGGCACGACGACATCCATGGTGGGCACGAGCGGCCAGTTGCCGCGCGTCGAGATCACCCCGCGCGACGGCGTGTACGCGCAGAGGGCGTTGTTGGAGGCCGGGCCGCGGCCGCTCGACCACGTCTCCTCCCCGAGCCCGAAGGCGGCGAAGCTGGCCGCGGTCGCGGTGCCCGAGCCGTTTGACGAGCCTGAGGCAAACGGTGCCGTTAGGAATTCGGCGTTGTACGGGCTCTCGGCGCGACCGTATACCCCCCGTTGCATGCCTCCATTTGCCATTGGCGGCATATTCGTGAGGCCGAGGCAAATGGCGCCACCCGCGCGCAGGCGTTCGATGGTGAAGGCATCGCGCTGCGCGACGAGATCGGCGAACGCCGGGCTGCCCGCGGCCGCAGTGAGTCCGCGCACCAAGTAGCTGTCTTTTGCGGTGTACGGAATGCCGTCAAGCGGGCCGAGAACTTCGCCGCGGGCTCGGCGCGCATCGGACTCACGGGCCTCGTCGAGCGCGCGCTCGTTGCGCACGACGAGCGCGTTCAGAGCTGTCTCGGTGTCGGGTCCGTCGAAGGCGTCGATCCGGGTGAGGTAGGCCTCGACGAGCCAGGCGCTCGTGATCTCGTCGCGTTCCAGCGCCCCGCGCAACTCGGCGATAGTTGCCTCGACGACGTCGATCACGCGCGGGCTCCGACCGTTGGCTGCTGCTGCGTGATGCAGTGCACGCCACCCCCACGGGCGAAGATCGGTCGCGCGTCGACCGTCACGACGCGCCGCCCCGGGTAGACGGACTCGAGAATCTCGCGAGCCCGGGCATCGGCGGTCTCCTCGCCAAACCCGCAGGCGATCACGCCGTCGTTGACAACGAGGTGGTTGACGTAGCTCCAGTCGACGAACCCTTCGTCGTCGCGCAGGGTGGCCGGGGCGGGTAGCTCGACGATGTCGAAGCTGCGCCCAGCGGCGTCGGTCTGGCGCTCGAGGTGGGCACGCAGCCCGTCGGTCACCGCGTGGTCGGGGTGGCCGGGATCCACCTGGGTGTGCAGCAGCAGGGTGCCCGGCGTGGGGATCGTCGCGACGATGTCGACGTGCCCGTTCGTGCCGAAGCGCTCGGAGTCGCGGGTGAGGCCGCGCGGCAGCCACACCGCGTGCGTGGCCCCCAGGGTGCGCGCCATCTCGGCCTCGACTCGCTCGCGGGTCGCGTAACGGTTGCGCCGCGGGTCGAGTTGCACGGTGTCGGTGAGCAGCACGGTGCCTTCGCCGTCGACGTGGATCCCGCCGCCCTCGTTGACGAGCAGCGAGCTGATGCGTTCGGCGCCGACCTGCTCGGCGATGAACGCGCCGTGCTGAGCGGAGAGCCGCCAGTCGGCCCAGTCCTGGTCGCCCCACCCGTTGAAGATCCAGGTGACCGCGCCGAGCACTCCGGGGCGGGCGTCGTCGACGACGAAGGTGGGCCCCGAGTCGCGCAGCCAGAACTCGTCGACCGGCACCTCGACGATCTCGATGCCGTGTGCGGCGGTTGCGCCCAACATGCGCCGCGCACGCGCGATCTCGCTCGGGTCAACAAGCATCGTCACCGGCTCGAACTCGGCGATCGCGTGGGCGGTGGCGACCCACGCAGCGTAGCCCTCCTCGCGCTCGGCAGCGGTCTCGCCGAGCGTCTCGCCCTCGCGCGGAAACGCCATCCAGGTGCGCTCGTGGGGTGCGGTTTCGGCGGGCATGCGCCAGGCCATGGTGCTCCTTGGGTTCGCGTGGGGTGTGCCACTAAGCTTGTTGATCACCCGATCAATAACTGATCGCAAATCTACCGAGTGGATCGCATGTCGTCAACACCCGCACGTACGCCCGCGGTCAGCGCGCCCGGGGCCCGCAAACGGGCGACCCGGCGTTCCGCCGCCGAGCGCCGCGCCGAGATCACTGATGCAGCCGAAGCGATCGCCCGAGCCGAAGGGCTCACGGCCGTCACGATGCGCGCGGTCGCCGCGCGAGCGGGGGTGGCCCCAACGCTCGTGATCCACCACGTGGAGAGCATGGACCACCTGGTCGCGGAGGCGTTCACCCGCATCGTGGCCGCCGAACTCGCCGAGATCACGAGCTTCGCCGAGCGGGTGGCCGAAGCGGGCGAGCGACTCGATACCGTGCTCGACACGGTGCTCGACGGCACCCGCGACGAGGTGACGTTCGTGTGGGTCGAGGCGTGGGCGCTCGGGCGGCGGAACGTTCCGCTCGCGACCGAGGTGCGCGCGCAGATGGACGCGTGGCGCGCCTTCTTTGCGGCACTGATTCAGGCCGGGTGCGATGCGGGACGATACCGGGTGGCTGATCCGCCCGCCGTTGCCGGCCAGCTGCTCGGCATGCTCGACGGTCTGAACGCACACTCGCTCGTGGGGTGGGAGGACGGGGTGGATCGCCGCTCGCTCATGCGCCGCGCGGCGGGTGCGATGCTCGGGGTGGCTGAGTCCCGATGAGTGAGCCAGCGTGCGAAAGCGGCATGCCGCGCGCGATCGGCGCTGTGCCAGACTTGCTGCAGACCTCTTCGATGATGGGAGCGAAATGAAAGCATGGGTGCCGGGAAGCAAGGCCGTACTCGAGTGGACCGTGAAGGAGTCCCTCGTCGGCTACATGCAGCGTGACGAGAGTTTCACGGTGCAGGCGAGTGGCGGTGCGAGCTTCGATCCCGAGCGCGGGGTCAGCGTGCCGGGCGAGATCGGTGACGACGGTGTGCTGCGCCTGACCGGCGAAATCACCCTGAGCGCGCACGGCGGATCGCTGGCGATCGCGCTTGTCGCGGCAGAGCTCGACCCCGAGACGGGGCTCTCGATCGCCGACCCGATCGATGGGCTGCCGCGGCGCATGATGCTCGTCACGGTGAAGCCCCTCGATGTGGAAGCCTCGGAGACGAAGCGTTTCGCCACGTTTCTGGGGTACGACGCCGACATCTTGTTCATGTACAAGTACTCGACGCGCACGCCGTTTGACGACATTCGCGTCACGATCGTTGAAGAGCAGAGTGGAGAACGTTGACGATGCCCACCGTCGTGTACCGCGCCGCCGCCGTCTTCACCGGGCGCGCGAGCTCGCCGCTGGCCGAAGCCTTCGCGGTGCGCGATGGGCGCGTCATTGCTATCGGCGACCGCGAGCCAGCTGAGCACGCAGCCGGCCCAGATGCTCGCATCATCGATCTTGGCGACGGTTTCGTCACGCCCGGCATCGTGGAGGGGCACACACACCTGCTGATGTTTGGCCAAGCGGTCGAGAAGGTGCAACTGCGTGAGTGTGGCACGCTCGCAGAGATTCAAGAACGGCTGCGTGAGGCGCGTGCGGCAAACCCCGATGCGGCCATGCTGCTGGGCATCAGCTGGAGGTTCGATGCGCTCGAGGGACGCGATCCCACCGCCGAAATGATCGATGCCGCTGTCTCCGACATCCCCGTCATACTCGACGCGAACGACCTGCATTCGGTGTGGGTCAACAGTGCTGCGATCGCCGAGCTTGGTATCACGAGTGACACTCCAGACCCGATTGGTGGGGAGATTCGCCGGGATGAGCGTGGCGAAGCGACGGGATTCCTGCTCGAGTCGGCCGCGATCCAGCACGCGTGGAACTACCTGGCTGCTGCAGCGAGCGATGCGGATCGCGATCGCTTCCTGGCCGCCGCGTTCGATGCGTACCTGGCGACTGGGGTCACGACCGCGACCGACATGTCGTTCGGTGCCCCCGATCTGGCGGCCTTCGAACGCATCCTCATTCGAGACGGCCAGCTGCCCTTCCCGATCACGGCGCACATGCTGCTGCACCCGACCGGCGACCCGGCTGCAGGCCTTGCTCAGGTCGAACGCGCGGCTGCGGAGCGCGATCGCGTCGCGGCCACCTACGGCTCCGACTCGCTTCGCATCGTCGGGGTGAAGTTCATTCTCGACGGCGTGATCGATGCCTGCACCGCAGCAATGCGCGGCCCGTACGCCGACGGTTCGAACGCTGAACCGATCTGGCCGAGGGAGGCGGCGCTCGCCGCCTCCGTGGCCGCCGATGCTCACGGTTTACAGCTCGCGCTGCACGCGATCGGTGACTCGGCGAGCGACCTCGCGCTCGATCTCGTCGAGGCGTGCGTGCGCGAGAACGGGCCGCGGGCTTCTCGGCGCCCCCGCATCGAGCACCTGGAATACGTTGCGCCTGATACGGTGCGCCGGCTCGCCGCTCTGGGTGTCACCGCGTCGATGCAGCCGGTGCACTGCGACCCGGCGGTGCTCGACAACTGGATCGCGATGCTCGGCGACGAGCGAGCCGAGCGTGGCTTTCCGTGGGCCGAGATGCGCGACGCAGGCGTGCGGATCGCGCTCGGTACCGACGCACCGACGGCCCCGCACGAGGCGCCCCACAACCTCTTCATCGCTCTGACCGCACGCTCTGTGCTCGAGGCTGCCCGCGCGCCGTACCATCCGGAGCGAGTCTTCACCCCTGCCGACGCGCTCGAGGCGATGACCTTCGGTGGGGCGTGGGCCACCGGCCTCGAAAACGAGGTTGGCACGCTGGCACCGGGCACCCGCGCGAACTTCGCGGTGCTCGACCTCAACCCGTTCACCGACGACCCCGATCGGCTGGTCGGCACCCGCGTGCGCCTGACCGTGGTCGACGGCGAAGTGAGGCACCGCGCCGAGTAGCCCAAGGAAGCATTCTCGCCAGTATTACAGCGAGGCAAGCAGCCCGTCGATCGACCGTCGGGCGCGCGCCGGTCGATCGGGATCCTGGTTGAAATCCTCCATGAAGACGCTCCCCAAAGCTGCCGTGAGTACGGCGGTCGCCGCGTCGGTCTGTCGCTGTGCGCTCACCGCAGGGTGGGCGGAGCGGATCAGTTCCAGCAAGCGCTGCTCGGTGCTGAGGTACACCTCGGAGAGCACCTGCGCGATCTCCGCGCTGGTGCGTGAGAGTTCGACGAACCCGAGCACGATCGCGTTGTCGTCGGTCGATGAGGTGAATTCACTGCCAAACAGATAGTCGAGCGCCTCAGTCAGGGTCGAGACATGCTCGGGGAGGATCGAGGGCGCTGATGTGTCGACCGTGTAGAACCATCGCGCCGCGTCAATGAGCAGCGCATCTCGGTTGCCAACGAAATGCCGCACGTGCCCGCGCGACATACCCGCGGTCGTCGCAATGCGGTCAAGCGTGGTGCTGCTGATGCCGTGCTTGGCAATCGTCTGAAGGGTGGCTTCGATGATCTGCTCGCGTCGCGCATCGGCAACTGAAGGGCGGGCCATGGCGTTTCCTCTCAGTCCTCTCTCCGAAGAATAGCCGGAAAGTTACGCGTTTGTAAATTTGTCTAGTCAGACTTGACTAACTTGCCGAGGTGGACGTAACGTGTGATTCACGACGCCGATCCGCACCCGCGGTGGCTCGCATCACGAGGGAGTGAGATGTTGAAGTACGAACGGCTGGGTCCGGCACCAGAGAGCCCGCTCGCCGAACCGGCCCGTGTACGCACCCGCGACGGAATCCACCTGGCGACCGACGTGTACCTCCCCGGCGGCGACCGGTCGCCCGGCGAGACGATCCTGATCCGCCTGCCCTACGACAAGAGCGGCGAGTACACTTTCATTCCGTTGATCGCCGAGTACTTTATGTCACACGGCTATCGGGTGGTCACGCAGGATGTGCGCGGCAAGTTCCGTTCAGAGGGCGACGCGCTGCTCTTCGTCAACGAGGTGCGCGACGGAGCAGACACGCTCGAGTGGATCACGCAGCAGCCGTGGTCGAATGGCCGCGTCGCAATGTGGGGCGACAGCTATTACGGCTACACCCAGTGGGCGGCCGCCGCGAGTGGTCACCCTGCGCTGAAGGCGATCGCCCCGAGGCTCACTGGTACGGCGCTCGGCGAACCTATCCGCCGCGCACCGAACTCCCGGGTATCCGGCATCGAGTGGGCGGTCACGTACGTCTACCCCCTCACGCACTTTCACGGCAACGAGAGCTACGCGTGGGAACCCGATTGGTCACGTCGCGACTTTGCCGCCCAGGCCGAGGAATTTATGGCCGAGACCGGCCGTCCGCTCTCCTACGATCAGTGGGTGCCGCATGCGGTGCACCTGCCGCGCTTTCCCGCGGACTCGCCGTTCGCCGGCCGATCGGTACCCACACTGCACACCATCGGTTGGTGGGACAACTGCGCACCCCTGGCGTGGGCCGATGTCGCCGAGATTGAGCGCTATCCCAACTGGGCGGCCCATCACTACCTGCGTGTCGAGCCGATCGATCACGAGAGTTTTCAGCTTCTCGATTCAGCAGCGGATCGCGTGGCCGACCGCAGTGAGGAGCAGATCCGCGCACTGCTCCCGCGCACCCTCGACCCCGCCCTCGACTTCTTCGAGGTATTCGTGCGCGGAACCGGCAGCGTGGCAGAGATCCCGAAGGTCACCTGGAATCTCGCCGGAACGAATGAGTGGCGTACCGGCGCCGTGTGGCCGCCCGTTGACACGCAGCACCAGACGCTGTGGGCCACTCCCGATGGAGCCCTTACGGCCACGCAGACCGCCCAGCCCGAGACCGAAGCGAGTTGGCAGCATGACCCCCGGGATCTGGTGCCCTCCAGCGTGCCCGACGCATTCTCGTACCTGTTGCATCTGCCCGATGAGGCACCGATTGGTGAGCGCGACGACGTGCTCGTCTTCACCTCCGACGCGATGCCCAGCGACGTCGAACTTGCGGGGTCGGTGACTGCGCGGGTACGCGTGCGATCCACTGGTCCGACCCTTGACTGCTTCGTGCGCGTGCTCGACGTTGCGCCCGATGGCACCGCCCTGCGCATCGCCCGTGGCCAGCAGCAACTGCGTGATGCGCAGCAGCCCGAAACACTGCACATCGACCTCGGCCAGATCGGGTACCGGCTCGCCGCCGGGCACCGCCTGCGCGTGCATCTGTCGAGCAGCGACTACCCAGAGTTTCTGCCGCAGCCCGGCACCGGGGGCGAGCCGTGGGGTGCGGGCGAACCCACCGTGCCCAATACCCAAACCGTATTCATTGGGGGAGCTGAGGGCCTGGCCCTGTCGCTCCCCGTGTTGAAGGGAGCACTCGCATGATGGAACCCCAGCTCGAGTTCGTGTGTGAGCTGCGCGTCAGCGTGGCACCCGACCTGCACATTGGGCGCGGCCCGGATGAGCAGTTGAGCTTCACCCCGATTACTGGCGGTACCGTGTCAGGCCCTCGCCTTTCCGGCGAGGCCCTTGCAGGCGGCGGCGACTGGGCTGTCGGACGATCGGGCACCGCCCAACTCGAGGCCAGATACCTGGTGCGGGCAGACGACGGCGCCGTGATTGATGTGCTCAACCGTGGCTACTTTCGCGCAACCCCAGAGATCCTCGCCCGCATGGAGGGTGGGGAAGACGTACCCGAAGATGAACCGGGGCTCTACTTTCGCACCGCCCCGGTGTTTCAGACCGACGCGCCACAGCACCGCTGGCTCGCCGAACACCAGTTCCTCGGCCTCGCGAGGGATGAGGGCGGACAGGTCTGCATCCGCGTATACCTGCTGCTCTGAGCCGACATCGATGTTGACTCCAGCTTCCCACTGAAAGGACACACTCATGAACCGACAACCACTCCTCGCGGGAGTCGCGATGGGCGCAGTCGCGCTGCTCGCACTGACCGCGTGTGCGCCCCGCGACGGCGGATCCACCGGGAGCGGTGCCGCTGCCGCACCCACCGAACTCACCACGGTCATGCCCGCCGGGCAGACCCCGGTAGACGAGGTCACCTGGTCGATCGTCGAGGGCGAACCCGCGACACTCGATCCGGCCTCTGCAGCGAGCCTCATCACTCCCAACCTGTGCGAGAACCTGTTGCGGCTCGAACCAGACTTCTCGGTCACCGAAGGGCTCGCCACGCGTGCCGAATGGGTGGATCCCGTGACCTTCGAGATCGATCTGCGCGAGGGAGTGACGTTCTGGGACGGTACCCCAATGACCGCCGCCGACGTTATCTTCAGTCTGCAGCGCAACATGACCCCCGAGTCGCAGTGGTACGCGGCATTCGTTCTGGTCTCGAGCATCGAACAGACCGGAGACCTGCAGGTCACCGTTCGATTCAACGCCCCAGATTCCATCTTCCGCGACGCGCTCTCGGGTGGCGGCGGGGCCGTGATGAGCCAGGCACACGCGACGAAGACCGGCGGGCAGGTCGGCACCTCAGAGACCGGCCTCATGTGCACGGGCCCCTTCCAACTCGATGACTGGGTGCCCGGCACTGAGATCGTCACGACCGCGAATCCCGGGTACTGGGGAACTGCTCCGCTTGTTGAGACGATGCGATTTGTCTTCATCACCGACAGCACGACCCTCACGACCGCACTCACCGCAGGCGAGATCGATGGTGCGTTCAACGTGCCGCCAGCCTCACGAGCAGCGCTGGAAGGCGACGGCGCTGGCACCCTCGTGGTCGGCCCCTCGACTGCGTCGTATAGCTTCGGCCCCACCACCGATCAGGGGCCCGCGGCAAACCCGATGATTCGCCAGGCGCTCAGCCTCGCGATCGATCGGCAGCAGTACATCGACACGGTACTCAACGGCCTCGGCTACGTGCAGAAGACGCTCGTGCCACCGTTTTCTTTCGAACAGATGGAAGCCTCTGCGATTTATGAGGCTGGCTACGAAGCGCTCGCGACCCCGGAAGTGGACCTCGAGCGCGCGAAGGAACTCGTCGCCGAGAGCGGCGAGGACGTGAGCCAACCGATCGTCATTGCGGTGCCGGCTGGAGCCACCGAGTTCCAACAGACGGCACAGATCATTCAGAGCGCGGGTGCCCAGATCGGCCTCACCATCGAGATCGACGCGAAGCAGCCCTCCGACTTCGGTGCGATGTTCTACGATCCGGCCGGGCGCGAAGGCACTGACTTTGTTTCTACCCAGGGCTACCTCGACTCCCCGGGAGTGCTCGGCTACCCGTCGCTCTTCATGATGCCCGCCGAACTTGGCGGCGTGTTCAACTGGAGCGGCTACTCCAACCCCGACGTGATCCAGTTCATGCAGGCGGCGCGCACCACGCCAGACCTCACCGAAGCGGCAGAGGCCTACGTCGCGGCGCAGGAGATCTTCGCACCCGACCAGCTGCAGGTGAGCCTGGCCGGCGCGTACCACCTCACCTATGTTTCGAAGGAGCTCACCGGTGCGGTGACCTCGATCGCAGCGTACAGCTCGCCCTGGGCGCTCGCGCTCGGCGGAAAGTAACATCATGCTGTGCAGGGCGGAGGAGACACTATGACGAACTGGATGATGCTGCTCTCGCGGCTGGGCGGCCTGGCGCTGACCCTCTTCCTATCGAGTCTCGTGATCTTCTCCGCCCTGCTGCTCACCCCGGGCGACCCGATTGCGGCACTCGCGGGCGGTGCGAAGCCCACACCCGAATTGATTGCCCAGATCCGCGCGGAGTACCATCTCGACGATCCGATCTGGTCTCGCTACCTCAGCTGGCTGGGCGGGGTGGTGAGTGGCGACTTCGGTCGGTCTTTCGTGTACCAGACCGATGTGCTCACCCTGGTCGCCCCCCGCTTCGGCATCACCCTCCAACTGGTGCTGCTAACGCTGCTTCTGATTGTGGTGTTCGGCATGGGGTCAGGAATGCTCGCCGCGACGCGGGGTCCATGGGTCGATCGCACGGTTTCGATCGCGACCTCATTCGGCATGGCAATGCCGACGTTCGTCGTGGCGATTCTGTTGATCTGGATCTTCGCGAAAAGTCTCGGTTGGTTTCCGGTGTACGGGCAGGGGGCGCCAGGGTGGGATCGTGTGTGGCATCTCCTCCTGCCCGCGATATCTCTGGCGGTACTCTTCATTGCCTACATCAGCCGCGTCACGCGCAGCGCGCTCATCGCCCAACTGCACGCTGAACACGTGGAGACAGCCCGGGTGCGCGGCATCCCGCGCGGTCGTGTGTTTCGGGTACACGTATTTCGGAACGCCGCACCGCAGATCCTTGCGATCTCAGGCACCACGGTCGCCGGGCTCTTCGCCGCGTCGGCGATCGCCGAGCAGGCGTTCGGGCTCGGAGGCCTGGGTTCGCTGCTGGTCGAGGCCGCGGCGCGGAAGGATCTCCCCGTCGTGCAGGTGGTCTCCCTCCTGTTCGTCACCATCTTCGTCGTGTTGAATGCGGCTGCCGATCTGGTCAGCGCCGCAATCGACCCCGACAGCGTCGCCACCGGGAGGGCCGCATGAGTATCGGACAGCTTGCCGCAGGCACCGTTCCGAGCGGCGCTCGCCGCGCCGCTCGCCGCGATCCGCTTGTCGTCACCGCCCTGGCAGTGCTCGGCGTGCTGGCGCTCGCCGCCCTGCTCGGGCCGTGGATCGCCCCATTCGATCCCAACCAGCTCTATGCGGGTCCGATCAACGGGGCACCCTCGTTCACGCACCCCTTCGGCACCGACGATCTCGGCCGCGACATTCTCTCCCGGGTGCTTACCGGAGCGCGGTCGAGCATGTTTGCGCCGGTGCTCGTGGTGGCACTGTCGACGGTGCTCGGTGTCGGCCTGGCGATCCTCGCCGCCTGGTTCGGCGGCCCCGTGCGCGCAGTGATTGCCCGCGTTGTTGACGTGATCTTCGCGATCCCTGGTCTCGTGCTCGCGGTCCTCGCCGTGGCGATGTTCGGCAAGGGCTTACTCGCTCCCGTCATCGCGCTGTCCATCGCCTACATTCCGGTCGTTGCTCGTCTCACCCAGACCGCGGCCTCCCGTGAGCTGGGCAAGCCCTATATCGCCGCGCTGCGGGTGCAGGGCGTTGCGAGCTGGGCGATCTGCTTCCGCCACCTGGTGCCTGCCCTCGTGCCCGTGGTTGCCGCACAAATGGCCATCGGCTTTGGGTACGCCATGCTTGACCTCGCCGCGATCTCGTTCCTAGGGCTCGGCGAGCAACCGCCGAGTGCCGACTGGGGATCGATGATCGCGAGCGGACAGTCAGCGATCCTCGCCGGCGCCCCCGAGCAGTCGCTCGTGCCAGCGGTGTTGGTGGTGGTGACGGTGCTCTCCGTGGGCATCGTGGGAGCCCGCGTCACGCTCTGGGCAGAGGAGAAGGAACGATGACCATGCCCCACCTCGAACTTGCGCACCTGTCGGTGCACACCCCAGACCGCACGCTCGTGCACGACTGCTCCCTGCTCGTCGGGCGAGGCGAGGCCGTCGGCCTCGTCGGTGAGTCGGGATCGGGCAAGACGCTCTCGGTGCGGGCGATCGCGGGCCTCCTCCCCGATTCGTTCACCACGGGAGGCGTGATCCGCTTCGACGGGATCGACCTGGCCGGTCTGCGAGCCACCGAACTGCGCGAGCTGCGGGCGAAACGCATCGGCATGATCTTTCAGACCCCCCGGGCACACCTCAACTCATTGCGCACCATCGGTGATTTCCTCATCGAGGCGCAAGTCACGGTGGGCAAGGTCTCGCCCGAACGAGCGCGCCGTCGCGCGGTGGAACTGCTCGACGAAGTGGGCGTGCCCGACCCCGCTCGTCGCCTGCATCAGCGTCCAGCCGAACTCTCGGGTGGGCTGCTGCAGCGCGTCATGATCGCATCGACGCTCGCCATGGATCCGGAAATCCTCCTCGCCGACGAGATTACGACCGCGCTCGATGTCACCACCCAGGAAGAGGTGATGGCGGTCATTGCTGATCTCCGGCGCGAGCGTCACTTGTCGCTCCTATTCATTACTCACGATCTCGCCCTCGCGGGGGCGGTATGTGATCGGGTGGTCGTGATGCAGCACGGGCGCACTATTGAGACGTTGGCCGCAGCTGGCATGCGCGAGAATGCGCGTGAGACGTACACCAGGCAACTGATGTCTGCGGCGCTTGACGATGCACCGCTTGACGATGCGGCACGAGGGGTGAGCGCCCCGGCCTTGTCGACGCTCGAGGAACTGGGTGCTCCGGTGCACCCGGAGAGCCCGGCGCAGGGAGCGGCCGAGCGCCACCACGCACCGCTCATTCACGTGGCGGATCTGCGCAAGACCTACCGGGTGCGGGCAATCACCGGGCGAAAACGAGAGACGCTGGTCGCGGTTGACGGCGTCGGATTCGAGCTTTCGGCGGGCGGCTCGCTCGGCATCGTCGGCGAGTCGGGATCAGGCAAGTCCACCACCGCGCGGATCCTGTGCGGCCTCGAACGGGCCGACGCCGGCACCGTTGCCGTCGACGGCGAAGACTGGAGCCACCCCGCCCGCTCGGGCCGCGCCCGCCGCGCCCGAGCGAAGATCGTGCAAATGGTGTTTCAAGACCCGTACCAATCGCTTGATCGGCGGCAAACGGTGCGCCAATGCCTCGCCGAAGCGATCCGGGTGCATCGGCCCCGTGATTCCCGAGACGCCGTTGACTCGCGCATCCGGGAGCTCATGGCTGCGGTGCGATTGGACGAAGCCCTGCTCGACACCCGGCCACGGGCCTTGTCGGGTGGGCAACGGCAGCGCATCGCGATCGCCCGTGCGCTCGCCGCTGATCCGCGGGTTCTCGTGCTCGATGAGGCGGTGTCGGCACTTGACGTGACCACACAGGTTGAGGTGCTCAGTCTGCTCGATCGCATTCGCCGCGAAACCGGGGTGGCCCTGCTCATGATCACGCACGACCTCACCGTGATTCGTCGGCTCTGCGAACGGGTCGTCGTGATGCGGGCCGGACGAATCGAAGAGTCGGGCCCCGCTGCTCAGATCCTCGATGCCCCACGCGCCGAGTACACGCGGCTCCTGCTTGACTCGATTCCGCGCGAGGGGTGGGTGCCCAGGCGCCGACGCCCGATCCACACCTCAGCGATTCCCATCGCCCACGAATAACCTGGCTCAGGAGACCCAAATGACCGAATATGCTGATCTGTGCCTGGTGAACGGGCGAGTGTTTGATGGGCGCGTGCGACTCGCCATGACCGCGGTCGCGGTGCGTGCCGGGCGTATCATCGCGATGGGCGACGACGAGCGTGTGCTCGCGCTGCGCGGCCCCGAGACGCGGGTGGTTGATGCCGCAGGCGGGCTCATCACCCCCGGCTTTGTTGATGCCCACGCGCACGCGGCGTTCGCCGGGGTGGAACGGTTGAGCTGCGATCTCACCTCCGCACGCAGCGTCGAGGAGACCCTGGAACTCATTCGGGCGGCCGTCGCAAGGAGCGAACCGGGGGAGTGGGTCACCGGCGGAGGGTGGGATCACGGGCTCTTCCCGGAGCCCACGCGGCAACAGCTGGATGCGATCTCTGCGAGTCAGCCCATCGCGCTCAGCGACGCCGGGCACCACACGCTGTGGGTGAATTCGCGTGCACTCCAACTGGCCGGCGTCAACCGCGAGTCGCCGCAGCCCGCGAACGGGCACATTCATCTCGATGCGAACGGCGATCCCACTGGGTATTTGAACGAGACGGCCGCCGAGCTTGTGGGCCGCGTTATTCCGCCAGCTGACGATGCCACCATTCGTGCGGGGCTCCTCAATGCGCAGCAGTATCTGTGGTCACTCGGCATCACCGGTTGGCACGAGGCGATTTTGGGAGAGTACAACGGCAAGGCCGACTGCACGGCCGCATACCGTGCTGCAATTGCCGACGGGTCTGTGTCGAGCCGCGTCTCGGGTGCGTTGTGGATCGCGCCCGGCCTCACCGTGGCTGAGGTTCCTGCGCTGGTTGCGCGGTTCGTCGCACTCCGCGCGGAGAACGCGGCCGCGGGCTTTGACACGAACACCGCGAAGGCGATGATCGATGGGGTGCCGCACGGAGAAACCGCGGCGCTCCTGCAGCCGTACTGCAGCCACGCACACAGCGGCGAGCTGCACTTCGACGAGGCCGCCATCTTCGCGTTCGTCGCCGCGCTCGATGCGGCTGGTTTTGCCCTGCACCTGCACGTGATGGGCGACCGTGGCATTCGGGTCGCGCTTGATGCGATTGAGGAGGCCCGCGTTACGAACGGAGCCGGGCCGCGTCACCACATCGCGCACCTCTCGATGATTCACCCCGACGACGCACGCCGATTTGGCCCGCTCGGGGTTGCCGCGAACATGCAGGCGCTGTGGGCCGCGCCCGATCCCTACGTTGTGCCGATGATCGGTGAGGAACGGATGCTGCGGGGGTACCCGTTCCGGGCGATCGCCGACAGCGGTGCGGAACTCGCGATGGGTTCTGATTGGCCGGTGTCTCCGCCCGACCCGTGGCTCGCGATCCACGTCGCAGTGAACCGTGCGCTGCCGGGTGCCCCGCCCGAAGCTGGGGTGCTCGATCCTGCACAAGCGCTCACCCTGACCGAGGTGCTCGCCGCCTATACGAGTGGATCATCGTCGCTCGTGCTCGGTGACCCGGGCCGCATTCGAGTGGGGGCCCGTGCCGATCTGACTGTCGCGACCCATGACCCGTTCGAGGCGCCGAGCGAACGGATCGCGGAGACCGCAACCGCGGTCACCGTCGTCGCTGGAGAAGTTGTGTTCGAGGTCGCCAAATGATGCCCACGCCACCTCTTCCGGAGCTCCGTTTTGTGATGCGGATCGTAGCCGAAGTTGACCCACACTTGGAGATTGAGCGGCGAGGAGACGACTCGCTCCTCATCATCCCCATCACCGGGGGAACCGTCGAGGGTCAGATTGCCGGGCGCGTGCACCCCGGGGGTGCCGACTGGTGTCGGCTGCGCGCCGATGGTGCGTGCGAGGTGGAGGCGCGATACTGGATTCGTACCGACACCGGAGCGATCGTCGACGTGGTGAACGTGGGCCGCATCGCCCCCGGTGAGGAGCCCGGCGAAATGGGCGTGTTCATGACCACCCCGCAGTTCCGTACGACCGAGCCCGAACTGCAGTGGCTCACGCAGCGGGTGTTTCTCGGGCGCGCTGAGGCGTTCGGTACCCACACCACGATCGACGTGTTCGAAGCGGTTGGCTAGGCAGTGCAACGCACACGCACTGCCGAGAGGTCAGTGCGGGCCGCAGTCCATGGGCGGTCCAGGAGGAAGAATCCGCCGCTGCCCCCCACACGAATGTGGGGGGGCATCGCCCTGCAAGCCTTCGCGGGAAAATAACTGGCCTTGACCCCGGAGCGTGGACACGGGATAAGCGGCGAGTTGGATCTGCGCGGCCTGTGACGAGTATTGCATCTTAAAGTCCACTGGCGTGACGTGCCCGATCGAGGAGTGCCGGCGGCGGCGGTTGTAGCGATCCTCGATCCAGTCCGCGACGCCTTGGATCGCGCGGGCTCGGGTGGGCCAAACCCGTCGGTAGTAGAACTCGGTTTTCAACGTCGCGAAGAAGCTCTCGGCCATGGCGTTGTCCCAGATCCCGGTGTAGCCCATCGACCGGGTGATGCCGTTCTGGGCGGCGAAGAAGGTGATCTGTTCTGACGCGTACTGACCATCTTCAAGTCCGAATTCTCTTTCCGAAGCCGCAGCAACTCGGCCCGTTCGGATTCCGTCACCTCGGTCTGTCCGGTCTCGTTGCGAGCCTTGAACGCCGCCACCCACCGGCCCAGCGTCGCCTCGTTGACGCCGAGCTCGCGGGCGACGGTCGCGACCGCTCTGCCGGTGGTCAAAACCAGCTTCACGGCCTCGTCTTTGTACTCAGGAGTGAACTCCCGACGTGATCTTGCCACAGTGAACATTCTCTCTTGTGAGGTGTCCACCCGACGGGGTCAGGGCCACACCTACGTCGAGTCCACTGCGCACTGCGGCATGACCGCAGCGCGCAGTGCGCGAACGATCATTGATCATGCGCCTGCTGCCTGTCTGTGACCCTGCCGACGCAGGAGACTTTTCTTTGAAGCCCAGCGCAACGGAGCGGTGCGGCATGGTTCAAGGAGGAAGTGTTGTCAGACGTAGGTATGCTGCTCAAAGCGATCACGGTCGGTGAATCGACAGGCCGTGCAATCCCCGATGCCGCCACCGGTGAGACCATCGGGTACGCCCCCGTTCACACCGTGGCCGATCTTGATACCACGGTGGAGCGGGCACGGGAGCGACAGCCGGAGTGGGCATCTAGGGGTCACGCCGAACGCTCTCGGCTGCTGCATCTTGCCGCCGACGAAATCGACGCGCATGCGGAAGAACTTGCGGTCATCATTGCTCGGGAGCAAGGGAAGCCGCTCAATGGTGCGGGCGCTCGATTCGAAGCTGCAGGATGCGCGGCCTGGATCCGCAATGCCGCCGACACGACGATTGAGCCCGAGGTGTTGTTTGAAGCTGAGGGGACGCGCTCGGAATTGCACTACGTGCCACTTGGCGTGGTCGCTGCGATTGGCCCGTGGAACTGGCCCGCTCTCATCGGGATTTGGCAGATTGCACCGTCGCTGCGAATGGGCAACGCAGTCGTCGTGAAGCCTAGTAGCTACACTCCGCTGAGCGTATTAGCGGTGGTAGAACTGATGAATCGTCACCTCCCTGAGGGGGTTCTCACTGTGGTGGCCGGCAATCGTGAGGTTGGGTCGCGAATCGCGAGCCATCCTAAGATCGACAAGATCATGTTCACGGGTTCTACCGAAACCGGGCGCGAGATCGTGCGCAGTTCGGCCCACAATCTCGCGCGACTGACGCTCGAGTTGGGTGGAAATGACCCGGGGATTGTGCTTCCTGGCGCCGATGCGAAGGTCATTGCCGAAAGCCTGTTCTGGGGCATCTTCATCAACACAGGCCAGACCTGCGCGGCGCTGAAACGGCTCTATGTGCACGATTCCGTTTACGATGAGGTGGTTGCCGAGCTGAAGGAGCTCGCTGAGAGCACCCCTATGGGGCACGGTACAGATGAAGCGAGTCTCCTCGGGCCTCTGTCGACTCCGCAGCAGTTTGACATTGTGAGCCGCCTCGTCGCGGATGCAGTCGAACGTGGTGCCACCATTGTCACCGGGGGTGAGGCCGCACCCGAGCTCGGGAAGAACTTCTTCCGAACGACGATTGTTACCGACATTGAAGACGGCGCAGCATTAGTCGACGAGGAGCAGTTTGGTCCGGTCATTCCCGTGATTCGTTACACCGATCTCGAGGATGCAATCGTGCGCGCCAATGCGTCCGAGCAAGGACTCGGCGCCTCGGTATGGGGCGACCCGGAGGAAGCTCGCAAGGTTGCAGAGCGGATCGATAGCGGTACGGTATGGATCAACCAGCACGGCACGCTCAATCCCATGGTGCCATTTGGCGGCATCAAAGCATCGGGTTACGGTCTGGAGTTTGGCGCACACGGCCTCAAATCGGTTGCGGCGCCCAAGGTCATCACCGTCTAGTCGACCCGCTTGCACCCCGGCGCGTGCAGGGTCGAGTTGCCCTGCGGCGAACTGAATTGACACTGGCGCGCACGGTCGCCTTATGGGTGCCTTGTCAGGGCTCCCTACCACTTACGGTTGCTCTAAGTGAAAATCTTAGGTTTTCGCCTCAGGTGATTGCCGGGCATTCCCATATTTCAACGATGAAACAAAGCACAGGAATGGAACACAATATGAACGCTTTCACACGTCCACAACGAGACGCATACCGGTATAGCGGTGTCCGCAGTACCATGGCCCTCGGCCTTCTGGTTCCCATCGCACTCGCGCTTACGGCCTGCTCCGGTGGTGGGACGTCAAGTGCCGGGGCTGGTAACAGCAGCGCACCCGAAACGGTTAGCGCCGCCGCCTGTGGCGACGTGCCGACCAAAGCACCCAACGACCCAGACGGTCTTCTCAAGGAGCTTCCGGAGAGTGTTCAGGCGGCTTTCAACGGCTGGCCTGATCTTATCGAAGCCAGCGCATTTGCGGATCTCGAGTCTCAGGTATCAGATGGACCGGTCACGGTCGGGTACCTGCAGCAGGACTCGGGAAGCCCGGTTGCCGCAGCATTGAGCGCAGAGATCGCGAAGCTGGCTGAGCAGTCCATCGTGGCGGGCGAGGTGGCAGAACTGCTCATCGAAACTCCCGGCGGCGCAGGTGGAGAAGTTACCGCGGCTGACCAGGTGCGGGCATTCGAGCAGCTCGTGCGGAAGGGTGCTGATATCATCATCGCGCAGCCGTTGTCCGGTGAAGCCCTCGTGGGTGCAGTCAACGCTGCCGGCGAGCAGGGCATCCCGACAGTGACTTTCACCGGGTATGTGGCCTCCCCATACGCGCTGAACATTAGCCCGAATGGCTACGACTCTGTGGCACAGCATGTTGCGCGCGGTGCACAGATGATTGATCAGTCGGGCAAGGTGCTGATCGTGCAGGGCATCGAGGGAATGACGGTCAATACTACTTCCGTAGAGACCGCGCTGGAGACCCTTTCATCATGCGAGAACATTGAGGTTGTCGGGCAGCCAGCGGGCAACTTCAACGATCCGGGTGCGAAGACGGCGGTCATGAGCTTCTTATCCTCCTACCCGGGAGAGATTGACATGGTGTATCAGGTGGCCTCGATGGGTGCAGGCATCTTCTCAGGCTTCTCGGACAATAACCGCGAGAAGATGCCGCTCGTGCTCGATAATCTTCCGACTGCCGCTTCGCTCGCCTGGTGGGAGCAACTGCGCCCGGAGGGATACGAGGGTCTTGCGATCCCTGGAACAGGCACACAGTTCGGTGAGGCGCTCTGGTCGGTTGCCATGCGCACCATGAATGGGGAAGGGCCCAAGATCAATCAGATCGCGCTCGAGACCCAGTTCATCACCGATGAAAACCTCGGCGAGTATGTCGTTCCTGGTTCGACCACGACCTCCGCTGGTGAGAGTCAGACTGTCGGAAGCCTCTTGCCTGATGAGTACTTGGATGGGTACTTCTCTCAGCCGACTCAATAGGCGCGGGTGCTACCCGGCACGGTTTGGCCGTGCAGTGTTGTGGCGGGGATCGGTCGAAAAGTCTGTGAACCGCCACGCCCCCACCCTGTGGATAGACGTAGATTGCAATCAGCGAGTAGAGGAGCCTGTGTTGACGCAAGTTGTTGGAGGTCGCGAAAGGTTGGATCAAGACGGCCACGTGTTGCTTCGTATCAAGTCGCTGAGTAAGCGATTCGGGCCAACCATTGCCTTGCGCGACGCATCTTTCGAAGTGCGTAGTGGAGAGGTACATGCACTCGTCGGCGAGAACGGCTCTGGCAAGTCCACCCTGGTGAAAATCCTGAGCGGGATCCATGCCCCGAGTGGGGGCAAGATTGAGATCGAAGGGCGGAGCTACGAGAGCTTCGGGTCGCCTCGAATTTCACAGGCGGCCGGCATCGTTACGGTATTCCAGGAGGTGCTCTCGGTCGAAAGTCGCACCGTCCTGGAGAACTTGTGGCTCGGATTCGACGGCTCATTTCTCAAGTCCCTCTCCCATGCCGAGAAGGTCCAGCGGGCACAGATGATACTGAACCGGTTGCTCGAGAACCCGCCAACGCTGGAGACCAAACTTGAGGATCTGTCGTTGAGTGAGCGCCAGGTGTGCAGCATTGCGCGCGCTCTGCTGCGTTCTCCCAAGGTCTTGATCCTCGACGAAGCTACCTCAGCTCTTGATTACGACAGCCGCTCACGGCTTTTCGCAGCTGTTGAAGCGCTACGAGCCGAGGGTGTTGGCATCATTCTCATTACTCATCGCATGGATGAGATCGAAGAGATCGGTGATCGAGTCACTGTGCTGCGCTCCGGTGTGACCGTTGGCACTCTCGACGATGAGCACCGAACAACGGAACAACTGGTCACTATGATGACTGGCGGTGAGTACGTTGCACCCTCCGCGGCGCGTTCCGAGGCGCGTGGAGTATCCGAGGAAGCTCCCGTTTTGTTGGAGACTCGTGGGCTACGGCTGGGCATGGGTCGTGCGCCCATAGACCTACGTATCCGTGCGGGGGAACTAGTCGGACTTGCCGGGTTGGAGGGGCAGGGGCAGGATGCCTTCATCAAGGCGCTTGCGGGTATGGGAACTGGCTTCGGCAAGGTCATTCGCATCGACCGCGATGGACGCGAGACTGTCATCAGTTCCCACGAGCTCGCCCATGCCTCACGCATTGCGTATGTTCCGCGCGAGCGTCGAGGGGAGTCTTTGTTCGAATGGATGTCTATTCTCGACAACTTTGCCATCACAACAATCGCCGAGGATGCGCGAGTGGGAATTTTGCGTCCGAAGGCAACGGTGAAGCGTTTCGCCGACTACGTCTCCCGATTGAGCATCAAGACGGGGAATGTCGCGAACGCGATCACGACACTCTCTGGTGGTAACCAGCAGAAGGTCATCATCTCGCGTTGGCTCGCGACGCGGCCCCAGGTTCTCCTGCTCAATGATCCAACTCGCGGTATCGACGTGAACGCGAAACGGGACCTGTACCGGTTGCTCAGTGAACTCACCGCAGAAGGGTTAGCTGTGGTCATGTTGTCGACCGAGGTTGATGAGCACATCGAACTGATGGATCGCGTCCTCGTCTTTGACGACCTCGAGTGTACGCGAGAAATTCCCCACGCTCGAATGACCCGAAACACTCTGGTCGCGAGCTTCTTTGGAAAGGATTCGGACGATGATACCAACGCTTGAGCGCTCCGCCTCGCGAGTGTTTCCGTCGGCAACTGGAGCAGAGCGGCTGCGACTCTTCTTGCGCGCACGACCCGCCGCGTTCGCTACCGCACTCGCCGCGATAATGCTTGTTGTAAACGTCGTTATGCAGCCTAATTTCGGCCCTGTGCAGCAGTTTGCCGCGTTCGCCCCTCTCGCGCTCGCATCAATGGCTACAGCTGCAGCAGTCATCGGCGGTGGCATTGACCTGTCGATTAGTGCCCAGATGACACTTTCGTCGATTCTGCTCGTCGGATACCTTACTCCAGCAGGTCTGGGCGGTTACGTGGCGATCCCGATTCTGCTGGTGATCGGTGCCATTATCGGCGGTCTCAACGGACTTCTTGCCGTCGGCTTGCGCTTGCCTCCGATAGTCGCATCTCTCGCTTCGATGTTTATCCTCACCGGTATCAACCTGCGATTGGCGCCCACCCCCGTCATTCTCTACGACGGCTGGGTACTCGACTTGACCAGACAGGTCTGGGTGATCCCCACCGCATTGTTGGTCGTCGCCGTGCCGCTGGTAGCGTGGATGTTGCTCATGCGCTCGGCTTACGGTCGTAATCTGTACGCGGTAGGAGGCAATGACACTACAGCGTTCTCTGCTGGGGTCAACGTTTCTCTCATCCGAATCGTGTCCTATTCGATCGGAGGCATGATCGCGGCGATCGGTGGCATCGCTCTGACGGCCCTCGTCAGTTCTGTCGATGCCTCTTCAAGTTCCTCCTACATAATCGGAGCGATCACCGCGATCGCTCTGGGCGGCATTTCCCTCATGGGCGGCCGGGGTGGGCTGCTTGGAGCCATAGCCGGCGCGGCTGTGATCTTCCTCGTGCAGAACATGCTCACTCTGTTCAATGTCTCGCAAGTCTGGCTCAACTTCGTGTTCGGTGCACTGCTGCTCTTCGCGGTAATCGCCGGCGCAATCATGGCCGCACCGCGGAAGGAAAAGAAGGCATGACCACGCCGCTGAACACCCAAGTTGTGAATGCAATGGATCAACGCCCACGATTCCTCGAAGCGCTCGGTCGGGCGCAGAGGCGTTTCCCGATCATGCAACTGGCGATCACGATTATCGTGTTTCTGATCGGTGCCATCACGCTCGAAGGGTTCGCCTCGGCGAACACCGTGAAGTCCCTCCTCATCCTGGCATCGCTCGTGGGGCTTGCCGGTATCGGCCAGACCCTCGCGATCCTGCTCGGCGGAGTGGACATGTCGGTGGCCAATTTCCTCGTCGTCGGCGCGGTCTTTGCCACTCAGATCACCAGCCTCTACGGTATTGACTTTGGCATGGCGATGCTCATTCTGGTGCCGTTCACTCTGCTGCTCGGGGCCATCGTCGGATGGGTCTGCCACAAGTACAAGGTCGAACCCTTGGTGGTGACGCTCGCGATGGGCACCTTCGCGCTCGGCCTGATGCAGATCCAGACCGAGGGCACCATTGCCGGGGGCGCACCCGAGTGGCTCATGGCACTCACCTCACTGCGATCCACCACCTTCGGTCTCCCGTTTCCTCCGGTGCTCCTGATCTGGGCGATTCTCATCGGTCTCCTCAGCTTGTTCATCCATCGGACAACAGTCGGCCGCCGAATGCTCGCCGCTGGGGCAAACGACCGCGCCGCGGAGCTCTCGCTCATTAAGGTTCGACGCATGTGGATCATGGTTTTCGCGCTGAGTGCTCTCTGCGCAGGTTTGGCCGGCGTGGCTCTGGCGGCCTTCTCTGGCACAGTGAACACCTCAATCGGTGGACCATACCTCTTCCAGAGCCTTGCCGCGGTGATTATCGGTGGCACGGTGTTCGGTGGCCCCGGCGACTACTCGCGCACGGTGATCGGCGCGCTCATGCTCACGGTGATCACCACAGTACTCATCGGGCACGGGCTCGCAACGAGCGATCAGCAGATCCTCTACGGGGTCGTCATTCTGGTCGCAATGGTTATTTATGGTCGGGGGCGATCGCTCAGTGATCGGGTCTGAACGCTTTGCATAGGGGTCCGTCAGCCCGCAGAAATCGACGTGTAACTTACCTCACACAGAAATCAAAGGAGATAATCATGACCGCAGCTGACCCGCTTGAGTACTGGCAAGTGCCTCACTTACTGGCACTCGACTTCGATGCACTGATGCAGTTGTTCACCACGCTCGACGCGCCGTCTCCGGGTGAGATGCGTGGAGAGTATGCCGGTATTGATTATTACGGCCTGACAGAGGAGACGTTTGCCGCGGCCCTCGGTCGGGTAAAAGCTGGGAACGGTTCGTTCTGGCTGGGGAAGGGATTTCCGGGCGAGGAGGGCGAGGGTGCGTCGGGCTACAATCGGATCCTCCACCCCAATGGAACGGTTGCACGCCGAGACCGGTTCGGTATCTACCGGCTTCCATCTCCCCTCGACGGGAAAATCTCGCTCTGTTTGAAGTACAGTGACTTTGATAACGGCGCAGGGAATATCGGCTTTTTCGACGAGATTCGCAAAGTGAATGACACACTTTTTCTCTGCACAGGCACCCCCGAGGAAGGAGCAGGTGCTCCTGGGTTTTTCATTCTCTCTGGACCAGCCGTGCCCTTCGGCGGCGTCGACGATCCTCAGGGAGAGCTGCTGCCGAATTCGCCGCAAAGGGGTGACGCATAGTGCGCGCCGCCGTCGTTCGTGCCCCGGGTGCTGGGTTCGAGATCGCCGAGATCTCACTCGCCGAACCCGGCCCACAGGAGATAGTCATCGACGTGAAGGCGAGCGGACTCTGCCACAGCGACCTCTCGATCTCGCAACACGGCATGGGATTTCCGATGCCGGTATTGCTGGGTCACGAGGTGGCCGGCGTGGTCGCCGAGGTGGGGCACGCTGTGACCACCGTGCGAGTCGGCGACCGAGTTACGGTATGTATGGTTGCAGGCTGCGGAATCTGTGGTGAATGCCGCCGGTCGCGCCCGTACCGCTGCCAGCGAGTGAGCACTCTTGAGCGGGGGCCGGAGGAAGAGCCGCGACTTCGTCTCGAGACCGAGGGCATTGCGCAGTTCATGGGTGTCGGTGGCTTCGCCGAGCAGGTTCTCGTGCATCAGAATCTCGCTATTCCTATTCCCAGTGACATCCCGTTTGAGGCAGCATGCCTACTCGGGTGCGGGGTTGTGACCGGCGCCGGAGCGGCGATCAATACCGCCGGTATCCGACCAGGCGACACAGTTGCAGTCATCGGCTGTGGGGGGGTCGGCCTCAACACGATACAGGGAGCGGCTCTCGCCGGCGCCGCGCGCATCATCGCGGTAGACCTGCAGCCCGCGAAACTCGAACTCGCGCGACGGTTCGGCGCAACCGACCTGGTGAACGGGGCAGACTGTGACCCGGTCGAAGCGGTGCGAGATCTCACCGGAGGCGGGGCGACGTACGCCTTCGAAGTGATCGGTCGCTCGTCCACCGCCGAGCAAGCAGTGCGCATGCTCGCCGTAGGGGGCGCCGCCCTCTTAATCGGTGTGCAGAAGGCCGGTACACAACTGGGTCTCGATCTCTTTGGTGAGATCATCCTGCCTCAACGTCGCATCGTGGGCGTCGCAATGGGATCGACGAACCCGCACATCGACATCCCGATGTTCGCGAGCCTGTACCTGCAGGGCAGGTTCAATCTTGACGATCTCGTTTCCGAACGGATCGGCCTCGAAGAGATCGACCGGGCCTACGACGACCTCGCGAGCGGTGGGGTTGCTCGCGCCGTGATCACGCGGTTCTAGATCATAGGTACGTCGGTACCGCTTCGGTAAAACTGCACACCCCAGCCTTGACATTGGCAGTGTCGAAGTGAATGACGAAGACAGAGAGGAAGTGAGTGCTTGTGAAGGCGCTTGTGCTAGAAGAGATTGGCTCGACCTACCGACTAACAGACGTGACAGTCGACGCGCCGCTGGGGAGGGAGGTGCTGGTCGATGTGAAGGCGAGCGGGCTATGCCAAAGCGATCTGACCGCGAGCTCCTTGGGCGGTTGGCCACTGCCCGCGATTCTCGGCCACGAGATCTCAGGGGTTGTTGCCGCGGTGGGGCCGGATGTCACCGATTTCAAAGTCGGGCAACATGTGGTCGCCTCATTGCAGTCGCACTGCGGCAACTGCGCCGCCTGCGCGTCTGGCGACATTAATATGTGCACGCAGCCTGAGGTCGTCTCGCGTACCTCAGAACAGCCGCCTCGTCTCTCGATCGACGGAACGCCGGTGACCGCAGTCGCGAACTTGGGTGGGTTCGCGGAGCAAGCGTTGCTCCATGAGAATAACCTGGTGCGGATTGAGCAAGAAGTTCCTCACGAGATTGCCTGCATCCTCGGGTGCGGTGTGCTCGCTGGTGCGGGGGCTGTGCTGCGTGCCACACAAGTGCAGGAGCGCGCTACCGTAGCCATCTTCGGATGCGGTGGTTTGGGCCTGACTGCGGTGCAGGCAGCTCTGCTGGCAGGCTCTGAGCGAGTCATCGCGGTGGATGTGGCGGAAGACAAGCTAGAAATGGCGGTCCGCTTTGGCGCAACTGATACGGTCAACTCAACGCAGACGGATCCGGTTGCCGCGATTCGTGAACTGACTGGCGGAGGAGCAGACCACGTGTTTGACTTCGTGGGTCGCCCAGAAGTGACCAAGTTGGCCTACGATTCCGTAGGTCGTGCAGGTGAGCTCGGCGTGGTGGGTATCAATAAGCCTGGGGCGACTTTGGAGATCGGCATCGGCCCGGACTTCATTTGGAACCAAGTCCGCATTCGCCCAATCTTTAACGGTTCCACGAATTTCCGTCGCGATATCCCATACTTCGCCGAACTGTATGCGCAGGGGCGATTCAAACTCGACGAGTTGGTGTCGAGGACAATTTCGCTTGACGAAGTGAACGATGCCTATGCAGACATGGCACGGCACCTGGGCCGTACTGTGGTGACATTCCCTTAGAGCAGTTACATCCCCACACAGCGGGTGCCGTGCGAGTCTTTTCGCGGGTACCCGCTGTGGTATTTGATGCCACCTGTTCGGTAGTCCGTGGTGGGTCGCTGCTGATCGAATCCTACGGAAAAGGCAATTGTCTCACCTCATGAGACTTTTTCACCAGGTGAGACTGATCACACCTAGAGTGATCAGGACGCAATCATGCAACGACGCAAGAGGAAGCGAGATCATTGTGACTGTCCTAAGTTCTACTACCCCGGCTTTCCTAGGCTTACACACGACCGTGACGAAATCGCTCGATGAATACTCTCGGCTCGTACGCAACTCTGTGATGCCGCTCGAGGTGTCGAGTGCTCAACGCAAGCATTTCTCAGGCATCATGCGGATCGCTGGTCGAGGGCGCGTGTACTGTTTCGAGGTCACCGCGCCGGAGCACACGATCCAACGCACCCCTCAGCTGATCGAGGAGAGCGTCGGCAACGGATTCCTTAAGTTGAGCCTCATGCTCACGGGCGAGAGCATCGTTATGCAGGACTCAAGAGAGGCGGTGCTGCGCAAGGGCGATCTTGCGATCTATGACACTTCGCGACCGTACTCACTGCTCTCGAGCGAGGGCGCGCGCACGGCGATCATCATGTTTCCTAGGGAACTACTGAGCCTCACCTCCGAAGCGACCTCGCAGCTCACTGCCGTGCGTTTCGACCGGGAGCGGGGATTCGCCGCGAGCGTCTCGCCATTCATGACTCACCTGATGTCGCAGCTCGATCAGTTGGCCCGCCCATCCGGCTCGCGGCTCCCTTACAACATCGTCGATCTGGTTGGAACCATGCTCTCCTTCGAGCTCGAGGATCGCAGTGACTACGGGTCAAACAGTGCACTGCTGCGGGGGATCATGAACTACATCGAGGAGAACCTGGGAAACCCCGAACTTTGCCTCAAAGCGATTGCCAATGCACATTTCATCTCGCCCAGATACCTTCAGGTGCTGTTTCAGCGCAACGACCTGACGGTGAGCGCATGGGTACGCGAACGCCGTCTCGAGCGCTGCCGGAGGGATCTCGAAGATCCCAACAAGCAGAACGAGCCGTTGGCCAGCCTGGCCGCGAGGTGGGGCTTCACCGAACCGACGCATTTCAGCCGCGCCTTCAAACGCGCGTATGGCTATAGTCCACGGGACGCGCGCGGAATGTTGCGATAGCGAAGCCGCATCCTGAGTCCCGCTCCGAACCAGTGCGTCTGAGGTCAACAACTGTGTTCCCGGTGTCAAGGCATCTTCGAAGGATGTCGATACTGTGAACAGGAGACATTGAGCCTTCGGGGTTCGACGGAGATGAGAGCGAGGAAGCCGATGATTGCTCAGTATCGGCACCCCGTGCCACAGCACGCATTTGGAGAGGAAGCAACCCGGCATACAGTTCGAAGTGTGCACGGCGCCGAACCCTCAGCAGTTCCTGATGTCGCTCAACTGCTCGTTCGGGCGGTAGCACTGCTTCGCTGTTTCACTCAGGATGAGAACACTCTCTCGGCAAAGGAACTCGTGCAGCGTTCGGGAATTCCGCGTTCCACGGCGCATCGACTCATCAGCGACCTCGTATCACTGGGGCTTCTCAGTCGCACCGGGAGTGGTCGGTATTGCGTTGGATCCCTTGTCTGGGAGTTGGCGCAGTTCTCGGAGCTTCAGGTCAAGCTGCGTCGGGTCGCGCAAGTGCACCTCACCCGTCTCTACGATGCGAGCGGTGAGAACGTGTTTTTGGGAGTGCTCACCACAGATTCTCCTGACACTGCCGAGGCTCTCTACGTCGGGAATGTGCGCGGAGCTCAGTCCGCTCCCACTCAGGCGCAGGAGGGAAAAGTCTTCCCGCTGTTTGTTACTGCACTCGGGGCAGCGCTCGTCAGCGCGCAACCGGTGGACTGGCGAGAGCGTGCCCTCCGTCGCGTTACCGGCCGGGATGCGCTGGCGATTCAGGACGGTCTGAACGGCATCAGTAAGTCTCTTTCCGCCTGCCATCAACACGGCTATTTTGTGCAGTACGGCGAGGGAAGCGTAGCGATCGCTGCACCGATTCCGACTCTGACCGGATTCCCTCATGCTGCGATCGAGATGGTTCTCTCGCCCGAGCATTGGGACGAGCGCTATTTCGCCCATCGCATCCGAGAGGCGGCCCAGGCGATCGCGCAGGAGCTTCGCCAAGTGCACTGAGCAGTCTCTACATCACACACTTTTAGCCCTGTCGATACAACTTAGGAGACAAATCCCCATGCAAACCCCAGCAACCGACTTGCCACAACTCATCAACATAACGGCCGTCGCCGGCAAAATTTTCATCGACGGCGAATGGGTCGTAGGTGAGGGCGGGAGTATCCCATCGATCGAGCCCGCGACGGGTGAAGTGCTCGCGCAGGTCGGCATCGCGGGAGCAGCCGACGTGAGCAGAGCCGCGAAGAGTGCGGCGGTGGCACAGCAGGAGTGGGCGGCGCTTCCGCACCCGGCACGAGCCGCGGTACTGCGCCGTGCCGGTGCGCTCTGGGAGCAGCACGCAGAGGAGATCGGCGGCTGGAACGTTCGTGAAGTCGGTGCGATTCCTGCTCTCGCTGGTTTCGCACTTCACGTCTCGGCTGCAGAGTGCTATGAGGCTGCCGCCCTACCCTCTGCACCGCTTGGGACCATGCTCTCCAGTGAAGAACCTCGGTTGTCACTTGCGGAGCGCGTGCCTGTAGGTGTGGTCGGGGTTATCTCGCCCTTCAACGTTCCACTCATCCTCGGTATCCGTGCCGTTGCGCCCGCGCTCGCGCTCGGCAATGCGGTGCTACTCAAGCCAGATCCCCGCACGACGATTACTGGCGGTATTGCAATGGTGCGGATCTTCGAAGAGGCGGGTCTTCCGAAGGGCCTGTTGCAGCTCGTGCCCGGCGGGGCGGAGGTTGGAGAAGCTCTGGTCACGCATCCGTTGGTGCGAGTGATCGCATTCACCGGATCGACGCGTGCAGGTCGAAGCGTGGGCGAGCTCGCCGGCCGGTACCTCAAAAGAGCGCACCTCGAACTTGGTGGCAACTCTGCATTCATCGTGCGGGAGGACGCTGATGTTGATCAGGCGGTGAACCTTGCGACCTGGGGCTCGTTCCTCCATCAGGGTCAGATCTGCATGACAGTGGGGCGTCACATCGTGCACGAGTCCCGCTTCGACGAGTATGTCGAGAAACTCGCGGCAAAGGCAGACTCGATGTTCGTCGGAGATCCCGCTGTAGGTCAGGTGCACCTTGGTCCACTCATCGACGAGACTCAGCGCGACCGCGTGCACGCGCTCGTTGAAGAGGCGGTTGCTCAGGGGGCGATCCTGGCTGCGGGTGGGACATTCGAAGGCCTCTTCTATCGGCCCACGGTTCTATCCCGCCCGCCGCGTACCGCGAAGGCATACTGCGATGAAGTCTTTGGTCCTGTGGCGTCGGTCGTGTCGTACTCGACCGACGAAGAAGCGGTGGACTTCGCTTCCGACACCGAGTACGGACTCTCGCTGGGGATCGTCAGCCGCGACGCGCTCGGTGCTCTGGAACTCGCACGCAAGATTCCGTCGGGCATCGTTCACATCAACGATCAGACCGTGAACGATGAGGCCAATACCCCCTTCGGTGGAGTGGGCTCGTCAGGCACGGGCTCACGTCACGGTGGCTTAGATGCGAATATTGATGCGTTTACCGAGACTCGCTGGATTACAATGCGTCGCGAGCCCGGACAATACCCGCTCTAAGCGATTCGTCGATCACACACGGACTAGGCGGTCCCCAAAGTTTAGGCTTTGGGGGCCGTCTGGGTGTTCACCAGGTGAATGGATGCCAGAATCTATTTGTGTGATTCTGGCGTCTTGCATCGTGTCCGGGCACTTCAAGCACCTCTTCAGGCGAAGCGGGCCCGCAGGTCTGCCTTGCGGATCTTGCCCGAGGCCGTGCGCGGGAACTCATCGACCACGATCGCGCGCTTCGGGATCTTGTAGCGGGCCAGCTTACCGTCGAGCGCGGCCTTCACGGCCTCGGTCGAGACGGTTTCCGGATCCACCCCTTCGCGCACGGTGAGGATCGCCCAGCCCACCTCGCCCCACTGCTCGTCGGGTACGCCGATGACCGCGGCACCGGTCACGCCCTCCATGCTGTTGAGGTGATCCTCAATCTCGGCCGGGTAGATGTTCTCGCCGCCCGAGATGATCATGTCTTTCAGGCGGTCGGCAATGAACAGGTACCCGTCACTATCGAGGTACCCGAGATCACCCGAGCGGAACCACCCATCGGGCGTGAACGCCTGCTCGGTCGCGTCGGGCAGGCCGTGGTAGCCGGCGAACACGTTGGGGCCGCGCACCTCGATTTCGCCGACCGTGCCACGCGGCACGACCGTGCCCGTCTCGGCATCGGTGATGCGCACATCGGTGAAGAAATGCCCGACGCCCACGCTGCCCTGCTTCTCGCGGCTGCGCTCGGGCCGGAGGTAGCTCGCGCCCGGCGATGTTTCGGTCATGCCGTATCCCTGCGAGAAGCCGAGCCCGCGCTGTTCGTAGGCATCGAGAATCCGGGTGGGCACCGCAGATCCGCCGCAGGTGAGCTTGGTGAGGCTCGAAAGATCGGTGCGATCCCAGCTCTCATGGTCGGCCATCAGCTGATACGTCGTCGGCACACCGCTGAGGCTGGTGATGCGGTATCGCTCGATCAGTCCGAGCGCGCGGCCCGCATCGAACCCCTGTTCGAGCACAATGGTGGCACCCTTGAGCACCAGTGGGAGCGCGCCCATCCCGAGCGCCGCGGCGTGGAAGAGGGGTGAGATGAGCAGTGCGATATCGCGCGAGACGAGATCGTAGTCGAGCGCTGTGTTGATGCTCACCCAGGTGAGATTGCCGTGGGTGAGCACCGCACCCTTCGCCCTGCCGGTGGTGCCCGAGGTGTACATGATCATCGCCGAGTCGTCGAGCGTGACCGCAGTGTCGACGTGCCCGCGAGTGCCCGCGCGCAGCAGCGGGCGGAGCCCCGGCATTCCGTCTGAGCCTTCTTCGCCCGTCTGCAGGCGGTGCCTCACCCCGGCGCGCTCAGCCACCTCCGCGACCGTGTCGGAAAAGTCGGGTCCGTGCACGAGCACGGTGGTTCCGCTGTCGGCGAGCACATGCTCAATCTCGGGCGGTGCGAGGCGCGTATTGATCGGCACGAAGATCGCCCCGAGTTGTGCGCAGCCAAACAGAGTCATCAGAAACTCGGGGCAGTTCTCGCCGATGAACGCGACCCGGTCGCCCTTGCTCACGCCATGCTGATGCAAGAGACCAGACATAGCATCGGTGAACTCGGCGAGCTGCAGGTATGTCATCTCGCGACCTTCCCCGTACACGAGCGCGACTTTTTCGGGGGTGGTCTGCCGCCGCTTGGGCAACCAAGCGCCGAGTCCGTGGTTCTGCATGCTGCTCTCCGTTGAGTCATCGGGTGAGATATCAGGGGTGGATCAGGCCGCGTTATCGAGCGCCTCAGCGCATGCGGTGCTCATGTTCGGGCGGTGAGTGGAGGCGCAGGCGCGGGAGTTGTTCGATATGAGGCCCGACAACGCGAAATCAGTGCGACGCACGTGCGCCTCGGTCTGAACTAGCGAGTGGTCGCGAGGTCGTTCGATCCCGCGAGCGTGCGCAGGATCGAACCGAGCCGCTCCGCGTCTTCCTGAGGAAGGATCGAGAACCAGTGATCTTCTGACACCTTTACCGCATCGCGGGCCTGCTCTGCGAGTTGCTTGCCCTGGGGAGTGGCTACCACGACGTTGGCGCGCCGGTCGCGCGGATCGGGTTCACGTGTGACGAGTCCGCGCTTTTCGAGGTAGTCAACCAGAGAAACAATCTGACTGGGGTCTAGTTGCAGGAACTCGGAGAGTTCGCGCTGTGACGGCCGGGCATCGGTCGCAGCAATTGCGAGCACGGAGTAGTGACGGATCTTGATGTCGAAGTCGGCGAGCGCGGCATTGACCCGAGCGAGCGACAGCGCATTCGCGCGCGCGAGGAGAAATGCGAGATCGTCACCGACCTTCGTACCCCAGAGTCGATCGCCCCCGCCAGCGATCCCCGTCGATTCTGTGGATGTCTCAGCCATGGCATCAGTCTACTTGATTACAAGATGATCTCAATAGTTGACATTTTCAAGAATGTGCGATTCCATGGCATTTATTGTCGACCAAAAGGAGTGTCAATGACGACGATGATTCCGTTCGCGGAGCTGCCCGAATACGTAGGGAAGGATCTGGGCTACACCGACTGGTTCGAGATCACCCAAGACCGCGTGAACCTCTTCGCCGATGCGGCTGATGACCATCAGTGGATCCATGTGGACCCGGTACGGGCGGCAGATGGCCCGTTCGGCGCCCCGATCGCGCATGGTTTCCTGACGCTTTCGCTGCTGATCCCGCTCCAGACGGCACTGTTTGACATTGAAGGTGCCAGCACGAAGGTGAACTACGGTCTCGACAAAGTGCGATTCGTCTCACCAGTTCCCGTCGGATCAAAAGTTCGACTGACGGCCACGATCGCTGAAGTGCTCGAGGTGCCGGGCGGTCTGCAAGCCGTCATCGATGTGGTGATCGAACTCGAGGGTGGAACGAAGCCCGCGGTCGTCGCACGTAGCTTGCAGCGCTTCTACGCGTAGGCACACCTGACACACCCGCGTCTCTTGCACATTTTCTAACTGAATATCGGAATGCATCGGCGCTCGCGTCGGTGTGTTCGCCCCCATCCAGTAACAAAGGAGTCACTGAAATGAAAAAACTACGTCTGTCTGCGCTTGCCGCATTAACCGCAGCCGCGGCGCTCGTCTTAACCGCCTGCTCTGGCGGGACGCTGGATGGGGGCACCACCGAGACTTCGGAGCCCGCCTCGGGTGAACTCACCAAGGTCGTCGTCGGTGTGCTGCCGATTGCCCCCGCGGCGGCCGTGCAGCTCGGCATTGACGAGGGCATTTTCGAGAAGCACGGCCTTGACGTCGAGCTGCAGCTGGGCGACGGTGGAGCCGCATTGCTGCCCGCAGTGTCGAGCGGTTCCATGCAGTTCGCAGTCGGCAACCCTCTCTCGGTGCTCACCGCAGCGAGCCAGGGCCTCGACATGCGCATCGTCTCGGGCTACTCACGCAACAACGAGACCCCGAGTGACCCGGAGGAATTGGCTCCTTCAGGAATCACCGTCTTGGCCGACTCGGGGATCACCCGGTGGAAGGATCTCGAGGGCAAGACCGTCGCTATCAACGCGCTGAACACCCAGGGTGACCTGGGTACCAAGGCCATGGTCGAGGCAGACGGAGGTGACCCGAACCTGGTGAAGTTCATCGAGATCGCCTTCCCTGATCAGCTTGCCCAGCTCGAGCAGGGCAACATCGATGCCTCGTGGACACCCGAGCCGTTCATTTCAAAGGCCCGCGCCACTGAGGGCATTGAGTTCCTCGGCGATCCGCTTCGCGCTATTCCCGGGCTGTACACGATGGTGACCTTCACCTCGGGCGACTACGCAGATAAGAACCCCGAGATCGTCAAGGCGTTCCGTGATGCAATCATGGAAACCGCTGAAGCGGCGATGGGAGATACCGACGCGTTCCGCGCCGCAGTTGTCGCGCACACAGGCATGGATGCCGCGGTTGTCGAGACCATCAACCTCGAGTTCATCTCGGGTGACCTTGACCCGAAGGTGATCGAAGAGCTCAGCGCTACGGCGCTCGACTTCGGCTTCATCGAGTCGCAGCCCGACCTGTCGACGGTCATCCTGACCAAGTAACGAAAATCGGGGTGCAGGGCATTGCCCTGCACCCCGACCCGGTCGTTATGGCATCCAGAGGAATTCAGAGAGGAATCCCGTGCAGAACGAAGGCATCGGTCCGTGGATCGAGCGGAAGCGTGAGCGTTTGCGTGGCGTCGTCGCGCTCGTGCATCAGGGGCACCGACTGACCTATGACGAACTCGCCGAACGCATCGCGCGTCTGAGCCGGGCGCTGCACGAACGCGGTATTTCAAAAGGCGACCGGGTCGCCTACCTCGGCAATAACCATCAGGCGTTCATCGAGGTACTCTTTGCGACGCTCAACCTGGGTGCGATCTTCGTGCCGCTGAATACTCGGCTCGCGGCACCTGAACTCGAATACATGCTCGAGAACTCCGGCGCAACACTGCTCGTCTTTCACAGTGAACTTTCTGATCTGGCGCGTGCCGCCAGCTGGTCGACTCAAATCGACCAGCGCATCATTGTCGACGGTGAGGCCCGGGCCGGTGTGGAAGAGCTCGAGGCAGTCATCTCCTCGGGTGCGGATCAGCGGATCGACACGCAGGTGAGTCTCGACGATCCGGCAATCATTCTGTATACCTCCGGCACGACCGGACACCCAAAGGGCGCGGTGATCTCGCACGGCAACATCACCTGGAACTCGTTCAACGTGATGGTCGATTATGGCGTGTCACCGGGCGAGCGGGTACTCCTTATTTCCCCGATGTTCCACGTTGCCGCGCTGACCAACGGTGCGGTTGCGGTACTGCTGCAGGGTGGAACCGTGCTGCTGCATGAGAAGTTCGACCCCGCTGCCGTGCTTGAAACGATTGAGGCCGAGCGCATCACCATGCTCGCCGGAGTGCCGACGACCTATCAAATGCTGCAGGAGCATCCGAACTGGGAGTCGACTGATATCAGCAGCCTGCGCCGACTCACCTGCGGTGGGTCGGCCGTGCCTGAGCGCACGATGGCCGCCTACGAGGAACGCGGGCTCGGATTCTCAGTGGGCTATGGCATGACCGAAACCTCGCCGGGCGCGACCGCGCTGCCGGCCGACAAGGCGATGCAGAAGGTCGGCTCGTCGGGGCTCAGACACTTCTTCACTGACGTGAAGATCGTTGATGATGCCGGCGCGGAGGTGCCGCCTGGCGTTGTCGGCGAGATCTGGGTGCAGGGCCCAAACGTCATTCGGAGTTACTGGCAGAATCCCGCAGCCACCGCGGCCGCGTTTGTCGACGGATGGTTCCGCTCGGGAGATCTGGGCTACTTCGATGATGAGGGCTTCATCTACATCTCAGACCGTCTGAAAGACATGATTATCTCGGGCGGCGAGAACATTTACTCCGCCGAAGTCGAGGGCATCATTATGGAGCTCCCGGCGATCGCCGCAGTGGCACTGGTCGGTGCCCCCGATGAAAAGTGGGGCGAGGTACCACACGCCTATGTGATGGTGCAGCCCGGTGCGACAATTGGTGATGAGGAGATCATCGCGCACCTTTCCGGACGCTTGGCAAAGTACAAGATTCCCCGTCAGATTTACTTCGTTGATGACTTCCCCCGCACCGCTAGTGGAAAGATTCGAAAGAACGAGTTGCGGGCAACGCAGCCCGCACGCTGATTCCAAAGGAGTACAGCTTCCATGACCACGCAAATCGCGCCGCAAGACAACCCCACCAGGGTTGTTGCTATCGCGAGAGAACAGACCAAGAAGCGTAGGGGCCGCCCCAAGCAGCTGCTGCTCGGCTTCGCCGGCATCCTCACGTTACTCCTGATATGGGAGGGCGCAGCGAGAGTCGGCCTGGTCGACTCACGCTTCCTGCCCCCACCCACCGAGGTGATCCCCGCCTTCTTTACCATCCTCACATTCGGCGACTTCTGGATCGCGATGGGCACCACGGTCCTGACGTGGGGCATCGGCCTGGCGGTCGCACTGGTGGCCGGTACCGTCCTGGGTGTCACGGTCGGACTTTCGCCATTCCTGCGACGCGCGACGCACACCACGGTTGAATTTCTCCGGCCGATCCCATCGGTTGCCCTGATTCCGCTCGCGGTCCTGCTGTTTGGCGCGCAGATGCAGGCGGCACTGTTGCTCATTCTCTACGCGTCGTTCTGGCAGATCTTCATTCAGGTGCTGTACGGGGTGGCTGACGTCGACCAAGTCGCCATGTCGACCGGGCGCAGCTACGGCTTCAGCAAGTGGCAGCGCATCCGATACATTGTGTTCCCCACGATGCTGCCATTCCTGATGACCGGACTGCGGCTCGCGGCCGCAGTCGCGCTGATCCTCGCGGTCACGGCACAACTTCTGATCGGCACTCCGGGTCTTGGCCTTGAGATTTCGAAGGCGCAGAACGGTGGCCAGTATGTCACGATGTACGCGCTGATCCTCGCGACTGGCATGCTCGGCGTGCTCATTAACTTCGGCGCCCGTGCGCTCGAGCGGTGGCAACTATCCTGGCACGAATCGGTACGAGGGGAGATCCCAGCATGAACAAGCTACTCTCGGGGATCGGGTTCGCGCTCGGCCTCCCGATCATCCTGATCGCGCTGTGGTGGATCGGGACGATCGTTTCCCCCAACTTCTTTGTGCCGACCCCGCCCGAGCTCGTCGTCACGTTTGTTGAAACCTGGCTCGGGCCGCGTATCTGGATCGACATCCTGCCGAGCATCGGTCGATTCCTCGCCGGTGTGACGATCGCGATCGTCAGTGGCATCGTTTTGGGTGTGCTCGTCGGACTCAACCCGACTCTGCGTTCGTTTACCGAACCGGTGTTTGAGTTCTTTCGCGCGCTCCCGCCGCCAGTGCTGATCCCGGTGCTGCTCCTCCTGTTCGGCACAACCGACGCGATGAAGATCGGGATCATCGCGCTGGCCGCGGTGTGGCCGGTGCTACTCAACACCGTCGAGGGGGTGCGCGCCGCCGACTCGGTGCAGTCTGACACCAGTAGGTCGTACGGCATTGCTGGGTTCAAGCGGGTGAGGTACCAGGTGCTCCCCGGCGCATCACCGCAGATCTTCGCGGGCGTGCGGCAGAGCCTCCCGATCGGCCTCATGCTGATGATCATCTCCGAGATGTTCGCCTCGAGCTCGGGACTCGGGTTCTCCGTGATCCAGTTCCAGCGCCGGTTCGCGATTCCCGAGATGTGGTCGGGCATCCTCGTGCTGGGCTTGCTTGGCCTGACCGTAGCCGTCATCTTCCGCTTCGTGGAGCGCCGCGTGCTCCGCTGGTACCACCGACTGAAGGATCTTGAAAATGCAGCCTGAAACTCAGACCCCACTCGATACCGTCTCTTACGGGCGCACCCTGCCCCCCGAAGAAACTCTGCTCTCGGTGCGGAACCTGAAGAAGATCTACCACACCGATGGCGGCGACATCGAGGCGGTGCGAAACCTCACCTTCGATTTGGGGAAGAACGAGCTGACCTGCTTGGTCGGCCCGTCCGGGTCCGGCAAAACTACGCTGCTGAAGTGCATCGCCGGGCTGCTCGAACCGACAAGCGGTCAGGTGGTGCTCGACGGCAAAGAGGTCACCGCGCCGCCCAAGAAGATGGCGGTCGTGTTCCAGGAGTACGGGCGCTCGCTGTTTCCGTGGCTGCGCGTCGCCGAGAACGTCGAGTTGCCGCTCAAGAATGCGGGAATGCCGAAGGCCGAGCGGCAGAAGCTTGTCGCAGAGGCGCTCGAGAATGTGGGCCTCTCGCACGTGCCGAAGTCGTACCCGTGGCAGCTCTCCGGTGGCATGCAGCAGCGTGTTGCCATCGCGCGGGCCATCGCGTACCAGCCCGAGGTCCTGCTGATGGACGAGCCGTTCGCCGCGGTCGATGCGCAGACACGCGCCGACCTGGAGGATCTGGTGCGTAAGGTACGCAAGACGCTCGGCATCTCCGTGCTCTTCGTGACGCACGATATCGATGAGTCGGTGTATTTGGCCGAACGGGTGATCATGCTGTCGAGCTCGCCGACGGTGGTGCAGGAAGATCTCGTCGTGGATTTGCCTGAGGTACGCGATCAGCTCGAGACCCGGGCGCTGCCGCGTTTCACGGAACTGCGTCACCATGTCTACCAGCAGATCCAACTCGCGAAGAAGGGGTTCCGGGCAGACGACGCGTCAGCTCAGTGACGAACCTCGCATCAACGCATGAGCCCCGGCGAATCTCGCCGGGGCTCATGCTTGCGCTCGGGTACGTGGCGATGGCTGCGGCTGTCGCCACCGACCTCTACCTTCCCGCGTTCCCCGACATCGCGTCCGACCTGGGCGCTCGCCCCGCGGTCGTGCAACTCACGCTCACTGCGTTCCTTGGCGGTGCAGCGGTTGGGCAACTGTTCTCGGGTTCGCTCTCTGACGCACTTGGGCGGAAGCGTGTACTGGTCATCGCCTTCACCGTCTTCGTCATCGCCGCGTTTCTCGCCGCCGCCAGCCCGTCGATCGAGGTGCTCATCGCTTTGCGTGCCGTGCAGGGATTCGCGGGTGCGTCGGGCGCGGTACTCGCCCGGGCAATCATCGCCGACATCGCGACACCTCGTGAAACCGCGCGAGCGTTCGGAACGCTCTTCGCGATGATGGCCCTCGGCCCCGCGGTTGCGAACCCGCTGGGGGCGTGGCTGACCGAACTCGGAGGTTGGCGTCTCGCACTGTTGGGCCTCGGTGTCATCACCGCGGGCATGCTCGCCGTGGCGCTGTGGGTGATCCCCGAGAGCCGCCCGCCAGCGCAGCGACACCCCTTCAAGGTGCGGGTATTGCTGCGCAATCTGCGCTCGCTCGCGCGGAAGCTCGTATTCATGGCCTACGTCATCGCGTTTGGCGCAGGCTACGCGGCGATGATGGTCTACATTGCTTCGTCGTCGTTCATCGTGCAGGGGCTGTTCGAGACCACCCCTGTCGGCTACTCACTCACCTTCGTGGTGGGTTCGCTTTCGTTCATGCTGGGGGCGTGGGGGAGCGGACGGCTGGGCAACCGTTTCACCGGGGCACAACTCTTGCGCGTGGGGCAGCTGCTCCAGGTCGGGGCCGGGGCAGTGCTCTTGGTGCTCGCACTCGTGGGGCTGCTCGCCGGCGCTCCTGGACTGTGGGTCTGGGTGCCGCTGATCGCAGTGCTGAACGCCGGCAGCGGCATGGTCATGTCCACGGCCTCGGCCCTCGCTGTGGCGCAGGCGGTCGGCGTGGTGGGAGCCGGATCCGCGCTCGTCGGCTTCAGCCAGTTCGTGTTGGGAGCGATGGCTTCCCCACTCGGAGGCATCTTTGGCACGGGTACGGCCGTGCCCGCCGCGGCTGCGATCCTCACATGCGCACTGCTGTCGCTCGTCAGTGGGCTCGTCGCGGCTCGCGCAGCGCGCTGAGCGGGCACCGCGGGCAAGGTGAGAGAGCGGTGCGCGGCGTCGTTCACCGACCCCAACGTGAGTGATGGTACGGCCAAACTCAGCTCCAACATGGCACAGCGGGCCGGGGAGTTCTTCCCTGGCCCGCTGTGCTCGCGCAGTGCTGGATTACACGAACGCCGAAGCGCCGGTGAGGGCTCGCCCAACGATGAGAGAAGTGATCTCGTGTGTGCCCTCGTACGAATACACGGCTTCGGCATCTGCGAAGAACCGCGCGACATCGGTGTCGAGCACAATGCCGTTTCCTCCCACGATCTCGCGTGCGAGCGCGACGGTCTCACGAGCCCGCAGTGCTACCCACATCTTTGCGAGCGAGGAATTTGCATCACTGAAGATGCCGCGATCCTGCAACTCGGAAATCTGGATCACCATACCGAGTGAGGCGACGGCATTGCCTGCCATGCGCGCGAGTTTCTCCTGGATCAGCTGGAACCCAGCGAGCTTGCGGCCAAACTGCTCGCGCTCGCGCACGTAGCGGATCGCGGCCTCCAGCGCGCCGGCCTGCAGACCTGCCGCGATCCACGCGACGTCGGCGCGCAGTGTGCCCATGATTTCGGAGACATCTCGCCACGAGTTGATGCGCTGCAGCCGTGCGGAATCCGAGACGCGCACGTTGGTGAGTGTGAAGTCGGCGTTCTGCATGGGGCGCAGTGAGACCTTGCCGGTGATCGTGTCGATTGCGACACCCTCGGCCTCGCGGGGCACCAGGAAGCACTTCACCTGACTGTCAGCGGTATCGCGGGCGAACACAGCGAGCACGTCGGCGCTGATCGCGCCGCCGATCCAGCGCTTGTGCCCGGAGATGATCCAGTCGTCGCCGTCACGGGTCGCGGTCGTGGCCAATCCACCAGCGATGTCACTGCCGTGTTCGGGCTCGGTCAGGGCGAAGACGCCCTTCACAGCGAAGTCGCGGATCTGGGGGTCGAGTTCGGCTACCTGCTCAGGTGACCCGCCCATGCGCACGGTCGCCCGAAACAGCCCCGCCTGCGCGTTGTAGACCGTGGCGACCGACACGTCGGTGCGAGCGAGCACATAACTCCGGAAGCCCTTGAAAAGCGATGAGTCGGCCTCTTCTGAGGTCACACCTTCGGGTGCCATGAGACCCAGCGGGGCGAGCGCGCCGATGATGCCGGGAGGCATCGTTGCGGTATCCCACGCCTCATTGACGAGCGGCTTCACGCGCTCGTCGAGGGTGACCTGGAGTTGCTCGAGCGCGGCCCGCGCGGCCTCGCTCAGCTTCCCGTCTGCGAACTCAAACGGGTCGAGACCGATCGCGCCGGTCGCGGTGATCTCTGGCTCACGTAGGGGGGTGCTCACGCGCTCGTCTCCTTGGCTTGGTCAAGGCCCAGCAGGCGGATGGCATTGTCTTTCAGAATGCCGGGGAGTGCCTCAGGCTTGATGTTCGTCTGCTCGATGTCTTTCATCCAACGATCCGGAGTGATGAGCGGAAAATCTGTGCCGAACAGCACGCGCTCTTTCAGGATTGTTCCGGCATAGCGTTGCAGCTCGGCCGGGAAATACTTCGGGCTCCAGCCCGACAGATCGATCCACGTGTTGTGCTTGTGGGTCGCGACCGACAGTGCTTCCTCCTGCCATGGCACCGACGGGTGCGCCATCACAATCTGCAGGGTCGGGAAGTCAGCGGCGACGCCGTCGAGCAGCATCGGGTTCGACAGTCCGAGCCGCAGGCCGCGACCGCCGGGCATGCCCGCGCCGATGCCCGTCTGGCCGGTGTGGAACAGCGCGACCACGCCCGCCTCTTCGAGCACGCGGTAGAGCGGGTAATAGCGTTCGTCGCTGGGGTCGAAGCCCTGCACGGTGGGGTGAAACTTGAAGCCGCGCACGCCGTGGTCTTCGATGAGGCGGCGGGCGTGATCCACAGCAGCATCGCCCCGCAGCGGATCGACCGAACCGTAAGGGATCAGCACGTCGTTGTGACGTGCTGCACCCTCGGCGATGTCTTCGCTGGGAATGGGATCGTGGCCGAGGCTCGTACGCGCATCCACGGTGAAGACCACCGCGGCCATGTTGCGCTCACGGTAATACTCGGCCACGGCATCGAGTTCAGGCCGGAGGCCGCCGTTGCCGAAGTAGGCGCCGACCGCGGCTGCGAGGTCATTGGGCAACGAATTGTGGCCGTGTTCGTCGCCTTCAATGTGCACGTGCGTGTCGATCGCGATGAGCGAGTCGAGATCGAGGGCTGGTTCGTAGCGGGTCATGGGTGCTCCGTAGATTGCGTTGACGGCTCTTGGCGGATCGCTTAGGCGGCCGGGGGCTGGAGCTCTGCGGGCAGTGCCGGGAACTTCTCGCCGACAGACTGCAGGTTCTCGCCGACCACGCGATCGAACTCAGCGGCGAGAGCCTCGGCGTTCCACCCGCCATCGTGGAACGCGGTCGCGACGGGCTCGGGGTGTGACCAGACCTGAATGCGGTCGCCGCCCACGCCAATGGCCTGACCGGTGACACCGGCTGCCGCGTCGGAAGCGAGGTGAGCGATCAGCGGCGCCACGTCTCTCGCGCCGCCGAAGCCAATCTCCTTGCGGAAGAAGTCGGGCATGGGCTCGCCCTTCGCGTCAGCCTCAACTGCTGCGTGAAAGTAGGGAACGGTCGCCGTCATCGCGGTCGCGGCAACGGGGATCACGGCGTTCGCGGTGATGCCGGCTTTCTTGAGCTCAAGAGCCCAGGTGCGCACCATGCCGACGATGCCCGCCTTCGCCGCAGCGTAGTTGGTCTGACCGAAGTTGCCGCGCTGACCGGTGGGGGAGCCGATGCAGATGATGCGCCCGCCTTCGCCCGCTTCGCGCATGTGGATCGCGGCCTCGCGCACGCAGGTGAATGTGCCGCGCAGGTGGACGTTGGTGACGAGGTCAAAGTCTTCGTCGCTCATCTTCCAGAGCACGGTATCGCGCAGCACGCCGGCGTTGGTGACGAGAATGTCGAGGCGCCCAAAGGTCTCGACGGCGGCGGCAACGAGCTGTTTCGCGGTCTCGCTTGGGCCGACCGGGGCGACGACGGCTGTGGCCTTGCCACCCGCGTCCACGATCGAGGCGACGGCCTCGGCTGCGGTGGCTGCATCTACGTCGTTAATGACGACGGCTGCACCCTGGCGTGCGAGTTCCTGTGCGTATGCGAGTCCCAGGCCGCGGCCTGATCCGGTGACGATGGCGACTTTGCCTGCGAGCGACATGTGGGTTCCTCCGCGTTGTGGTTCTGGGGGCGAGCGTGCGTCAGCGAACGAGAGTTCTGACGGCAGTGTCTTAAGTAAACCCGAATTTGATTGAAAAAGTCAACTATTGAAATGACCTCTTTTTGCATGTCTTCGTTGCACGAACTCGGCTGCGCGGGTGCAAGTTCAGATGTGTTCTCGGCGGCTGATACATCAATATTTTTGATGTATCAGCCGCAAATGTTCAGACTTTTGGAGCGGTGAGGTCTGCGCCACACTGGGTGAACCGCAGCGCAGCCATCGCTGCTTCGTGAACAGCAATGACGCAAACGAAGGTGGAGTCCATGCAGAGTCGCATCGACACAACGAATACGAACTTCGCGGGAGTGGTTTCCGCGCATCTCCGGAGCGCTCGGCTTTCTGACATGCCGCAGTCCGTGATCGATCGCGCGAAAGAACGACTGCTTGACAGCGTCGGCAACATTCTTGCCGGGGTGGATGCCACGGGCAATGCAGCTGCGAGGTCGGTCTTCTTGAAAACGGGAGACACACCCGAGGCGACGGTGTGCGGTGTGCAAGGTCGTACCTCCGCTCCGCACGCGGCGCTTCTGAATTCCTTGGCGATGAGATCGTACGATTTTGAAGCAGTCGGGGCGGAAAGCGCAGACGCCAGCATGATTGCTGCGCACATTAGTGGCACCACCGTGCCGGTGGCTCTTGCGACAGGTGAGCGCGCAGCAGCTTCTGGGGCGCAGGTACTTGAGGCACTGATTCTGGGAGATGACCTGGCCTCACGGTTGGCCGTCGCATCCGGATTCCACACCGCGAGCGGCGGAGACAACACGGGCACAGTCAACGTGATGGGTGGCGCAGCGATCGCCGGAAAGATCGCTGGGTTTAGCGAAGTGCAGTACCGATGGGCGCTCGGGCACGCGCTCAATCAGATGGCTGGAACGGTGCAGAGCCTCTTTGACAAGGCGGATTCATTCAAACTCCCTCAGGCGCTGGGTGCTCGTAACGCAGTGGTGGCAGCAGACCTCGCTCAGGCTGGATTCACTGGGTTAAAAGATGCCATACATGCGCCATTCGGGTTCTTTAAAATGTTCAGTCCGAATCCGGCACCGGAAAAGCTGCTGGAAGCACTGGGCGAGACCTTCTACGGAGACATGATCATTAAGCCGTGGTCGTCATGCCGTGCAGCGCACCCGGCGCTCGATGCGGTGCTCCGTGTGCGCGAAGCCAATCACTTGACCGCTGGTGAGATCGAATCGATCGAGGTGCACGTCACTCCCACCACCAAACGCGGCTTCACCGCCCAGGACTTTTCGCAGACCCCCGCGTCAGAAACCGACGGCATTTTCAGCATCCCCTTCAACGTCGCAGTTGGCATGATTGAAGGAACAGTGCGGCCCGAGCATCTTTCGGTTGACTACATGCGCAGCGACGCAGTGCGAGCGATGCTGAATCGAGTATCAATCGTCGACACCCTTCCCGCGGGTGAATACCAAACCGCCGAAGTCATTGTGACGACCAAGTCGGGAGACCGCCTGCATCAACGGGTGGACAACATCCTCGGCGACATCTACCGAAACCGATTGAGCGCTGACGCACTTCTCGAGAAGTACTACATGAATATTGAGTTCGGCGGGCAAAAGAGTCGTGAACAGGCAGAAGAGATCCGGGATGTGATTGGGCGGATCGACGAACTCGACAGCATCAGCGACCTCACCAGATTGCTTGCCTAGCAGTGTCGACCCAAATCCAAACTCACCAGGAGAGCAGAGACATGCACGACCGTCACACGGACACACCCCAGCTCAGCGTCGACGACGTCACCTTTCGGCACGTCGTGGGGCACTTTGCGAGCGGTGTCGCTGTGGTCACCACCGCAGTTGATGGAGAGCTTTTCGGCACCACAGTTTCGGCAGTGAGTTCACTCTCGATGGATCCGCCCATGATGCTGGTGTGTCTGAACCGGTCGAGCAACACGCACGACCAGGTGAAACTCGCGCGTACGTTCGCGATCAACGTGCTCAGCTCACATCAGTCGGATCTGGCCTACCGCTTTGCCAAAAAGGGCGACAAGTTCTCTGGCGTAGACGTCGATATGGTGCAGGGCGTGCCCGTGATCCGCGGCGCGCTCGCGCACATCATCTGCGTGACCGAGGAAGAGGCAGTCGGAGGCACACACACAGTATTTCTCGGCAGGGCCACCTCGGCAGGTGCTTCGGACGCTCAGCCCCTGGCGTACTACCGGGGAGCCTTTGGATCGTTTCACTCGGGAAGCGAGGAGCGCACGTATCTCGACGTTCGCCGGTGGATCCTTGAGCATCGCGACCTGCGGGGTCACGCCGTTTCGATCTCTCGAGTGGTCGAGGAACTGAATCTGCCGCGAGCAGCCGTGGGTCGGGCACTCGCCAAACTGGCGGTGGATCGCCTCCTCGCGATCGAGACCGAGGACACGTTGCAGATCCTGCCGATCACCGCGAAGTTCATGCAAGGCTGCATCGAGGGGCGATCGGCGATCCAGTGCGGGGTGATCACCACCCACCTGGATACACTGACTGATTCAGATGTCACGGAGATGAGAGAGATATTCGAAGAGATGCAGCACCTCCGAGGCTCTGCGGGGGCCATGCGAGCGTTCTTGGATCTCAACGCCCGTCTCCAAGACAGAATCATTGGTCTCGCGGGTTCGGAGGAGCTGACACGGGCGTTCAACCACATGGGCGTCGGTGCCGTCTGGTCCCACACCGTTCCCGAAGATTCGTGGGATGAGTTCTTTGACTCGAGCAACCAGAGGCGACTGATCGACGCGCTCGAGCGCCGAGATATTGCCGCAGCCTGCCAGGCATCCCGCGATCATGCGACCGTGACCCTTGGCTTAGTACACGAGCTCCTGGAGCAGAATGGTGGTGAGGTGTGAATACCGAACTGATGGTGAAGAATGCGACCCAGGTGAAGGTCGATGAGTTTCTCACTCGACCGCTCCGCATGCTCATCGACGGTGCGTGGGTCGACGGCGAACACGGCGAGAGAGAGTTGATCGACCCGACGACTGGAGCGGCATTTGCGCGCGTCACCCGGGGATCGGAGGCCAACGTTGATGCGGCGGTGCGCGCTGCTGAACGTGCCGGTGCCGTATGGCGAGAACTCACACCGGCCCGCCGGGCCGAACTGATCCATCGACTGGGCGAACTGATTCATGAACATGCCGATGAGCTTGCGCTGCTTGAATCGAAAAACACGGGGAAGCCACTCTCCCAGGCGCGGATGTTTGATGTGGCGCATGCCGCTGAAACCGCAATCGCCAATAGCGGGTGGGCGACTCGGCTGAATGGCGAGACCCGAGACATGTCCCGGCCGGGCGACTGGCACGCGATGACGATTCGGCAGCCGCTGGGAGTGGTCGGCGCGATCGTCCCCTGGAACGCCCCGCTTCCCATGGCGGTGAATAAGACAACCGCGGCGCTCGCCGCCGGCTGCACCGTCGTGCTGAAGCCGGCGGAGATTACTCCCGCGACAACCGTACGTCTCGGGGAACTCATTCTTGAAGCAGGTATTCCTGCCGGGGTCGTGAACATCGTCCTGGGGGCTGGATCCGTCGTGGGTGAGGCGATGGTCCAGCATCCCACCGTGGCGAAGATCAGTTTCACCGGATCAACCGAGGTGGGCGTCAGGATCGGCCAAGCCTGCGCGGCCAGCATGAAGAAGTGTTCGCTTGAGCTCGGGGGAAAGTCCCCGGTGATCGTCTTCCCAGACGCCAATCTCGCGAAAGCGGTTCCCGCGGTCGCCATGGGTATTTTTGGGAACAGCGGTCAAGTGTGTGCTGCTGGATCGCGCTTGTTCGTGCACCAGGCGATCCACGAAGAATTTGTGGCCGCGATTGCACAATTTGCGAATCAACTCCGAGTTGGTGCCGCCGGGGATGCAGACCTCGGCCCGCTCATCTCCGATACGCAGAAGCAGACAGTCCTGGGGTACATCGAATCCGGAATCCAAGAGGGAGCCACCCTGGTGTGCGGTGGGGACATTACCGGTCCCGGCTATTTCGTCAGACCGACGGTGATGACCGACGTGCACGCAGACATGAAAATGGTGCGCGAAGAGATTTTCGGCCCGGTGCTCGCAGTGCAAACGTTTGATGACGAGACCTCGCTGAGCGAACTCCTGGCCCGTGCAAACGACTCAGACTATGGTCTCTCAGCATCAGTCTGGACACGTGATATCAGCACCGCCCTCACCCTCGCTCGCGGGCTCGAGGTCGGCACCGTGCGCTTGAACAGCGCGGTCGGCATCGATCCAGCCCTGCCGTTCGGCGGAGTGAAGATGTCTGGCACCGGCCGCGAAAATGGAATCGAAGGCGTCGAACAGTTCACTGAAATCAAGACAATCGTGATTGACCTGAGCAGCTGAGCCAATCGGAGACAGCAGCTCCCCACAGCTCTATTGAGCGAGACAGAAAACGTGCACACCTGTGCGCACTACAAGGAGGTAGTACATCTATGAAGAAAAACCTATGGGCCGCCGTCGCGATCGCGGCAATTGCAGGTCTGGCGCTCTCGAGCTGCAGCGCAGATCCACTTGCCGAGGAGGGTGCAGCCGAAGCAGGAAACGCGGATGCATCGCTCACCTCACTGAAGGTAGTTGTGGCGCCGATTCACTTTGAACCCGCATACATCGCGCAGCAGGAAGGCTTCTTCGAAGAGCAGGGTCTTGAAGTGGAGATCATCCGTGGCGCGGACCCCACCTCGAACATCGCGCGAGTGGTCAGTGGCGAGGTGGATATCACCACCGGCTCCTTGGGAACTCTGATTACCTCCGCGGCGGCGGGTGTGCCGGTTGTTGCCATCGCCGGGAACGGGTACACCGATGCCGAGGTGCCGACTTCTGGCATTTTGGTGCTCGATTCGAGCGACATTCAGTCTCCCGCGGATCTCGCCGGCCGCACGGTGGGCATCCAGGGTCTGAATACCGGTTCCGAGATTCCCATGTTTCTCGCCGCTGAAGACGCTGGGATTGATCCACTGGCGATTGAACGGGTCGAGATCGCCTCTTCAGGCATGGAAACCGCCCTTCTCGAGGGAACCATCGACTCGGTGCTGGCCTCAGCACCGTTCTATGGGCAGCTGATGGCGCGCGACGACGTGCGTCTCATCTCGAACCCCTCCACTGAATACATGGCGGGGAGCCCCATCACGCTCTGGACCGCGACCACCCAGTGGGTCGAAGAGAACGAAGAGAGCGCAGCTGCATTCGTGCGCGCCATGGAGCAGGCGCAGGAATTCTACGAGGATCCCGCGAACGTCGAAGCGGTGCTCGATATCACGGCTGAGGTCTCTGACATTGATCGTGGAACGCTCACTGAGGCCGCGCTCATTCCCGTTTCTGTCGCGATCGACAAGAAGCGTGCTGGCCTCGTTGCCGATGGCTTCTCCAACTACGGCATCGTGTCGACCACCGTCTCTATCGACGATGTTCTGTGGAGCGGCGCCCCTACCCGATGAGTCTGCTCACACAGACAACTACATTGATGAGGATTGACTGAAATGTCAACATTCACCATTCCTGTGGTGCTCCCCGGCGCGAAGGCCCACGGGCTTTCGCGCCGGGCGCGGCTCACCATCTCTCGCGCGCTCGTCTTCGTGGCGTTAGCCGGTATCTGGCAGAGTCTCTATCTCACTGGGGCGCTGCCTGAAGCTGCCCCGGATGTCGCGGGCATCTTCATTGCGCTCGTGACCGTTCTCACGACCTCTGCGTTCTGGGTGGCGGTCGGGCAGACGCTGTTCGGCGCATTCTCGGGCTTGGGGATTGCCGCGGTGGTCGGCATCGTGCTGGGAGTCGCAATTGGAACCAACGGGTTCTTGTCGCGGTCTGTCGAGGTGTTCGTGGAGTTTGGGCGAGCATTCCCGATGCTCGCGCTGATGCCTGTGGTCGTCCTGGTTATTGGGGTCAACGCACGCATGGAGATTCTGATGGTCTTCCTGTCGTGCCTCTGGCCGATTCTGATTCAGTCGATTGCTGGCAGCCGACGTCAGGATCAGTCAGTCGCCGATACTGTATCCGTCTTTCGTATCACCCCGCTTCGCCGCTTCTGGAGGGTCACGCTGCCCTCCGCAATGCCACTGATCTCGACCGGGCTCCGAATTTCGGCGTCAATCTCAATTCTGGTGTCGGTCGGCGTCGGAGTGCTCAGCCAGACCCCCGGGCTTGGGCGACAGATCACCCTTGCGCAGGAGGCATCTCGGTGGGACGTGGCGTTTGCCTACATTATCTTCGCTGGGCTGGTGGGCTGGGCGCTGAATTCTGCCATCGCCGCAGTTGAGGCGAAGGCCCTCAAATGGAACCGACAGGAGATCTAACGTGAAGAGACTTCGGAGAGTTCTGGAGAAGAGCTGGCTCATTGTCGCCCTCGTTCTGCTGTGGTGGTTCGCCTCGAGCGGGAGCACGAACGTGTTCTTTCCGCCCCTCTCGGTGATCCTCGACACACTGTGGCGAGATCTTTCGAACGGGCTCCTCATCGGATACCTCGGGTTCAGCTTGACAAACCTGGCTGTCGGGCTCGCGATTGCCATCGTCGTGGGCATTGGCTTGGGGCTGTTGATCGGAGAAGTGCGCCCGCTCCGGGACGCGCTGGATCCCTATGTGAGCTTTGCGCGCTCCATCCCGCAAGCTGCGCTCGTTCCGCTGATTATCGGAACGTTTGGGTTGGGTCCTGGCCCCAAGATCTACACCATCGCCTTTGCCTGCCTGTTCCCGATTCTGTTAAACACCATCGATGGGGTTCGAGGGATCGAGCCGACGATCCGACGATTCGGCAAGGTGTACCGCATCTCTCCCGCGCGGTACTTCAGAAGAGTAGTTCTCCCGGGGGCCACTCCTCAGATCTTCGCGGGCATTCGTGTGGCGCTTCCGATTGGGATCACCGTCATGGTCGTCAGCGAACTCTTCGCTGCAAACAAGGGTGTCGGGTTCTACATTCTGAATTCGTCGAGCACCTTTCAGATGGCGCAGACCTGGGCCGGTGCCATTTTGGTCGGCATCGTGGGGTACCTCATCACCCTTATTTTCTTCCGCATCGAGCGCATTCCGCTGCGCTGGTATTTCAAGTCAGGAGCAATGGCCCAATGAACACTGAACGAGTTGCAGATACCACTGTGCAGGATCAGGTGAACACCGCTGCCGCAGTTCGAGTTGACCATGTGACAATGAACTTCGGCGAGGGCGAGCAACTCAACCAGGTGCTCGCCAACCTCAACCTGACGGTCGAACAGGGAGAGTTTCTCTCCATCGTCGGCCCGTCGGGGGTCGGAAAGACCACCCTGCTCCGAATCTTCTCGGGCCTCATTCAACCCACTGACGGGCATGTCTACGTAGACAATGAGATGATCCGGCAGCCACATCCGTCGATTGGCGTGGTCTTCCAGGACTACAGCCGCTCCTTGCTTCCGTGGATGACGACCATTGAGAATGTCGCCTTCCCGCTCGAAGGTCGCTTTGGAAAGAAGGAACGTCTCGAACGCGCGGAGAGCGCGCTCGAGAGCGTGGGTCTCGGCGGTCAAGGGAGCAAGTTTCCCTGGGAGATGTCGGGAGGCATGCAGCAGCGTGTGGCCATTGCGCGAGGGCTGGCCTACGAAGCGAAGATCCTGCTGATGGACGAGCCATTCGCCTCTGTCGATGCGCAAACGCGCTTCAGCCTGGAGGACTTGGTGTTGGACCTTCAGCGCCGGCTCAAACTCACCGTCATTCTCGTGACTCACGACATCGACGAGGCACTCTACCTCTCTGATCGAGTGGTGGTGCTTGCCGGAAAGCCCGCTGCCGTGGTCGAAGTGCTGGACACAGATTTTGGTGACCACCGAGACCAAGCATCCACAAAAACCAATCCGAGATTTGGGGAAGCTCGTACTCGCATCCTCGAGCTTCTCGGTCACTAATCGACCACACACACGCACTCGACACGCAGGAGAGAACGATGGAACGTCGCCCCGACAAGATGCATATCACTACGTTTATGCTGCCCGCGGGTTATCACAAAGACAGCTGGCGGCTGGAGGGAAGCCGGGCGGAGGAACTCGGGTATCTCGAATTTGTCGCTGAACTTACCCTGATGGCAGAAGCCGCGAAACTCGATGCGGTCTTCTTTGGAGATATCGTGACGGCCGACACGATTCTGCGCAACGACGTCAAGATGAACGGTCTGTACGAGCCCATGACGGTGCTCGCCGCACTTGCGGCACGTACGACCAAGATCGGTCTGATTGGCACGGTTTCGACTACATTTTCTGAGCCATATAACACCGCGCGACAGATCATGGGAATTGATCACATGAGCGGCGGCCGTGCCGGTTGGAACATCGTGACGAGCTCTCAGGGCAACCAAAACTTCGGGCTAGAAGAAATGCCCGATCCCGCTGACCGCTACCGCCGTGCCATGGAGTATCTCGAGGTGGTGACCCAGCTGTGGGACAGCTGGGATGCAGATGCGGTAGTCACCGACCGCGCATCCGGGGTGTGGGCCGATACCTCAAAGCTGCATCGCATCAACCACCAGGGTGAGTTCTTCAATGTGCAAGGTCCGCTGAACATGCGTCCCTCTCTGCAGGGTCGACCCATCTTGGTGCAGGCCGGCTCGTCGGGCCCGGGAATTGAGCTCGGATCCACGTTCGCGGACTGCATTTATGCCGCGCAACCCGACAAGGCCAATGCTCAGGAGTACTACGCCGACTACAAGCGCATCGTCGCTGAGAAGGGACGCAATCCGAATCAGGTGAAGATACTCCCGGGGCTGGTGCCGATTCTCGGCGACACGCAAGCCGAGGCCGAGGAGCTCGCTCAGCACCTGGCGGATCAGGTAAATATGGAGTTCGGAGTGCAGCAGCTCTCAGCCAGCCACGGAATGGATCTCTCGGGCATCGAGTTGAGCGATCAGGTTCCGGTTGATCGGTTCCCCGAGAAGTTCGCCAGGAGTCGGTCTGAAATCTTCCGTCGACGAGCGGTGCAGGACGGCCTCACGCTGCGCGAACTGATCATTGAGGATGCTCGCGGCACCGGCCACGGGTTCTTCATCGGCACCCCTTCCGCTGCGGCGGACTACATGATCGATTGGTTCGACGGTCGGGCGTGTGACGGATTCAACGTGAACGCGCCCTTCATGCCGGGCGGCATGGAGATGATGTGCACCAAGCTCATCCCTGAGCTGCAGGAGCGAGGCTACTTTCGCACCGAGTATGAGGGAACGACCCTGCGCGAGCACCTGGGACTTGATGCCCCTTCACCCGTGGTACACCGGGACTGACGGCGATGCCAGGAGTCGAGGCCGTCGGTGCCGTACTTCGCGAGTTGGGTGCGCCCCTCGTCGTTGAGTCAATTCAACTCGATGAGGTGACGTCGCACGAGGTTCGCGTGCGGGTACACGCAAGTGGGGTGTGCCGCAGTGACCTCACGGTCGCACACGCTGATCACGGGTTCCCCCTGCCGCTCATGCTGGGGCACGAGATCGCAGGAACCGTCGAGGCGATCGGATCTGCGGTGCGGGGGATCGCCGTAGGTGACCATGTGGTGGCATGCCCGGTGAACCACTGCGGCCGGTGCGCGAGGTGCAGAAACGGGCAGCCGTTTCTCTGCCATGATCACCACGCCACGGCGCGAACTTCTGAACAGGCATCGCGGGTGAGCGTTGCCGGTGAATCTGTGACTCAGTTCATTGGGATCGGTGGCTTCGCTGATCGTGTCGTGCTGCACGAGAACCTGGTTGTGCCGATTCCTCACGAGGTTCCATTCGACGTTGCGTGTCTGCTCGGGTGTGGTGTCTCGACCGGCCTGGGCGCGGTGCTCAATACTGCGGGAGTCACCCACGGAGACACCGTCGTGGTGGTCGGATGTGGGGGCGTTGGTCTCAACGCAGTGCAGGGAGCTCGCATTGCCGGCGCGCGCCGCATCATTGCGATCGATCTCAACGACGAAGCATTGCGGCTCGCGACAGAGCTCGGCGCCACCGATGTGATCAACTCCAGCTACGGGGATCCGGTGGCTGAGGTAAAGCGTGTGACCAATGGGCTGGGGGTGACGCACGCTTTCGAGATCATCGGACGCCCGGAGACTCTCGAGATTGCGCTGGCATCACTGGGCAAGGGAGGAAGCGCGTATCTCGTGGGTGTGCAGAAACCTGATGCGATTCTCGGCATTCCATTCCGACACTTTTTCGATCAGAAGTCGGTGCACGGGGTCGCGATGGGGTCAACGATTCCGCAGATTCACATTCCCGAGTATGCGGAATTGTATCTCCAGGGGCGTTTGCGTCTCGACGAACTGGTCGCGAACCGGATCACGCTCGCGGAGGTCAATGAGGGTCTTGATCGCTTGCGAACCGGGGGCGTCGCCCGATCCGTGATCTTGTTTGAGTAGCCGGAACTGTGATGTCCAGGCGACACAGCGTGGTGAACGCTCAGAACGTCCTCGCGGGTTCCTTCCTCGGATGCGGTGAGGTGCATCGGCTCGGCTCACACCGTGAAGATGGCCTCTGCGGCCTCGATCCACGAACGAGCCAACGTGCTGGGCCTCGAGTCGCGGGGCAGGGCGACGCACACCGTCAGTGCGTCGTCCTCTCCTCCGGCCAGAGGCTTCGACACGATATCGATGTCGTCAACGGTCTTCAGCAACGTGTACTTCTCATACGAAAGCCCCAACACGGTGCCCCGGCCGACAAAGGCACGCAGCGTGCCCATGCTTCGGCAGGTATGCGCAATATTCGGTTCGATTCCGGCATCCCGGAACAGTCGCAGGTAGGCGTCATACAGCGGGTGTGCCCCGAACAGCACGAAGCGCTCGTCTGCCACCAGGCTCAGGGGAATCGTCGCGGGGGCATCAGCTTGCGCCAGCGGGTGATCGCCCGACAGGAGAAGATTCGGTGTCATCCGCAGCAGCGGCTTGCGCTGGATGCGGTGATCGAGGCTCAGGTCATACATAAAGGCAAGGTCAATGTCGCCCTGCAGCAGTCGCTCCTGCAACACGCTCTGGGTTTCCTCCACGAACTCCACGCTGGCGTCGGGGAAGACTTCGGCGAATCGTTTGTGGGTGGCGGGCAGGAGAAACGGAGCGATGGGTGTGGTGCAGCCCACAATGATGCGCCCCGTGTTGCCCACGCCCTGCCGGCTAAACAGAATCTCGAAATCGCGCAGATCCGCGAGCATGTTTCGCGCCCGCACGAGAGCCGCCTCGCCAGAGGGCGTGAGCGTCAGCCCCTTGGCCTTGTGGCGAATGCACAACTGTACGCCGAGTTCACTTTCCAGTTGGTCGATGGAGTACGAAATCGCCGACGGCGCCATGCGCAGCGCGCGACCAGCTTCCGCGAGCGTGCCCGCATCAGCGGCCACTACGAAATGGAACAGCTGGCGAACGCTGAGGTTGGGCAGCCGAAGCGCGACAGTTTGCTGGCTCATTTATTCAATCTATCGGCGGCGACGGTCGTCGTCGCCCCGAACTCCGAGGGAGCACGATGACTCGAACTGGTGTCGCGGCAATTGTCGACCAACTCGATGGAGTATTTCGTATTGACGAAGTTGAATTCGATGACCCGAGAGGGCGCGAAGTGCTGGTCGAAGTGCATGCCGCAGGCTTGTGTCACTCTGACCTGAATGTCGCCTCCGTTGATCGCGGCAGATCTCTTCCGCTCATCGCCGGGCACGAGCTTGCCGGCGTGGTGCGCGCCGTGGGCGACGCAGTGAGCAATCTTCGGGTGGGGGACCACGTGGTGGGTACTGAGGTGCGTGCCTGCGGATCCTGCTCTGCGTGCAACATTGGTCGCCCCACGCTCTGCACGTTTCCTGACAGCTTGGAGCGGTTGCCGACCGAACCTCCACGGGTGCGTCGAGGTTCTGATCGCATCAATACGCTCGGGGTGTCGGCGTTCGCCACCTATTCGCTCGCAGATGAGCGGCAGTTTGTTCGCATTCCGGCAGAGCTTCCCTTTGACGTGGCGAGCCTCCTGGGGTGCGGCGTGACGACGGGAGTCGGCGCAGTGCTCAACGTGGCACGGGTCGCCCCGGCGGAGCGCGTCGCGGTATTCGGTCTCGGGGGTGTGGGTCTGAACATCGTTGCCGGTGCGGCCCTCGCTGGCGCGCGGCAGATCGTCGCGGTCGATGTGGATCAGCGCAAGCTCGAACTTGCCCGGCAATTTGGCGCGACCCAGGTAGTGCAGAGTGCGGGCACTGCGACGCACGAAGCCGTGCGGGCCGTCTGCCCGCACGGGGTGGATCACGCGTTTGACGCGGTAGGAATTCCCGACGTGACGACCGAGGCGATACGCAGCACCGCCTCCGGTGGCACAACCTATCTCATCGGCATTCCGAAGCCTGGTCAGGTACTCGAAGTCGACACGATGGCCGACATGATCGGCGCCCAGCGGGGGATCCGCGGAATCTATATGGGCGGAACGAACCCGGCTCGCGACATCCCATTGTTTGCTGAGCTGGCACTTTCGGGGCGCCTTCCCATCGCCCAATTGATCTCAGAGCGGATCACGATCGGTGATATCAACCGTGCATATGCGAGCCCTGCGGCCTCCGGCGCACGGGCGGTGCTCACCACCCTGCGCTGACCTCCGACGAGGCGCACACAGCTCGCGCCTCGCCACCACATCATCAAGAAAGAGAGACAATATGACTACGGCAACATCAACCGAACTGCGGGCTATCCCTACGTCTGAACTGAAAGAACGCATCGCGAAGATCAGGGAGGGGATGCGCGCCCAGGGCATCGAAGTGCTTCTGGTCGCGGGATTGCAAGACATCTTCAACCGGGGCCACATCCGCTACATCTCAAATCAGGGCGGCGGCGGCATGATCGTGTTGCCGCTCGAGGGGAATCTGACCCACTTCATCCATCCGGTACTTGCAGATTCGCCGAAGATGGACAAGAACGGAAACATTCGTGAGTTCATCGACATTCGCCCGTTCGGTGACGGAGCCTATGGGTTCAAGAATGATTCGGTGGGTCTCATCAAGAGCATGAATGTCACCGGGAAGGTCGGGTACGTCGGCGGATCCGCGATTGGTATCGGTGTGTATCGTGCGCTCGTCGAGGCGGTCGGTGAAGACCGAATCGTCGATGCATCCGATATCTTCATGCGGCTTCGTGCGATCAAGAGCGAGACTGAGATCAGCCTCATGCGCAGGTCGGCGGCAATTGCCGATGACTGCTACGACATGCTGGTTGACCTGGTTGCGCCGGGCGTCACTGACTACACCATCTACGCGGAGACGAAGCGCTTCCTGTTCGAGCACGAATCGCCGTACTCGCTCGAGGTGATTGATGCGGACGGCCCGTTCCTGAATTTTGATCGCTACCCGACGGGTGATGTGCTCACCTCCGGAGGCACCCTGTTCATGGAGATCACGCCGGCGTTCGGAGGCTACTACGCTCAGTTGCCGGTGTCGATGCCGGTTGACGAACTCAGCCCGGAACTGTTGCGCCTGGCGAAGGCGTGGAACGAGGGGTTTACTCTGGGCGAGTCGATGTTGCGCCCGGGCGTCAAGGTGTCGGACATCTCACGGGCGATGCGAGATCGCATCGCAGCAGAAGGCGCGATGAACCCCTTCTCGCACGGGCATGCAATCGGGCTCGATGTCGCGGATGGGTGGGTGCTGGGCGACCAGAATGAGTTGGAGTTGCAACCTGGAATGACCATGGCAGTGCACCCCGCGGCACTGACCAAGGTCGGTGGCGCCGGATTCACCGCCGGATATACCTACCTCATCACCGAAGACGGATCCGAGCGTTTGAGTCGACACGACTTCAACTACGGCTGGTAATTCGGGCCCCGCGGGTTGAACGGCGAGTTGAGGCGTTCAACCCGCGTCTGGTGAACCCACGATTGTGAACTCGTCAAGCGCAGTTCCTTCGACGTAGGGCCCAAAGAAAAGATCAGCTCCTGCTGCGGTCAGTGCGACTCCGGTGCCAATTCGCACCTCTGGGTTGCGTGGCTCCGCACCGGAAGCCGCGGGTGAGAACTCACCGACGGTGGCAAGGTCGATCCGAGTAGCTGGTGCATACGGATCTGAAATCGTGATGACCCAGTCTTCTCCTCGCTGTTCGAGGGCGGGAGAATCCACGGTCAGATTGAGCAGACCGCCGTGCCCAGTGAACCGTATTCCGCCGCGGAATCGGAGGATGCCGGGCGACTGCGCGGGGGCACTGGGGAAGGCTCCCTTCCCGTCGTCGAAGCTGGCGGGGGGCACGGCCTCGACTGAGCCATCCGACATCTCGCTGAGGTAGCGAAGGAACGAGGCCTTGATGCCCCAGTGCAGGGTGCTCATGCTGCGCTGCTCTGTGTCGGCTGGTGCCACGAAATGGTCTGAGAGAACTCGATGAGTGCGGTCACTCGGGCCGGGGTGGGCGTAGAAGCCGACCAGATGACATCGATGCCCACGGGTGGCACCGCCGGCGAAATCTCCTTCATGACCACTGGGTACCCCTCATAGCTCTTGTCGTTGGTGATTCTTTGCACGAGTATGCCGTAGCCAAGCTGACGCCCGACCAGTGTGCGCACGGCTTCGTAGTTGGCCGTTCGATGGCGAATGCGGGGGGTGAGGCCCAGCTCAGCGAAGAGAGACAGGGTGTGCTCACTTGAGGGGGGAGCGTCGAGCAGGATGAGATCCTCGTCTGCGAGCTCTTCGAGTCGTACCGATGCTGCGTCTGCGAGCGGGTGACTGCCGGGAAGGAGCACGTGGGCGGGGAGTTCGACTAGACGTCGTCGCAGCGGAGCCCCGGGAACCTGAGTGCCGTAGACGAACGCCACGTCGACCTCACCGGATTCGAGCCGACCTGCCAGGTGGTCGTGTGTGACTTCGAGAATATCGAGTTGCACGTTTGGATGAGACCGCCCGAACTCAGCGAGGAGCGGAGGAAGGATGACGGGGGCGAGCGTGGGGTAGCAGGCGATGGTGATCGGCCCGGTGAGTTCGAATTCGTTCCCGTGCACTCCGGCGGTCAGGTCGGCGGCAAGCTCGAGGAGTTGTCTCGCCTGCACGATGACCTTCGATCCGCTGCTCGTCAGTGTCACGCCCTGGGCGCGTCGGCGAACCGTGAGCGGGGTTCCCACGGCTCGGTCGAGCTCGTGGAGCGCCTCGGACACGGCTGACGGTGACACGTGCAGACGCGCTGAGGCGGCGGCAATACTGCCGGCTTCGGCTGCGGCGATCAGGTATGACAGCTGCCGAAGCGTGAAACTCGGTGCCCGAAGAGCGCTCATAAATGGTTTTTCCTCATTGAAATACTGGATATACCCGCTTTTCCCATGCTTTGTTCATGATCATACTGGCAGGAAAGGTTTGAGTGAATGGTGGGGTACGCATATGACCGGTCGAGCAGCTCCCGTCGCTGACTGGGTAACAATTCCGGATCTTCACCGAGATCCGTTTCCGATATACGAGCGGCTTCGAGCCGAGGGCGGGGTGCACTGGGTGCCCGCGGTCGGTCGCTATCTGGTGAGCTCATATGAAGCGGTGCACGAAACCGAACTGGATCAGGAGCTCTTTTCTGCGAACGAGGAGGGGTCACTGCAGATTCGAGCAATGGGGCATTCGATGCTGCGTCGAGATGACCCAGAGCACTACCTCGAGCGGAAGGCCTGGCAGCCGGCGCTTCGACCCGGTGAAGTGAAACGTACCTGGACACAGGTATTTGAGCGCAACGCCGCCAAATATCTTGATGAGTTCGCGGCGAACGGACCGGCCGCCGATCTCATCTGGGATTTCGCAGCGCCCTATGCAGCCGAAAATCTGCGGGAACTGCTCGGCCTCCATAACGCGCACCAGACCGACCTGCAGCGTTGGTCACAAACCATGATTGACGCGACGGGAAATTACGCTGACGATGCGCGGATATGGGAATTGGGAAAGACGTCGTTCGATGAGGTCGACCTTGCGCTCGACGAGATGCTTGCGTGGCATGCGAAGCATCTCGACAACAACCCCACGCTGATCGCGCAGCTTTTGCGGGCGCCGGGTGAACTCATGCCGATCGAGCGTATTCGTGCCAATGTGAAGATGACGATCGGTGGAGGGCTCAACGAGCCACGCGACGCGATTGGGGTCGCCGCGTGGGCACTGCTGACCCACCCCGATCAGCGTGACGCTGTCGTGGCGGACTCGACCCTCTGGCCCGCGGTGTTCGACGAAGCGCTCCGCTGGGTGGCCCCGATTGGCTTGTACTCGCGCCAGGTCACGCGCGACACCGAACTTGCGGGCGTTCATCTTCCCGCTGGCGCCAAGTTGGGGATCTGCCTGCTTTCTGCGAACCGAGACGCGACCGTGTGGTCGCGTGCCGAGGAGTTTGATATTCACCGCGAGGTACAGCCGCACCTTGCCTTTGGAAAGGGCGTGCACGTCTGCCTGGGCGCGTGGGTCGCGAAGGCAGAAGTCGCCGCGGTCGGGCTCCCACAACTCTTCAATCGATTCGCGGGGCTGTCGCTGGTTGATGACGATCCCGCAGAAATCGCCGGTTGGGTGTTTCGAGGAATGACCAAACTGCCCGTGGCCTGGCAGGACGCCCCTGCGACCGGGCGAAGCCCTGCCGCTGAGCTCGCGCCTCCGGCCAGTGCGCCCGAAGCCAGGAAGCGGATCGCGATCGTCGGAGCAGGACCTTCGGGATGCTTCATCGCGCAGGCGCTTCGCAAGTCGATGCCCGAAGCGGAAATCGACATGATCGAGGCGCAGCCGGTGCCCTACGGGCTGGTGCGCTACGGAGTAGCTCCCGATCACCAGGGCACCAAGTCGGTTGCCAGACAGTTTGATCGACTGCTTCTCGATCCACAGGTGCGTTTTCACGGCAACGTGCGCCTCGGAACGGACGTTTCGCTCGCGAGTTTGCGAGCCAGTGCCGACGCAGTCGTCTTGGCTACAGGTGTGCACCGTGATATTCCGCTGCGCATCCCGGGTGCGGATCTCGTCGGCGTGCACGGTGCCGGCGAACTCACGCGGGTCTTCAACGGGCACCCCGACCAACCGGCAGTGCCCCCGCTCGGCGAAACCGTGGCCATCGTCGGACACGGCAATGTGGCCCTCGACGTTGCGCGATTGCTCACGCGCACCAATTTCACTGGCAGCGATGTCGATGACCGGGTGCATGGGCAGATCGCTGGGGCTGTGCGCACGGTGCACCTCGTGGGTCGCGGCGCCCCAGAATCTGCAAAGTTCGATCCGGTGATGGTGCGTGAACTTGCCGGGCTTCCCGGGGTGCAACATGTTGTGCACGGTGTGGATATCGATGCGGCAGTGGCGGGAAAGGATGCGCGACTCGATGCGGTACTGACCCTGGCCGACTCACGTGTTGCTGATCCGGGTGCCCGGATTGAGTGGTGGTTTGGTGCGACGCCCGAGGCAATCCTGGGTGATGCAAGCGTTTCAGGCGTGCGGATCAGCACCGAGTCTGAAACCCGCACACTTGAGGTGCAGAATGTGATCACAGCGATCGGTTTTTCTGCTCAGCCCGAGGCGGCAGAATCGATTCCGGTGGCGCCGGGTGAGTTTCCGAGCGGTAGGGTCGAGCCAGGCCTGTACGTTGGCGGTTGGTTGCGTCGAGGTTCGCGTGGCACGATCCGTGATCAGCGAGAGGACGCGCGACAACTTGCCCGGCTCATCGCAGAAGACCTGTCGGAGCTGCCTTCCGCCGACTCGAGCATTGCCGCATTTGTGCCTCCCGCGCACGCTGTGGACTTCACCGGATGGCGTCGGATCGACCATGCGGAGCGTCGTGCAGCTGGACCCGGGAGGGTTCGCGCCAAGATCCGCACTCGCGCAGGTCAACTTCAGGCAGCCCGAGATGTCTCGCTCGATCTCCCCGTCGCCGAGGAGCGATCTGACAGTGCCGCGACACCTGTCGAGCCAGTCACGATCCTCTTTGCAACCGAATCTGGCGGTGCGGAGCTTGCGGCAGAAGAGTTGCACGCGAGAGTCGGCGAACTCGCAGATGTTCGTGTGCGAGACATAGCGGATCTCTCGCCCGCGGAGCTTGATCCCGCACGCCTGCACCTCATTCTCTGCTCCACCTATGGCGACGGGGAGCTGCCGACGAGCGCCCGGGCGTTTCACGCGCAGCTGTCGCTCAAGCAGCACGATTTGAGTGGGCTGCGCTATGCAATGTTCGGCTTGGGGGATCGCAGCTACACGAAGACCTATTCGCGAGGCAGCGAACTCCTGGACGAAGCGCTCGCGGAGTGTGGAGCGCGTCGCGTGGGCGAATTTGGCAGGCACGACGCCGGCGGTGCGCTTGAAACGACGGAGGCCGCGATCGAGTGGGTAGACGGTGTGTTCGCTGAGGTGCAGGCGGGGGAATCAGTGCTGGCTGGAATTGTTCGCTAGGAAGTTCTTCGTCAGCAGTTCGGGTCGCCCAGACGATCGCCGCCTACACCGGCGAGCACCGTCTCGTATTCTGGCTCAGGCCTCGCCCGGTGTGAGCCCGTCAAGTAACTCCAGCCCCTCCCGTGCCCAGGCAATCTCAGACTCAGCGCGCGCGATTTTGCCACGGTACGCGAACAGCTTGAACGCGATGACACGTTCGTGGTGCTCCGGATCGGTCATCGTGAGACGCCGATTGAGCGTCTGGTTCGTACGGGCTTCGATTGCCGTGATCTGACCCTGAGCGCTGTCGCGCATCGCGTCGAAGTGCGAAATGTGGTCGAGTAGACGTTGCCGCGCGTCAGAGGGATGGGGTGCCCATTCAAAGTAGGCGGCAAGCAGGTGGGCTTGGTCCCGTTCTGGGGCGTAAGTGAGGGGAGATGCCTGCCAGCGCGCCAGGGCCTCTGTGCCCGCAGGTGTGATTGAGTACTGCGTTTTGGTCGCGTGTTTCTGGCCCCAGGGAATGTCTTCGGCGTGGAGGAGATCCTCCTGCTGCATGCGTCGCAGCTCGGGGTAGATCTGCGAGTCAGGCGCGTGCCACAGGTGCCCGACGGTGCTGCGAAACTGCTTGGCGATGTCGTACCCGGTTGCGGGACCCGCAGAGATGAGCGCGAGGAGAGCAGCTCTGAGACTCACAATGCCTCCATTTTTCGGATCGCGACGGCGAAGTGAAACGCGTGCTAGCCAAGCCTAGCCAATTCGCGTAGAGTGAGACAGAAATCACTATGGATATAGTTATTTAACGAAGCGCGTTTGGTGCCGCGCGGCACCGCTGAGCGACTATCCGTGACCGGCAAAGGAGCCTCCATGCATGCAGAACCCGGCAGTAGTTCACCGGCGAAATTGCTGACCTACCCCTTCAACGCGTGGTACGTCGCCGCGTGGGACCATGAGGTCACCAATAAGGGACTCCTTGCCCGCACAGTGGCCGGTCGCCCACTCGCGCTCTACCGGACGCAGGATGGGCGTCCGGTTGCCCTGGCTGATGCATGTTGGCACCGTCTTGCGCCGCTGTCTCAGGGTAAGCTGATGGGCACCGATGAGGTGCAATGTCCCTACCACGGGCTCAAGTTCAACTCCGCGGGCAGGTGCACGGGGATGCCGGCGCAGGAGACGCTGAACCCTTCTGCGGTAGTTCCCTCGTTTCCGGTTGTTGAGCGCTATCGGTATCTGTGGGTGTGGCTCGGCGATCCGCTGCTCGCTGATCCAGATCGAATTCCTGACATGCACCAGCTCGACTCCGAGGAGTGGGCTGGCGATGGCGAGACCATCGAAGCTCCCTGCAACTACCAGTTGGTGCTCGACAACCTGATGGATCTGACGCACGAGGAGTTTGTACATTCCTCGTCGATCGGGCAGGAGGAGCTGAGCGAATCCGAGTTTGTCGTCACGCACGATGAGCAAACGGTCACGGTGACTCGCTGGATGCTGAACATTGACGCACCGCCATTCTGGTTGAAAAATATGCGCGACAAGTTTCCCGGATTTTCCGGCAAAGTCGATCGTTGGCAGATCATTCACTACACCTACCCCTCAACCATCTGCATCGATGTCGGGGTCGCCGCGGCCGGCACGGGGGCTCCCGAAGGCGACCGATCGCGCGGAGTCAACGGGTACGTCATGAACACGATCACTCCCGAGGGCGATCGCAGCTGTCACTATTTCTGGGCTTTTATGCGTAACTATCGGCTCGAGAGCCAGTTGCTGACCACCCAGTTGCGCAACGGCGTGCACGGGGTCTTCGGCGAAGACGAGGCGATGCTGAAGGCACAACAGGAAGCGATCGACGCGAACCCCGACTACGAGTTCTATAACCTCAACATTGATGCTGGCGGCATGTGGGTGAGGCGTTTGCTCGAGCGTGGCCTTGCTGCTGAAGGGCGAGGCGCTGCGGCACCCGTGCCGTCGGCTGGGGGGTACCGTCTCACCGGATCCGCTGCCCGCGGCGGCCGCGCCGACGTCACTGAGCTCGTGCAGAGTGCGTCAGAGGGCAGCTAGGCATGGCTGATAAGCAGACTGCGTGGCAAGACGCCACGGTGGTGGCGACGCGGCGAGTTGCCGAAGGGATCCAGCGCATTGAACTGGCTCCGAAGCTTCCGGTGCCGGTGAAGCCTGGCACGCACGTCGATATCGAAGTGCACGTGACCGACCGGGTTGACCTGCGCTCGTATTCCATCGTCGATGCGAGCGAATCTGGAGACACCTTCGCGCTCTCGGTATACCGCTCCCCGGTGAGTCGGGGAGGCGCAGAATACATGCATTCCCTCCGACCCGGCGATCGGGTGCGGGTGACCCAGCCGCTGCAGGATTTCCCATTTCGAGTCGGTGCCCCTTCTTACACTCTCGTTGCTGGCGGGGTCGGCATCACCGCCATGCTGGGCATGGCGAGAGTGCTGCGCAAGCTGGGAGCCGAGTACGAACTGCACTACGTTGGTCACTCGCGCGAGCGCATGGCATACCTCGATGAACTCGGTGACGAGCACGGCGAACGACTGATTCCTCACATCACGCAGGAGCACGGGCGCATGCAGGTCGCCGATCTGATCGCAGAGGTGCCCCCAGCCGCTGAGCTCTACATGTGTGGCCCCATTCGCCTGATGGAAGAGATCCGCCGGCTGTGGGATCGCGGCGGACGAGACCGCACCCTGCTGCGCTCGGAGACGTTTGGAAACTCCGGTTGGTTCGATGCTCAGCCCTTTGTTGTCGAGGTGCCGCAATACGGTGCGCGCGTTGACGTGAGGGCTGACGAATCGATGCTGGAAGCGCTGGAGCGCTCGGGCGTCGACATGATGTTCGACTGCAGGCGCGGCGAGTGCGGCCTGTGTGAAGTGCGTATTCTCGACCTCTCCGGCGCTGTGGATCACCGTGACGTGTTCTACTCCGAGCGTCAGAAGGCCCCGAACTCGAAGCTGTGCTGCTGCGTGTCTCGCGTGGTGGCGAGTGGGGATCCGGCGCTTTCCTCGGGTGAGGCGCTCGCCGCAGCTTCGGCTGAAGACCCAGGCGGATCCGCAGCCCAGTATCGGCCCACCGGCCGTGGCGCGCGGATCGTCATTGAGGTGAGCTAAGGCTTAGCCGCAGTGCCGCGCGAGCGGTTCATGTGGGTGCTCAAGCTACCGATCGAGCACGAACCTGGGCCGCCCGACCGACACCCCGAGGGCAATCTGCGCCACCGCGGCGCCCCAGATGAGGGCGAAGGGCGCGATCCACCCGCCGCTCGCACCCAGCAGCGCACCGAACGCGAACGGCCCCACTGCGGCGATGAGGTAGCCGAGTGACTGCGCCATGCCCGAGAGGGCAGTCGCGTGCTCGGCGGTGCGCGCGCGCATTGCCATGAGGGTGAGCGCCATCGTGAGTGACCCGCCGCCGGCAAGACCGCCGATGACGAGCCACGCGACGATCGCGCTGGGCCACAGGGCGATTCCGAGCATCGCGATCAACGTGAGGGCCGGCAACAGCCCGGGCAGCCAGCGCTTGCGACGCGGCCCGCGAGCTACGAGGGGCAACGCGAGCGACCCCGCGATGCCGATGACCTGAAACGTCATCAGCACGAGCCCTGCGGCGACCGGCGTGCGGCCGTTCGCGATCTCATACGGCGCGAGCCAGGCCGCGAGACTGTAGAAGATCGCCGACTGCGAGCCCATATAGAGCGACACTTGCCAAGCGAGTGGATCGCGCCAAATGCGCCGCCCCGCACTGCCCGGGGGCGCGGCGATCGGTCCCGTGGTGACCGGCACGGCCACGGTGGTGCGGCGCCCCAGGCGGTTCGCGATGATCCACACGGCGAGTGCGATCGGAATCGGCGCCCCCATCAGGAGTAGCGAGGCCTGCCAGCCGAGGCGCTCGCCGCCGAGGGGCAGGTCGGCCAGGGGGGCCGCGAGGCCGGCGCCGATCGCGCCGGTGCCGCCGAGCAGCGCGGTGTAGACCCCCATGAGCAGTGGCACGCGCGCGGGAAAGTCGCGCTTGATCACCGCGGGCAGCAGCGCATTCGCGAAGCCCAAGCCTACGCCGATCAGTGCGGTGCCGAGCCAGAGGTTCGCCTCAGTGCCGGGGAGGGAGCGCCAGGCTGTACCCGCGGCGAGCGCGACGAGCGCCCATGACACCGCGCGAGTCATGCCGAGCCGGGCGCTGAGCCCGTGCGCGAGCGGCGACACGAGGCCCCAGGTGATCAGGGGGAGGGAGCCGAGCAGGCCGAGCGCGGCGGGGGAGACGCCCCGATCCGCGGCGATCTCGTCGAGCAGCGGGCCCACCGCGGTGATGGTCATGCGGAGGTTCGCCGCAACGAGGCACACCGCCACGAACAGGAGTATGCCGGCGTGGCGTGAAGGCGGGCGAAGGTCAGGCACGATCCGCACTCTATCGAAGTTGCGACAACGCAGGTATTATTGATTTCGACTGACGAAACTAGTTTCGCAGAGCGAAAATAGTGGACTCTTGGTAGCGACGCCCATGAGGCAGGAGGAACGCATGATCGACAAGACAGTGCCGTCCATCGAGGAGGCGGTCGCGGGGATTCCCGACGGCGCCACCGTGATGATCGGCGGATTCGGGCGGGCGGGCCAGCCCGTCGAGCTCATTGACGCACTCATTGAGCAGGGCGCGGGCGACCTCACGATCGTCAATAACAATGCGGGCAACGGCGACACCGGGCTCGCCGCGCTGCTCGCGAAGCGCCGCGTGCGCAAGATCGTGTGCTCGTTCCCGCGCCAGAGCGACTCGTGGGTGTTCGACGGTCTCTACCGCGAGGGCGCGATCGAGCTCGAGCTAGTGCCACAGGGCAACCTGGCCGAGCGGATCCGCGCCGCCGGTGCCGGCATCGGCGCGTTCTACTCGCCGACCGCCGTCGGCACCGAGCTCGCGGAGGGTCGCGAGACGCGCGTCATCGACGGCCGCACCTACCTGCTTGAGTACCCGATCCGCGCCGACTTCGCCCTCATTAGCGCACTCAAAGGCGACCGCTTTGGCAACCTCGTCTTCCGCGAAACGGCCCGCAACTTTGGCCCGATCATGGCGACCGCTGCGGCCACGACGATCGTGCAGGTCGACGAGATCGTGCCGCTCGGTGCGCTCGATCCTGAGTCGGTCGTGACCCCCGGTATCTTTGTGGATCGCGTCGTCGCCGTGGGCGAGCGCCGCTGGTTGCAGGGTGGCGAGTTTGTCGGAGGCGTAGACATTGAGGGCAGACCGCTCGATGGGGCTAAAGAGACACAGGAGGACGCACGATGAGCACTCGCATCAGCAGGCAGGATCTGGCGGCGCGCATCGCCGCAGATATCCACGAGGGCTCGTACGTGAACCTCGGCATCGGCGCCCCAACCCTCGTGGCGAACTACCTTCCGGATGACCTCGAGATCATCCTGCACACCGAGAACGGCATGCTCGGCATGGGCGAAGCTCCCGAGGAGGGACGGATCGATCCCGACCTCATCAACGCGGGCAAGCAGGCCGTCACCGCGCTTCCCGGTGCCGCCTATTTTCATCACGCAGACTCCTTCGCCATGATGCGCGGCGGACACCTCGACGTGTGCGTGCTCGGCGCGTTCCAGGTCGCGGAGAACGGCGACCTCGCGAACTGGTCGACGGGCGCCCCCGGGGCGATCCCCGCCATCGGTGGCGCGATGGATCTTGCCATCGGCGCGAAGTCGGTCTACGTGATGACCGACCTGCTCACGAAACAGGGGGAGTCGAAGCTCGTTGACGCCTGCAGTTACCCGCTCACCGGCGTGGGCTGCGTCTCGCGCGTCTACACCGACCACGCGATTTTCGACGTCACCCCCGACGGCTTCGCGGTCACCGAGGCGTTCGGCACCAACACCGTGGCGTCGCTCGCCGAACTCACCGGGCTCGTCTTGAGTGACGCAACCGGTGGATCCACTGCCGCCTCCACCCCAGCCAAGGAGAACTGATCATGACCAGCACCTTCATTTACGATGCCGTGCGCACCCCGTTCGGCCGTGCCGCCGGAGCACTCTCGGGCGTGCGCCCCGACGACCTGGCCGCGCACGTGATGCGCTCCATCGTCGAGCGCACGAGCATCGACCCGGCCCGCATCGAGGACGTCATCTTCGGCGACGCGAACCAGACGGGCGAAGACAACCGCAACGTGGCCCGCTTCGGCGCGCTGCTCGCGGGCTTCCCCACCTCAGTTACGGGTGTCACCGTGAACCGCCTCTGCGCGTCCTCGGTCGAGGCCGTGATTCAGGGCTCGCGCGCGATCGAGTCGGGCGACGCCGAGTTGGTGCTTACCGGTGGCGTCGAGTCGATGAGCCGCGCCCCGTTCGTGGTTGAGAAATCGGCGAAGCCGTGGCCCGCAGTTGGCAACCAGACCATGTGGAACACCTCAATCGGGTGGCGCATGGTCAACAAGGCGCTGCCGAAGCACTGGACGATCTCGAACGGCGAATCGGCCGAGAAGATCGCCGGCGAGTGGGGCATTTCCCGAGAGGCGCAAGACGAGTTCGCCGTGCGCTCGCACCGGCTCGCCGCCGAGGCATGGGCGGCTGGTCTCTACGATGCCGAGATCGTGCAGGTACCGGGCTACGAGATGGCGCGTGACGAGGGGATCCGCGAGGATTCGTCGGTGGAGAAGCTTGCCAGCCTGAAGCCGTTGTTTGCCGCCGACGGCACGGTGACCGCGGGCAACGCGTCGTCGATCAACGATGGGGCATCCGCGGTGCTGCTGGGCGGCGAGGGTGCGCTGGATTCCGAGCCGCTCGCGCGGATTGCGGGTCGTGCCGCGCACGGTGTGGATCCCGATCAGTTCCCCATCGCGCCCATCGAGGCGGCGAACAAGGCTCTCGCGCGTGCGGGCAAGACCTGGGCCGATGTCGACTTTGTCGAGCTCAACGAGGCCTTCGCGTCGCAGTCGCTCGCGTGCCTCGCCGGGTGGCCCGACCTCGATCCCGCGAAGCTCAACATTCACGGCGGCGCGCTCGCGATCGGGCACCCGCTGGGCGCCTCGGGCGGCCGCATCATCGGGCACGCGGCGCAGGAGCTTAAGCGCCGCGGCGGCGGTGTCGCGGTCGCCACGATCTGCATCGGCGTGGGCCAGGGCCTCGCGGTGGTGCTCGAACGTTAGCCGATCCACCGCCGCATGATTCGAGTGGGCAGTAAATGTCGGAATGCAGCAACTTTCGAGCATCTACTGCCCACTGAATGAGAGTGAGGCGCACGAACCCGTTGCCTGCCCGGTTCTCCGGGCCAACTCGCTGCTTTCTCCCTCATGCTGAATGAATTCGGCGCGTCGGGCCTACTACATTGAAAATTCGCACGCACGTAGGGGCATCATGGGAGATGACATGAGCGAGCATCAAGCCAAACGGCCCCCTGAACGCCCCGGTGGTTTTGGCGCCACCCCCGATAGCGCCGACTTCGTGCAGTCGCTCGCGCGCGGCATCGGGGTGATCCGCGCGTTCGATGCGGATCACCCCGAACTCACCCTGAGTGACGTCGCCCGCCGCGTCGACATCTCCCCGGCGGCGGCGCGCAGGTTTCTCCGCACGCTCGAGACCCTCGGCTATGTGCGCAGCGACGGCCGGCACTTTGCGCTCACCCCCCGCGTGCTCGAACTCGGCTTTAGCTACCTTTCGGCGCTGTCGCTGCCCGAGATCATGCAGCCGCACCTCGAGCGTCTCTCACGAAGGGTGGACGAGTCGGTCTCCGCGGCCGTGCTCGCCGGTCCCGACATCGTGTACGTCGCGCGCGTTCCGACCCGCCGCATCATGTCAGTGCGGATCACGATCGGCACCCGCTTCCCCGCGTATGCGACGAGCCTCGGGCGGGTGCTCCTCGCCCACCTGCCCGAGCAGGATCTCGCCCAGGTGCTGCGCGAGACCGAGTGGCGCGCCCTCACGGAGCGCACGATCACCGAACCCGCAGCGCTCATGTCCGAGCTCGACCGCGTGCGCGAGCAGGGGTATGCGCTTGTTGACGGCGAGCTTGAGCTGGGGCTCCGTTCGGTCGCGGCGCCCGTGCGTGGACGTGACGGGCAGGTGACGAGCGCGATCAATGTGTCGACGAGCGCCAGTCGCGACTCTCTCGGGCGAGTGCTCGAGCATCACCTGCCGCTGCTGCTCGACAGCACCAGAAAGGTTGAGGCAGATCTCCGCCTGCTCTGAGTCGTGCCAGTAGTCGCCCGCTCCAAATCTCTCGTCTGACCTGAAGATGGCGTCTGAGCTAGAGCTGGCACTCATACCGGATCTGGATCTGGCGTTGCCGTTGGGGTCATCGGCAGATTCTCGGCCTGCACCTCTGGTCGAATGAAATGTCAGCCGTCGCACCCAGCAAACTACACTGGGCGATGTGAGCGAAGCGCGAACGGCAATCGGGATTGATGTTGGCGGTACTGGCATCAAGGGCGCGGCGGTTGACGTCGCGACCGGCGCTCGCCTGACCTCACGACACAGGGTGCCGACGCCCGCGGGCGGGTTGCCGGCAGACATCGCCCGCGAGGTTGGTCTGATGGCGAACGCGATCCACACCGAGTTGGCCGGAGAGGATCCCGACGAGCGACTCGCCGCACTGCCGGTCGGAGTTACCTTGCCGGGGGTCGTGCAGCACGGCATCATGCGCACGGCGGCGAACATAGGCCGAAGCTGGATCGGCACCGACGCGGCAGCCCGCTTCGGAGCGGCGGTCGGTGCACCGTGCACGGTGGTCAACGATGCCGACGCGGCAGGGCTCGCTGAGGCGGCGTTTGGCGAGGTGCGCGGTCTCCCGGGCACCACGTTGGTGCTGACGTTCGGAACGGGCATCGGCAGCGCCCTGATCCACGATGGTCTTCTCGTGCCAAACCTCGAACTCGGGCATCTTGAGCTTGACGGCCACCCCGACATCGAACGATTCGCATCGGCGAAGGTGATCGAGCGCGAGGGCATCACGCTGGCGGAATGGTCCAGCCGCGTCGCGCGCTACCTGATCCACTTGGAGCTGCTGTTCACCCCCGACCGCTTCGTCATCGGCGGCAGCATCAGCAAGGCATCGGCACAGTACCTGCCGTTTCCCGGGGTCAACGCCCCGGTGGTGCCGGCCCGCTTTCGTAACAACGCCGGCATCGTGGGCGCGGCCTGGCTCGCGTCGCGTTCCTGAAGCGATGGGTGGATCAGGGAACGGCGGCGACGGCTGGCGGCACGCGGGCGGCGACGCGATCCGCAGCCTGGTGCGTATGCCGAAATCGCCGAGCCCGAGACTCGCAGTGTCGGTGCGGGCCGCGCTCGCCATTGGCCTGCCCCTCGCGTTGGGCACGCTGCTCGTTCGGCCCGACCTCGGCCTCCAAGCTGCTGCGGGCGCATTCGCTCCGCTCTTTGCTTCCGCGCTCCCGCCGCGCGAGAGAATCAAGGTGCTGTCGATCGTCAGCCTTGCCCTGCTCGTGTGTGCGGCACTCGGTGCCCTGTTCGCACCGTGGGTGTGGGTGCTCGCAGCGGGGCTCGTGCTCCTCGCTCCGGTCGCCACCGCGTTGTCGCTCGCGTACCGCCTGGGCCCGCCGGGCCCGGTGTTCTTTGTGCTCATGTATGGGCTCGCATCGAATGTGACGGGTCTCGGCGCTGACGGGGAACGACGGGCGGATCCCTGGCTGTTTCTTGGGCTGGTCGCGGCGGGGTCGATCCTGTCTGCGATCGTGACCCTTGCGCCGCTTGCGCTCCCTCGTCACTTTCGCGCCGCGCCACGGCCCCTGCGTGAGCTGCTGCCGGGGCCGTGGCTGGGTTCGGGGGAGTCGGTGCTGGTGGCCCGGGTGGCGGTGGTGGCCGTGGTCGGCACCGTGATCAGTGTGATCTGGCTTGACGATACGCATGCGTACTGGACCGTTGCGGCGGGAGTGGCGGTTGTCGGTGTCGTTCCGGTGCGCCGGGTTTCGCTTGAGCGGGCATTGCATCGCACGCTCGGCACGGTGCTCGGTGCGCTGTTGTTCCTGCTGGTGGCGCCACTGGTGACGGTGCCGTGGGTGCTGGTCGCGGCGCTCGTGCTGCTGCAGTTCGCGATCGAGATGACAGTGGTGCGGAACTACGCGCTCGCGCTCGCCTTCATCACGCCCCTGGTGCTCTTCATTAACGAGGCCGCAATGGGAGCGGCACAGGTGCACCACGTCGCCATGGAGCGTGTCAGCGACACTGTAGTCGGCTCGGCACTCGCGGTGCTGACTGCACTGATGCATCGCACTCGCACTCCCGGCTGACGCCCCGCGGCGGATGTCTCGTGACCACCTTGCGGATCGGGCGTAAGTGGCTGGTTCCACGGGTGTGAAGGAGCCACTAGCGCCCGATGGGCACGGGCATGGGCATGGATGCGGGATGGGCATGGGTGCGGGTGGTCCGGGCAAGCCACTTGGAGTGAATCGCGCTGCACCTCTGCCACTCCTTTGCGTCGATTGCCCAATGCTCCACACCAGTCAATTTCCGGCCGCGATTCGTCGGGTGGGTTATGGCCGTGCCTATTGGGGTTGGGCGGCGAGTCGCACGGGAGCGTTGGGTGCGCCGTATCCGTCGTATGCGCCGATGCGCTGGACCACCTCGAGGAAGATCTCGTCGATGGTCGGCGTGTAGAAGTGAATGTAGGAGCCGGCGGCATCGCGGTCGTACAGCACATGCAGGTCACGCAGCTCCGAGAGCAGCTCAGGATCGAGGTCGAAGCGGGCCCGGAGGTCGTCGTAGTAGTTATCGGGAATGGGCAGGAAACGGAGGCCACGTGCGCGAGCGCGTCGCGCGACGGCGAGGGCATCGTCGACACTGATCGCCACGTGCCGGGGCGGACGCGGCGCGGTGGGGGGCACCAGGTTCAGGACGAGCCGCACGGTGCCATCGTTGGTGCGCATCACCTGGCTCCTCACGAGACCCCGGGGGCCAGGGAGCTCGGCGAACCGATCGGATTCGAGGGCGAGCACGCTGGTGTTAAAGAGTATGGCTTCGTCGTAGTGCTGCCAGGGCATCGCGATGTTGATGTGGTCAATGCGTCCATGCAGCACAGCTGAGGAGTCGTGCGGCGTCGCGAGCCCACCTGCGAATTCAGCTTGCCAGGTCTGGCTGATCACGTGATCAGCCCAGTACGCCTCGGTTCCGTCGGGGGCAGCGACTGCGGCGAGCGCTTGTTCGCCGGCCGAGGTGCGGCGAAAGACCTCGGGGGCGCCGATGCTGTGCGCCCGCCGAGCCGCGGCACTCGCGTCGCCGACGAGCAACCCGATTCCGAGTAGTCGAGCGCCTGGTTCGTGCGTCTGCTCGTTCACGATGATGCGGGCTTCGCCCGCCTGCCAGAGCCGTACGGACTTGCTGCGGTGTCGGCCGGCGAAGACAAATCCCAGTTGGTCGAGCTGTTGCTCGACCGCACTCAGGTCTTCTCCTGCGATCTCTACGAAGTCGATGGCGGAGGGCTTCTGGGGATCATCGAGACGGTTCTCGGACCATCCGTTCGCAGCTGCTGCTCGATCTGCGAGCCAGTTCAATGAACGGAGGGCGTGCTGGGCAGTGCGCACCACGTCGGTCTGGCGGAAGGTGTCATTGAAGATCTCAAGTGAGAGTGGCCCGGAGTATCCGGCACGCATGGTGTGACCGAGAAAACCTACGAGGTCGAACTCGCCTTCTCCGGGGAATAGACGATGGTGGCGGCTCCAGGAGAGCACATCGAGTTGCAGCTCGGGTGCATCGGCCAGCTGCAAGAAGAACAGCTTGGCTGGGTCGATCTTTTCGATGCCGCTCGGGTCATGCCCGCGGGAGAGTATATGAAAGCTGTCGAGGCATATCCCGAGGTTGGGACGGTCGGCAAGCTGCACGAGTTTCCAGGCGTCACGGTAATCACTCACGTAGCGGCCCCAGGCGAGCGCCTCGTAGGCGATGCGGATGCCACGCTGCGCCGCGAGATCGGCGAGCTGGCCGAGCTGTCGGGCGTTGGCTGCTTGGTCGGAGATCGTTGCGGTGGCTACATTGCTACACAAGAGGACCAGGTCGGTTCCGAGACGTTCCATGATTTCGAACTTCGCTTCGGCCCTGCGGAGGTTCTCGGCAAAGATGTCGTCGTCGACGCCTTCGATGTCACGCAGCGGCTGGAACATGTCGATGTGCAATCCGAGTCGCTGGCAGAGCGCGCGGATTTCTTCAGGGGATTCGAAAGAGGCGACGAGATCAGAGTCCATAATCTCGACGCCGTCGAAGCCTGCCTGCGCGCAGGCATGGAGCTTTTCGACGAGGGTGCCTGAGAGGCAAACGGTGGCGATGGAGGTACGCATGCGATGAATGTACCAAATGGTTAATAAATTGTCATTATCCGATTTCGCCGCACCCGCGGGGTCGACCTCGCGTGCGCGGGCGATGATCCACATTCGGTAAATGTCACAATTCGGCCACATCGGTTTGACGCAGCGAGCGAATATTCGTAATGTACTATCTAGTTAGTAATGAGACGCAAAGGGGCGCACATGTCCGGACGAGTGCTGATTCTGCACGGGCCGAACCTCAACCTGCTGGGTGTGAGGGAGCCAGACATTTACGGCACCCTGTCGCAAGACGACATTCTCGGAATCGTCGCTGAAGCCGCCGGTTCATTCGGCATCGACGTGGAGTTGCTGCAAAGCAATCACGAGGGCGTGCTCATAGACGCGCTTCACGAGGCCCCGGGAGTCTACGATGGCGTGATCCTGAACCCCTCGGCCCTAACCCACACTTCGATCGCCCTCCGAGATGCCGTCGGCGCGGTCGCTGTGCCGGTCATTGAAGTGCACCTCAGTAACGTCCATGCGCGAGAACCATACCGCGCCGTCTCGTACGTCGCGGATCGCGCGGCGGCGACGATTTCGGGAGCGGGGATTGGCAGCTACCTCGCGGCGGTCACGATACTCGCCCGGAGGTTCGCAGACCAGGCGAAGGAGGTTGCTCAATGATTCTGGTGGGGCTGCTAGGCGAGGGAATCACTGAGTCGTTGACCCCCCCTATGCATCGCCGCGAAGCGGAACGGCTCGGCCTCAACTACGAGTACCGAGTGATTGACATCGCGGAGACGGGAGAGTCTCTTGCCGATCTGCCGCAGATCATGCGCCGGATCCGGTCGGAGGGCTACGACGCAATCAACGTGACCCATCCGTTTAAGCAGCGCATTATCGAGCACATCGACGCGCTCAGCCCCTCGGCCGAGCGGTTGGCCGCAGTGAACCTGGTGGTGTTCGGCGATGATGCTGTGGGGCATAACACCGACTGGAGCGGTTTTCGTACCGCGGTCACAGAAGGCATTGGCGATCTCGAGGGGTGCTCAATCGTGCAAGTCGGCGCGGGTGGCGCCGGTGCCGCGACTGCCTATGCGCTGCTGACGTTGGGTGTTGCACACCTCTGTGTCGTAGATCAAGAGCAAGATCGCGCCCGAGCTCTCGTCGAACGGACCAACGGCATCTTTCCGCACTCTCACATCGAGACCGCATCGATGGGGCAGCTGAGCGACGTGCTGCGTGCTGCCGACGGCGTCGTGCACGCGACCCCCACCGGTATGGCGCACAGCCCTGGGTTGCCGTTCGAACCGAGCTGGCTAGAGCCCTCGGCCTGGATTGCGGAGGTCGTGTACCTGCCTCTGGAAACTGAGTTGTTGCGTGTCGCGCGCCGAGACGGGAGGCAAGTGCTGGATGGCGGAATGATGGCGATTGGTCAAGCGGCAGACAGCCTGCGCATCATCACTGGACTCGAGCCGAATCGCGATCGCATGCGACAGCATTTTCTCGATCTGATCGCCGAAGGGAGTCCGATTGGCGCCTGACCGGCGATCCCATGTTTGAACTTTGCGACCTAAATCTGTACACCACACCTCTATCGGACAAAGAATGAAAGGGAATCGATGATGACTCCAAATAGAAAACTCCGTGCGCGACTAACGAGCGCACTCGCCATCGCGGCAGGTATGGCGCTCGCCGTCACCGGTTGCGCGTCAGCGGAACAGAGCGGCGGTTCGGCCGGTGGGAGCGACGAGGTCGTTGTCGGCTTTTCCGGTTACACGCTGACCAACCCGTACTTCGCAGGGCTCATCAAGGGGCTGGAGAATGGCGCTGAGGAGCACGGCTTCCGCCTGATCCAGACCAACTCAAATGGCGACAACAATGTTCAGGCGAGCGATATCCAGAACCTCGTCAGCCAGGGTGCTGACTACATTGTCGTGAGCCCCGCGGACGCGTCGGCCATCGTGCCCGCGATCGAGCAGGCTTCTGAATCCGGTGCGACCGTCATCGCTATTTCCGACACGATCGAGTCGGATGCGATTCAGTTCACGGTCGCGATGAACCATGTGAGCATCGGTAAGCAGAGCGCTCAGGGTATCGTCGACTTCTTGACCGAAAAGTACGGCGAGCCGAAAGGCAAGGTCGTGGAGATGCAGGGCATCGCCGGCAGCGCCGCGGGCGCCGACCGCACGAAGGGGTTCGACGAGATCGTCGGGCAGTACCCGGGCATTGAGGTCGTGGCACGTGCCGACGGTGGCTTCGACACCGACAAGACCTTCCAGGCGCTCTCGACGATTCTGCAGGCGCACCCCGATGTTGATGCCGTAATGAACGCGAACGACAGCATGGCGCAGGGCGCCACCAAGGCCATCGAGGCCGCAGGGCTGTTCCTTCCGGTCGGTGACGAAGGGCACATCTTCGTGACCGGTAACGACGCGCCGGCACCGGCGGTTGCCGACATCCGCGCGAATCGACAGGATATGAGTGTCGCCTCGCACCCGATTCGCCTCGCCGAGCTGGTCATGGCCAACATCGCGAAGCTGGAGAAGGGTGAGAAGGTGTCGGGCTTCATCGAGTGGACCGGCATGATCTTCACGCCGGCGAACATCGCGTCGACAGAGGTGCTCGAGTACGGAATCTGGGCGGATGACATCGAATAACATCGATTCGATTCGGCTTGAGGGCGTATCCAAGACCTTCGGAACGAACACTGTTCTCGCAGGGATTGGGTTCGCCCTCTCGCCCGGCACGGTCACGGGACTTGTCGGCGAGAACGGAGCCGGCAAGTCCACCCTGATCCGCATGATCTCAGGGGCGATTGAACCGACCACGGGTCGGATCGAAGTGAACGGAGAGTCCCTGCCGGCCTCGACGAGGGCGGTAATCGAGGCTGGCATTAGCGTGATCTACCAAGAACTCACGGACGTGCCCGACCTCCCGCTGCTCGAGAACGTGCTGCTCGGCAACTTGGAATCCCGCTGGGGCTTCACTCGCACCCGAGTGAACCGCAAACGAGCGCTCGAGGGCCTGCGTGTGGTCGGCCTCGACCACCTCAGTTTGGATACCCCGCTTCGCGAGTTGACGATCGCGCAGCGTCAGTTGGCCGAGATCGCACGATGTCTGGTTCGTGACGCCCAGGTGCTGGTGCTCGACGAACCCACCTCGTCATTACCGGAAGCCGACGTGGAGACGCTGTTGCACGTGATCGAGCGGCTGCGCGAGCAGGGCATGACGATTCTGTACGTGACGCATCACCTCGACGAGCTGTTCCGCATCGCAGATCGGCTGATTGTTCTGCGCGATGGCCGAATGGTTGCAGAAGGACCTGTCGATGAGTGGGATGAGCATACGCTCGTGCGGGCGATGCTCGCGGCGGAGCTCGAACAGGCGTATCCGTGGCGCACCCGAGAGATCGGTGAGAAGGTGCTCGAGGCGGAGGGCATCCACGCGCCTGGCGTGTCGGATGCCCGTGTGACGGCTTGCGCCGGCGAGATTGTCGGGCTGGTGGGACTGGCAGGAGCTGGGCGAACTGAGCTGATGCGCGCACTCTGCGGGGTGAACCCGGTCTCCTCCGGCAAAATAGTCGTTGACGGGAGAGCGGTGAAACCGGGATCGATCCGTCACGCCATGCGAGCCGGACTCCTCTACGCCTCGGAGGACCGCAAGGGCGATGGCCTCATTCTCGAAGGCACTGTGGAGTCGAACCTGATTTACGGTGCCTATCGCGATGTGTCGAAGTTCGGCATCATTGACATTCGACGCGTCGGTGCATTAGCCCGCGATGTGGTGTCCCGCTATCGCGTGCGGTTGCACTCGACCAAGCAGGCCATTGGAGAGCTTTCTGGGGGCAACCAGCAGAAGGTAGTCGTGGCGCGGGTGTCGGAGAGGAAGCCTCGGGTTGCCTTCTTTGATGACCCGACACGAGGGGTCGACGTCGGCGCCAAGGCTGGCATCTACGAAGAGATCTTTCAGCTCGCGGAGGCGGGCGCAGCCGTGTGCGTGAGCAGCTCCGACACCGACGAGGTGCTGGCCGTCGCCGATCGCGTCTACGTGCTCTCGGCTGGCCGCATCGTCGCAGAACTGCGGCGAGATGAATTTGAACGTGAACAGATACTTCACCTGTCGTCTGCGGCAGGAGTACCAGTAGGAGGCTCGACCCGATGAGCGAAACGACGACCGTCTCGACGGAACGCACCGAATCCGTGGTGCAGCGGCTGGCAAAATCCGCCGGCAACAGTAACTTGGCACCGATCGTTGTCGCACTGGTGCTCGTCTCGGTGGCGCTTTCCGTGATGACCCCAACATTTCTGACAGCCGGCAACCTGACGAACATCATCACCCAGAGCGCCGTGGTGGGCATCGCGGCGATCGGTGCGACCTTCGTGATCATCACAAGCGGCATCGATCTCTCGGTCGGCTCGAACATCGCCCTCGCCGGGCTGGTCGGGGCCATCGTCTCCCAGTCGACCGGCTCGGGGCTCATCGGCATCGTTGTGGTGATTTTGGTCGCCATGGCGGTCGGTGCGGTCAACGGCTCGTCCGTTGCCTGGCTCGGCCTGGCTCCCTTCATCGTCACCCTTGCCGTTATGGGTATGGCCCGGGGCTTGACGCTGCAGATCAGTCAGGGACAGTCGGTGTACGGCCTGCCCGAATCGATGAATTGGTTGGGGGCTTCAGCGATCTTCGACATTAAGACCTCGGCGCTCGTCACGGTCCTGCTGTTCATCGTCGCCCACCTGGTGCTCTCGCGAACAACCTTCGGGCACCAGATCTATGCGGTCGGGGGTAACGCCGAAGCCGCGCGACTCGCAGGCATCAATGTGAAACGCGTGGTTTTTATCGCCTACGTGATCGCGGGCTTTACCGCGGGCATCGCCGCGATCATTCTGCTCGGGCGTCTCGACTCCGCGACTCCAAATGCCGCAACCGGCACAGAGCTGCAAGTAATCGCCGCAGTGGTGATCGGCGGCACGAGCCTCTTCGGAGGCAAGGGCAGTATGATCGGCACCCTCGTCGGTGTGCTGTTGATCGGCGTCATTAACAACGGTCTAACCCTGCTCAACGTCTCTTCGTTCTGGGTGCAGTTTGTGCAGGGCGCGCTGATTTTTCTCGCGGTGCTGCTTGACTCGTTCAACACGCGGCGCAAGCACCGGTCGGGGCGGTAGTTTCGACGGGTGGTGGCTGAAATGAACGCGAGCGCAGAAAGCTATCGAGAGCTGGGGCGACGCCTGTCGAACTGGGGTCGTTGGGGTGAGGACGACCAATTGGGTACGCTCAACCTCATCACCGACGCGTGTCGGGCCGCGGGTGCTGCTCTCGTCAAGTCGGGTGTGACCTTCGACCTTGGCCTGCCGCTCGATCGGAACGGACCGCAGACGGGCGACGGCGGGAGGCAGAACCCGCTGCATATCATGACGCGCACGCCCGCGGACCCTCCTGCGCCGAGCGGGTTTCATTACTTCGACGATGCACTCTTCGTGCATCTGCAGTGCGCGACTCAGCTCGACGGGCTCGCCCATGTCGGCTACGACGGTGAGCTTTACAACGGTGTGCCCATCGATGCGGTCGGATGGGCGGGCGCCACTCGCCTGGGGATGCAGCACTATGCCGCGAGGGTGCAGGGTCGCGGAGTGCTGCTCGACCTGCCGAGGTTGACGGGTCGTCATCAACTCGACCATTCGGAGCCGATCACCGCTGCTGATCTCAGTCGTGCGGCGCGGGAGCAGGGAGTCGACCTGCGCAGCGGGGATCTGCTTTTCATACGCACCGGATGGATCACGAGGTTTACCGTGGACGGCGATCGGGATGCGTTCTTTTCCACGGAACCGGGCTTGTCGCTCGACGCGGCCGAATGGGTGAGGGAGCGAGACATCGCCTTCGTCGCCGCAGACAATTGGGGCATCGAGGTGGCCCCGTCGCTCGACGGGTCAGAGATGCCGCTGCACTGTGTGTTGATCAGAGACCTAGGGATGCCGCTCGGTGAGATGCTCACTCTCGAAGCGGTTGCGGCGCATGCCGCCTCCGTCGGCCGGTGGGAATTTCAGGCAGTATGCCCTGCGTTGCCGGTGACCGGAGGAATTGGTTCGATCCTGCTGCCGAGTGTGACATTCTGATACCACAGAAGAGTTCTCTGGAGCATTCGATGGAGCCTGTTTCACCAACCGCAAGTGCGGAGCCGACGGTGCGTCGTCGCAACGCCACTCAGACACGCGAGAACATCCTGCGTGTCGCGACCTCGGAGTTCTCGGCCCGCGGCTTCGCCGGGGCGCGTATCGATGAGATCGCGGGTCTCACCAGCACGACGAAGCGCATGATCTACTACTATTTTGGCTCGAAGGAGGGGCTTTACCTCGCGGTCATGGAGAGTGCCTACCGGGTGATCCGCGCGCTGGAGGAACAGCTCGACATTGATCACCTCGAGCCGGTTGAGGCGCTGCGAGTGCTGGCCGAGCTCACCTACGACCATCACACGGGCCATCATGACTTCGTCAGGTTAGTCGCCATCGAGAATATCCATCACGCTGAGATCATCTCGAAGTCGGAGGTGATCCCCGACCTCAACTCGACCGCCATCGACACCGCGGAGCGGGTGCTCCGCCGCGGCGTCGAGGCGGGGGTGTTCCGTGACGACATTGACGCACTCGACCTGCACATGATTATTAGCTCCTACGCTGTCTTCCACGTGGCCAACCGCTACACGTTCATGTCGCTCTTCGGCCGCGACCTCCTCGACGAGGCCCGGAACGAGGAGTATCGGCGCATTGCGGGCGATATCGCGGTGTCCACGATGACGCAGCTCAAGGGTGGCGCAGCCGACGCGAGGTAGCGCGATCCTCCTCTTCGGTTTTACGACTCCGGCCGCGGCAACGTGTCAGATACGCAAGATATTCTGCGACTTCTCGCACGTTTCTGCCTCATCGCTCCGGGGGTGAGGCATTTGTTCGGCGTACCTCTGGCGTGATTTCTCAACCCGAGGTAAACTTGAGTCAATATCACTCAAGTTTGCAACGCGAGAGAGGACACCATGCAGGCAAACTGGCAGCCCGCCGCTGAAGAAGGCGAGCAGAGCGCACTCGAGCAGTTCGGGATCAACCTCACTGAGGTGGCGCGTTCGGGCAAACTCGACCCGGTCATTGGCCGCGACGCCGAGATTCGTCGCGTGAGCCAGGTGCTGACCCGGCGCACGAAAAACAACCCCGTGCTCATCGGCGAGCCCGGTGTGGGCAAGACGGCCGTGGTCGAGGGGCTCGCGCAGCGCATCGTCGCGGGCGACGTCGCCGAGTCGCTCAAAGACAAAGAACTCATCTCGCTCGACATTTCGGCGCTGATCGCCGGCGCGAAGTATCGCGGCGAGTTCGAGGAGCGTATGAAGGCGGTGCTGAAGGAGATCAAGGAATCCGACGGCAAGATCATCACCTTCATCGACGAGCTGCACACGCTCATGGGTGCCGGTGGCGGCGAATCCTCGGTGGCCGCCTCGCAGATGCTGAAGCCGATGCTCGCCCGTGGCGAGCTGCGTCTCATCGGTGCGACCACGCTCGACGAATACCGCGAGTACATCGAGAAGGATGCCGCACTCGAGCGTCGCTTCCAGCAGGTGTACGTGGGCGAGCCCTCGGTCACCGACACGGTCGCGATCCTGCGCGGGTTGAAGGAGCGCTACGAGGCGCACCACAAGGTGACGATCGCCGACTCCGCGCTGATTGCCGCGGCGAGCCTCTCGAACCGCTACATCACCGCGCGCCAGCTACCCGACAAGGCCATCGACCTTATCGACGAGGCAGCGAGCCGCCTGCGCATGGAGATCGACTCCGCGCCGCTCGAAATTGACGAGCTGCGTCGCGCGGTCGATCGTCTGAAGCTCGAGGAGCTCGCCCTCAAAAAGGAGAAGGACGACGCTTCGAAGGAACGCCTGGCGAAGCTGCGCGAGCAGCTCGCCGAGAAGCAGGTCGAACTTGACGGGCTTGAGAAGCGCTGGGAGTCAGAGCGCGCCGGCCTGAACCGCGTCGGCGAGTTGCGTGAACAGCTCGATCTCCTGCGCATCCGGGCGGATCGCGCCCAGCGCGAGGGAAACCTCGAGCAGGCTTCCAAGCTGCTCTATGGCGAGATTCCGGTAATCGAGAAGCAGCTCGCGGAAGCCGAGCGCGCCGAGCGCGAGAACGACGGTGCCGAACGCATGGTCGGCGACCAGGTCACCGACGAAGACATCGCGAGCGTCGTGGCCGCCTGGACGGGCATCCCCGTCGGCAGGCTGCTGCAGGGTGAGACCGAGAAACTCCTGGCGCTCGAGGCCGAACTGGGCAAGCGCCTCGTCGGCCAGACCGAGGCCGTGCAGGCCGTCTCTGATGCGGTGCGCCGCTCGCGTGCCGGTATCGCGGATCCGAATCGCCCGGTTGGCTCGTTCCTCTTTCTCGGACCGACCGGCGTCGGCAAGACCGAGCTCGCCAAGGCCCTCGCCGAATTCCTCTTCGACGACGAGCACGCCATGGTGCGCATCGACATGTCGGAGTACGGCGAGAAGCACTCGGTGTCTCGCCTCGTCGGGGCTCCTCCCGGCTACGTCGGCTACGAGCAGGGCGGTCAGCTCACCGAGGCCGTCCGCCGCCGCCCCTACTCGGTCGTGCTGCTCGATGAGGTCGAGAAGGCGCACCCCGAGGTGTTCGACGTGCTGCTGCAGGTGCTCGACGACGGGCGCCTCACCGACGGGCAGGGCCGCACGGTCGACTTCCGCAATGTGATCCTGATCCTCACCTCGAATCTGGGCAGCCAGTACCTGATCGACGCGGAAATGCCGTGGAACGAGAAGGAGAGCGCGGTGCGCGAGACGGTGCGCCGGGCCTTCAAGCCCGAGTTCATCAACCGCCTCGACGAGATGGTAATCTTCCGGCCGCTGTCGGAGGCCGACCTTGCGCTGATCGTCGAGCTGTCGGTCGACCGGTTGCAGCTTCGGCTGGCGGATCGCCGGCTCACCCTCGGGGTCACCCCCGCGGCGCGGGCCTGGCTCGCTCGTCTCGGCTACGACCCGATGTACGGCGCGCGCCCGCTGCGGCGTCTCATGCAGCGCGAGATCGACGACCGCCTCGCGCGGGCCGTGCTCTCGGGCGAGGCGCGCGACGGGCAGACGGTGCGCGTCGACGTGGCACCAGACGGCGACTCGCTGATGCTCGAGGTCGATACCTCAGCCCCGGCTGCCGGTGCGGGCGGGTTCGGTGTCGGCGGGTTCGGCGATGCTGGCGGCCCGGGTGCCCCCGGGGCCGCGGGCGACGACGACGTGATCGAGGCCGAGCTTCTCGACGACTAGGCTGGGCGCCAGGCTCACCTCACTCCGGGTGCCCCGCCGATCTCACCTGGTTCGCCAACCGGTTTGAACACCGAAAGCACATCATGACCTCAACGCAGTTTCCCGCCCCGATCGAGCAGGAGCAGAGCCTGACCGACCGATTCCTCTCAGCCTTTCGCAATCATCCCGGAGGGGTCGCCGTCGTGACGGCCGACGCTGGGAAGGGCCCGGTTGCGCTGACGGCAACGTCGGTCTCCTCGTTCTCAGTGGATCCGCCAATGATCATGTTCTCGGCCTCGGTGCGCTCATCAAGCACTCCGACCATCAGCAAGGCCGAGACGCTTGTGGTGCACCTGCTCGATGAGGAGGATCTCCCGCTCGCCCAGCTGTGCGCGACGAGCGATGTGGACCGCTTTGCCGACACCGCCAGCTGGGATCGCTTACCCGGTGGGGAGGTTCGCTTTCACCGCGCGGCATCCTGGTTGCGCAGCCGCGTGTTGCAGACCGTCGAAGTGCACGGCTCGCTCGTGGTGCTCGCCGAGGTGATCGAAGCTGGCGGTCGCAACACTGACAGCGCACACGTACCTGGAGCTCCCCTGGTCTACCACGCGCGCTCGTGGCACACGCTCGGAGAATCGAGCAAGATCAACTGAGTCACTCAGGTCTCGACTCCTCGCGGAGTCACCGAAGCGGCGCAATGACACCTCAGGCCCACTGGCCCTGGTGGAATTGCGCCGTTTCGCTGTTTCGGCGTGGATGAGTGGGGGATGAGAACAAGTAGAATCCATGTATTCGGTTATTGCAGACATTACGAAATGTTTCGCATGAGCGCTGCTTTCTGCTCGCCGCGGCATACGGTTGAAGCGTCAACATGCCTGTCTATAGCTGGAGTTCTCAAATGACCTCGCCTTTTCCACGTCCATTTCGCTTGCCGGTCTTTGCGCTCGCTGCCGCTGCCGCCTTGGCTCTCACAGCCTGCGCCGCCCCGATCAGCGAAACCGCGGAAGAAGAGACGACGAAGCTCGCCGTCACAGAGATCACCATCGACACCACGTCGTTGTCGGGGGCGAATGAGATTGCGAAGGTCGGCGGATTCTTCGAGGAGCAGTTCGAACCGCTCGGCATCACCGTCAATTACTCGCAGCTGGGAACGTCGTCCCAGATGCTCGAGGGGATCGCTTCAGGAGATCTTGACTTCACCGATATCGGGTACTCCGCGCTGCCCACGGGCGGTGCTGCCGGAGTCGACTTCACCATCATTGGTCAGGCCTCGGAAGGCGGCGGCGATATCATTCTTGCGCCGAGCGGTGGGGCCACAGATCTCACCGATCTTGTCGGTAAGACGGTCGCCTCCTCGAAGAGCAGCAGTGGCTGGGCGCTCCTGGTTCGTGCGCTGGATGCCGAAGGGTTGAGCACTGATGACATCGAGCTCATCGATCTGAAGCCGGATGAGGCCCAGAACGCCTTTCTCACCAATCAGATCGATGCATGGGCCACCTGGGCCGGGAACACGACCGATGCGATTACCGAGGCGAATAGCGAGATCATCGCAAGTGGCGAGGATCTCGGCTTGATCCCCGGTGCGATCGTGGCGCGGGGCGAGCTTACCGCGGGAGCCCCCGAGGTGGTGACGGCATTTCTGACGGCACGCGCACAGGCACTTGCGTGGCTCGCCGATGACGAAGGCGCGGTGATCGCGGCCATCGCGGCGGACCGTCAGGCGGATCCGGCAATCGTGGAGAAGTTTCTCGGCCTGAGCGTGGCGGTGAACCGTCCGATCGATGATGTGGTGCTGGCCGACTATCAGGCGACGGCTGATCTCTTCTTTGAACTCGGCGAGGTGGATGAAGCTGCCGATATCGCCGCGCTGGTTGACAGCAGCTTCTTCGACGGTGTCGAGGTCGTCGACTCCACCACTGCGAAGTAGGTGTCTCCGCGCATGACGAGGCCCCAGCACATCAAATTCGGTCTGCTCCTGGAGCCAACCGGCAACGCATTCAACGGCTGGCTGGATCCAGCGACACCCCGAGATGGCGCGATCGATCTGAAACTGATCCGCGAGCTCGTCGAACTCGCCGAGGAAGCACTGTTTGGCTTCGCCTTTGTCGCCGACAGCGTCTCAATCGAGCCCGGGGCTAAGCCCTACTATCTCAACCGCTTCGAACCGCTCACGCTGCTCGGGGCGGTCTCCACCTGGACGAAGCGGATGGGATTGGTCGCGACCATGTCCGCGGGGTTCACCGAACCGTTCAATGTCGCCCGGCAAATCGCCTCACTCGATCTGCTGAGCGGCGGCCGCGCCGGGATCAACGTCGTAACCTCCGCCTGGGGGAGCACGGCGTCAAACTTCGGCGACGCGGAGCTTCTGTCGCACGACGAGCGATACCTGCGCGCCGAGGAGTATGTGGCGGTGCTGCGTGGGCTTTGGGACACCTACGAAGACGATGCCTTTGTGCAGGACAGGGTCTCGCGAACCTATCTCGATCGGTCGAAGCAGCATCTCCTCAACCATACGGGCGCGCACTTCTCAGTGCGGGGGCCGCTGAACATACAGCGGTCTCCGCAGGGTCAGCCGGTGGTCTTCCAGGCCGGTTCGTCGCCCACCGGCCGCGACTTCGCTGCACGGCACGCGGAGGCGATCTTCGCCAAGGAACCCACTTTTGATGGAGCCAAGGAATACACCGGTGACCTGAAGCGTCGCATCGCGGAGGCCGGACGGGATCCCGATCATGTGCAGGTCTTCATGGGCGCACATGTGATCGTTGCGCCGACGCGGGCGGAAGCGGAGGACAAGTTCGCGCAAATTGCCTCATACACCGATGACGCAGAGGCGCTGAAGTGGCTCAGTTTCTTCTATAACTATCATGATTTCTCCGGTGAAGACCTTGACGGCCCGTTCCCCGATCTCACCGCAGTGGGTGACAACCACATGCAAGGCATCACGCGAGCCTGGGAGGATCGGGCGCGACGGGAGAACCTGACGCTGCGGGAGGTCGCGCGCCTCGCCGCCACACCCCGCGAGGACTTCTTTGGTACCCCCGAGGATGTTGCAGATGCACTCGAACACTGGTTCACCCACGGGGCTGCCGACGGCTTCCTGATCAATAACTGGGTGCAACCCTCCGGGCTGCGTGATTTCACCCGCCTGGTCATTCCTGAGCTGCGACGACGGGGTCTGTACCCGGACGAGTATCGCGGCGCGACGCTTCGGGAACACCTGGGCCTGCCGTACGTTCCCAATCGCTATACGCATGCGGCACGATCACGATGACCATGCTGCACGTCTCGGAGCCGGCCCACGACGACCTCCACACCCAACTGGTGCTTCGCGGCCTGGGCAAGGTGTACGAGGGGGAGGCCGGCCCAGTTGAGGCGTTGCACGACATCTCCCTCGACCTTCGGGCCGGTGAGTTTGTGACGGTGCTCGGGCCAAGCGGATGCGGCAAGAGCACGCTGTTGAAGATTATTGCGGGGCTGGAAGCGGCGACCGCGGGAGAACTTTTGCTCGATGGACACCCCATTTCGGCTCCCGGACCGGATCGGGGAGTGGTGTTTCAGGAGCACCGACTCTTCCCCTGGCTCACGGTCGAGCGAAACATCGCCGCGAACCTGTCGCTTCGCGATCGAGAGGTTCGCGCGAAAGTGGATCGATTGCTCGCGCTTACGGGGCTCACCGACTTTGCGACGTCATATCCGAAAGTGCTCTCGGGAGGCATGCTGCAACGCGTCGCGATCGCGCGGGCGCTGCTGCGCGATCCAGCAGTCATGCTGCTCGATGAGCCCTTCGGCGCGTTGGATTCCTTCACCCGTTCGCAGATGCAGGATGTACTGACCGATGTCTGGACGAAGAACCGCACCACAATGCTCTTCGTGACCCACGACATCGAAGAGGCCATCACTCTGGGCGATCGAATCGTTGTCATGAGTCCTCGGCCCGGTCGGATCGACCGGGTTATCGAACTCGGGCTCGAGCACCCCAGGGATCGGAGATCGGCCGAGTTCCAGCGCGTGCGCACCGAGCTCATCGAACGATTCGAGGAGATTGGCCAGGGCGATGGCGAGGCGTGACGTGCGGCATCGCGGCCACTGGCTGCTGGGGCTCTTCCTGCCCATAGGCATGCTGCTCGTGTGGCAGATCCTCGCTGCCACCGGCACAATCAATACCCAACTCTTCCCCGCACCGAGCGAAGTGATCGAGGATTTCCTGGCACTCACCGTAAACGGCGTGTTGCTCGAGAACTTCATCATCAGTCTGCAGCGCGCGACACTCGGCCTGCTCTGGGGCGCAGGGCTCGGCCTGACCGTCGGCCTGATCGTGGGGTTCTCGAAACTGAGCGAGGGAATCCTTGACCCAACGTTACAGATGCTGAGAACGGTGCCGTTGATCGCGGTGATTCCGCTGTTCATCCTCTGGTTTGGATTCGGTGAGCCTTCAAAGGTGATCCTGATCGCCGTGGGCTCGTTCTTCCCGATCTACGTCAATACCTTCTTGGGGGTGCGGGGGGTGGATCGCAAGCTCTTTGACGTGGCGGCCACACTCGGCTTCAGCACCTGGCAGACGCTGTGGACGCTCGTCATCCCTGGCGCGCTCCCGTCGATCTTGCTCGGACTCCGGCTCTCCATGGGCATGGCCTGGCTCTGCCTGGTGGTTGCTGAACTCATGGGGGCCACGAGCGGTATCGGCTATCTCATCCAAGATGCGCGCTCGCTCCTCAACACCTCCACCGTGCTCGTCGGAGTGATCATCTTTGCGGCCGTGGGTAAGCTCTCGGATTCATTCGTGCGTCTTCTCGAGCGCCGGCTGCTGAGCTGGCGAGAAACCTACGCCGGCTGACTCCCTCCCCCCTTCCTGATCCCCGCCCGCCACCCCACCGAGGGGTCGCAATTCCACCAGGTTCTCGGATTTCTGGTGGAATTGCGCCTCCTCGGCGATGAGGGCGAGGCAAAGGGCGGTGGCGGCTAGGGTGGAACTCTGACGAGGGCCGGAGGAGGCGCCACCAAGATGACCGATTCCGCGCGGCAGGTGATGCGGCGGTTCGCGCCCATGATCTACGGGCCCACCATCCTCTTCGCCCTCGGTGAGGGCGCGGTGATCCCGCTGATTCCGATCATCGCGGCGAAACTGGGAGCCGACCTGGCGCTCTCGGGACTCGTCGCCTCTGCCCTCGTGATCGGCCAGCTTGTCGGCAATATCCCCGCGGGATACCTCGTCGCCCGCATCGGCGAACGGCTCACCATGGTGGGGGCGGGCACCCTGGCGCTCCTCGGCGTGGCGGGTCTCGCCCTCGCCCCGAGCGTGGGTGTGCTCGCCGCATCGGTCTTCCTCATCGGCATGTGCGCGGCCGCGTTCGGCCTCGCCCGGCACGCCTTCATGACCACCCGCGTGCCGCAGCACTACCGCGCCCGCGCGCTCTCGCTGCTCGGCGGATCCTTCCGCCTGGGCATGTTCATCGGTCCCTTCCTCGGCGCCCTGCTCCTCGGTCTCACCGGCACGGAGGCCTCCGCGTCGTGGCTCTTCGCGGCCTGCCTGGTCGCCTCGGTGCTGCTCGTGGGCCTCGGCCCCGACCCCGAGACCAAGCTGCAGGAGCAGGCAGTGCCCCGGGGCGGCACCCCGCGCGGCGAGCCGCGATCCACCAGCGAAACGGCCGACACCGGTGAGGCGGTGACCGGCGGCATCACCCTGCCCGCGGCTGGCCGGCCCGGCGTGTTTCGCACCATGGCGCAACACCGCGGGGTGCTGTCGCGACTCGGCCTCGCCGCCGCCTCGCTCTCGGCAGTGCGGTCGGCGCGGCAGGTGGTGTTGCCGCTGTGGGGCGTGTCGCTCGCGCTTGACGCGCAGACCATCTCGCTCGTCGTGGGCATCGCGGGCGCCATCGACTTCGCGCTGTTCTACGCGAGCGGGCAGGTGATGGATCGCTTCGGCAGGCTGTGGGCGGCGTTGCCCGCAATGCTCCTCATGGGTACCGGCTTCATCGTGCTCGCGTTCACGCACGACGTGCCGCAGGCGACGATGTGGTTTGCGATGTTCGCCGCGGTGATCGGGGTCGGCAACGGGCTTTCGAGCGGCATTCTCCTCACCCTCGGCGCAGACGTGGCGCCGAAGGGCGACCCGGCCCCGTTCCTCGGCTCGTGGCGCACGCTTACCGACGCGGGTGGGGCGACGGCCCCGGTGATCTTCTCGGGCATCGCCGCAATCTCGACGCTCGGGGTCGCGACCGCAACCATGGGCGTGATTGGTCTCGTCGGCGCGCTCGGCTTCCTACGCTGGGTGCCGCGCTACATCAAGCGGCCGCCCACGAAGTAGCCGGAATTTCGAGCGACAGGGGTGGATCGGGGCGCCTACGCGCGCTCCCCGAGTCTGGCCCTGATGAGATCGCGGGCGGTGAGCTGATGCTCGCGCGTGCCATAGTGATCGGCGGTGAGCCCCGATACGAACACCCCCGGATCGATCTCGAGCGCGGTGGCGATGCGGATCAGCGACTCCACGGTGGGGCTCGACACCCCGCGCTCGATCTTGCCAATCGTCGTCCAGTTGATCGAGGAGAGCTCGCCCAGGTCTTCAAGCGAGATGCCGAGTTCGTGTCGCGCGGCCCGAAGGCGGCGGCCGAGTTCCACGGCGGCGTGGGAGTGAGAGGTGGGCACGGCTCAAGCGTGCTCGCCTCGAACGAAAAAATCTAGTGCGGAGATGCACACAGTACAAAAATATGTGATCCACCTGTGAGTCTTGCCGGGGGAGACCTCGCCGCGTGGGGTTTCGCTCCCATAGACTGGAATCCCGCATGAATGCATCGCGGACGCATCGCTCAGCAGCATCAGCAGAGCAGCGGCGAAGCACTGACCAGCCGAGATTTCCAGCGAGGGGCCCCGTCGACCGTGAGCACTAACGATCGTTCCGACCGTCTGCGCATCGTCATCGGTTGCGACACCTTTGCGCCAGATGTCAACGGAGCCGCCCGCTTCGCCGAGCGTCTCGCCGCTGGCCTCGTCGAGCGCGGCCACGAGGTGCACGTGATTGCCCCAGGGTTCCGGTGGCGCCGATCCACCCCTCGCGTGGAGTCGATCGAGGGCGTGCCCATGATGCTGCACCGCCCGCCCGCCCTGCGCTGGTACCCGCACGATTGGCTGCGCTACGTGCTGCCGTGGCGCGCGCGGCACTATGCCAGGCAGGTGCTCGATCAGGTTCGGCCGAATGTCGTGCACATTCAATCTCACATTGTGATTGGCCGGGCGCTCTCGAAGGAGGCGCAGAGGCGCGGCATCCGCATCGTCGCCACCAACCACGTGATGCCAGAGAATGTGCTTGACTTCACCCTGCTGCCAAAGTGGGCTGAGCGCTCCTTCGTGCGTTGGGCCTGGCGCGACGCCGACCGCGTGCTGAACCGGGCGAGTGCGCTCACCACGCCCACCCGCCGGGCAGCGGCCTTTCTCGAGCAGAACACGAGTCAGCGCGACGTGCTCGCGGTCAGTTGCGGTCTGCGCGCATCCAACTACACGGCAGACCTCAGCCCGCGCGCGCGAAATCGGCTCGTCTTTGTGGGGCGGGTCACCCTCGAAAAAGAGATCGACGTGATCCTACGCGCCCTCGCGCGTCTCGACCCCGACCTGGGGGTGACGCTCACGATTGTCGGCGATGGCGATCAGCGTAAGAGCCTCGAGAAGCTAGTGATTGAGCTCGGGTTGGCCGGCCGTGTGCACTTCACCGGCCGGGTCAGCGACGACGAACTGCGCCGTCACCTCACCGAAGCGAGCATCTTCGTGATCGCGTCGATTGCCGAGCTGCAGTCGATCGCCACGATGGAGGCGATGGCATCGGGCCTGCCAATCCTCGCCGCCGACGCGGTGGCCTTGCCGCACCTCGTGACCGACGGCGAGAACGGGTTCCTCTTCCAGCCCGGCAACGTGGAGGAACTTGCGGCGAAGATCGAACGCGTGCTCGGCTTCAGTGACGAGGAGTACCTGCGTATGCAGCAGGCCTCGCTCGACGCGGTGAAGGTGCACGACCTCGATCGCACGCTCGACACCTTCGAGCGGTTGTATCGCGGCGAAGCCGCAACGGCCTGACCGGGCAGCGCGTCGTGCACATCCTCATCGTCACTGATCAGCGCCCCGACTCGCTCGGCGGTGCGCAGGTCGCCATTCGCGCGCAGCGGCGCGCGCTCGAACACGCTGGGCACCTCGTCACGATCGCCGCGCCTGCCGCGCCAACCACGCCTCGTCGGGGCACCGCCCGGCAGGGGGCCGAGTCGACAGACGCGGGTGCTCCGGTTCGCGAAACCGCGGTGGATCCGGCACGCCCGGCAGCCGACAAGCACCCCGCGGGTTCGATCATTGCGCTCCCCTCGCTCCCCATCACCCGCGACCGCGAGTACGCGATGAGCTGGCCCGGCGCCCGCACCGACCGGGCGCTCGCCGCGGCGCTGCGAGGTCTGCCTCCGGTGGACCTGGTGCACCTCGAGGGTGACTTCTGGGGGGCGCTGATCGGGCTGCGCGCGGCGCGTGGGCTGCGCGTGCCCGTGCTGCACACGCTGCACAACAACGTCGACGAGGGAACCCGTGCGGTGACCCCACTCGCGCCGATCGTGTTTCAGGGGCTGCGCCTGTGGCGCGCGCTGGCCCTGGGCAGGCCGCGTGGGGCAGTGGATCGCGATGCCCGAGGGGCGTGGCGGTACCTGGCTGAACTCGCCGCAGAGGCGACGGTTGTGTCAGCCCCGTCGAAGCACTTCGCCGATCAGCTGATGCGGCGCGGGGTGGCGCGGGAGGTGCTCGTGACCCGCAACGGGGTTGACGACGAGCTCATCGCCGCCGTCCGAGGGGTGCCCCGCGCGGAGCGCAGCCGCCCGAGGCTCGTCTGGTTGGGCCGCATGAGCCACGAGAAGCGGGTGCTGGAGTTTATCGATGCGCTGGCGCTGTCGCGCGTGGATGCCGACGTCACGCTGTACGGCGCCGGGCTGCTGCTGCCGCAGGTTCGGGCGCGCGTGGAATCGCTGGGTCTCTGGGATCGCGTCACGCTCGCGGGCCCCGTGCCGCACGAGGCAGCGCTCGCCGCGATCCGCGATGCGGACGCACTCGTGCAGACCTCGATCGGGTTCGAGACGCAGGGGCTCACCCCGTTTGAGGCGGCGCTCGTGGGCACCCCGACCATCTTCTGTGACCCCGCGATCGCTGCCGATGTCGCGGTCACCCCGTCGTGGCTCGTGGCTGACTCATCGGTGGAGGCTTTGGCCGCGACCCTGGCCGAGTCGGTGACGTCGCTCGCCGCGGCGCCCGGCGAGCTGCGGGTGCCGTTCGCGCAGGCGCGAGAGTTTCTGCAGTCGGCGCAGTCGGAGCGGCTGCTGGAGGTCTACGAGCGGGCCCGCGCGGCGCGCAAGCCGTAACTCCGGTCGGAGTTTTCACTCCGGTCGGATGACTTCGGCCAGATCCGCCCGACGGGAGTCATATCCCCGACGGGAGTGCTCGGGGGAGGGCCTAGAAACGCCAGGCGACGGCCTGGAACCCTGAGGGCGGCGCGGGCACCCAGCTCTCGTTTTTCGACACGAGGCCCGATCCACCTGGGTTATTGGACTCGATGATGCTGAAGGTGCCGTCGCCGTTCACGCCAGTGATCAGCACGGTGTGGACGCCCGAGACCCAAGATGAGGGGAAGGTGAGGTGCTCGTACTGGATGATGTCGCCGGGAAGCGCCGCGCTCACGGGCAGACGGGTCGCACCGTTGTAGTTGGTGACGGGATCGCCGCCGCCGGCCCAGGCGCCGCCGCCGGCGCGGATCCAGCGCTGTGCCGACATGATGCACTCACCTGGCTGCGACCAACCGGTCGCCCGGCTCGTGCCGACCTCGCTTTCGGCGAGTGCGATCGTTGCCTCGACGTCGAAGTTGTGTGGGAGCGCCGCGGGCGGGTTCTCGGTGGCATCGGAGAGTAAGAGGAGGGTGTCGAGCGGTGCGTTCTCGCTTGTGCCCAGATCGGTGTTGAGGCGCTGCGCGTTTGCAGCCGCAGGAGCGGCGGCGGGGGTGAGCGCGAAGCTCTCGGCCTCCGGTGCCGCGTACGAGGGTGCTGCGCCAAGGGCGAATGTCATCGCTGAAATCAGGGTGACGATGAACACTTTGGCGGAAGTCTGCACGCGGTGTACTCCATACATGGCTGGTCAATGGAAATGTCACCCCTTGACGGAGGCGACCCCAACAAGTATGCGTTACCGTTCCGTTATAAACAAATCACGCGCACATGATTCACAGGTTCGTCACCCGCGGCCGAGCCTGCTGAGGAAGAGAGCCTCGCCGAGTGCAATGCGGCGGATCTCCTCTGGGTGCACGCTCTCGTTCGTAGAGTGGATGCGGCTCTCGGGGTCGGGAACCCCAAGCAGCATGATCTCGGCCCCGGGGTTGAGCTTCGACAACGTGGTGGTGAGTGGGATCGATCCGCCCTGGCCGCTCGTGACCGTGGTGACGCCGTCGTAGGCCTCGGTCAGCGCATCGCTCAGCAGGGTAAACGCCGGGCCCGAGGTGTCGGCGCTGAACGGGTAGCCGAGCTCTCCAGCCTGCGTCTCGACGTGCACGCCCCACGGGACGACGGCGTGCAGGTGGGCAACGAGGGCATCCCGGAGCTGTGCCGGATCCTCGCCCGGCGGCACGCGCAGGTTGAGCTTCGCGGCGGCCCGCGACTGGATCGCGGCGACCGCCCCGACCACCGGCGGCGCATCGATGCCCAAAATCGTGATCACCGGGCGGGCCCACAGCTGCGCGGCGATACCGCCCGAGCCGAGAATCTCCGTGCCATCCAGCATGCCGGCATCGGTGCGGAATGCGGCCTCCTCGTAGCAGACCCCGTCCCATTCCTGGTCTGCGGCGATGCCCGGCACGGTCACGTTGCCGTGCTCGTCTCGCAGGGTTGCGAGCATCTGCACGAGGGCGGCGATCGGGTCGGGTGCGGCTCCGCCGAACATGCCCGAGTGCACGGATGCCTCGAGGGCCGATACGGTGACGATGACATCGACCGCGCCGCGCAGGGTGGTGGTGAGGGTGGGCAGGCCGTGAGCGGCGTTGCCGCCGTCTTGAATCAGCATCACGTCGGCCCGACGGAAGAGTTCGGGGTTCGCCTCCGCGTAGCGGTCGAGGCTTGCACGGCCCTGTTCCTCCGAACCCTCCGCCACGACGATCAGGCCGACCGGGTAGGGGGAGTCGCCATCGAGTGTTGCGGGTACGGCGCGAGGGCCCCCCGCGCCGGGTGCTGCTTCGCGCAGCGCCCGCAGCGCGGTGAGGTGTGCCACGAGGTTGCCTTTGCAATCGGCGGATCCACGGCCGTAGAGGCGGCCGCCTCGCTCGGTGAGTGTAAATGGTGGGGTGATCCACTCGGTCTCATTGAGTATCGGCTGCACGTCGTAGTGGCAGTAGAGCAACACCGTGGGAGAGCCCGGCGGGCCGGGGCGGTGGCCGATGACCGCGTAGGTGCCGTCGGGGGTGAGCTCGAGGTCGACCGGCACACCCTCGGCGCGAAACGCGTCGCGCACCCACTCGGCGGCGCGCACGCACTCGGCGGGATCCACCACCCGCTCGTCGGCAATCGAAGGGATCGCGACGATCTCGGCGAGGTCGGCGAGAGTTCGCGGCATCTGAGCCTCGACGCGTGCGCCGAGTTCTGTGCGATCTGCCGAGGCGGGGGTGCTGGAGAGCGAAGTCATGCCCGTATTCTCTCGCAGGGCTGGGTGGGATGGCCAGGCGCGCGGGCAGAAGAATCGCGGCCAGTGTGCCCGCTATATGCACCTGCGAAGCGGCGGGGGATGCCGCAGGTGAAGGTTGCGGGCGGGTCTTGGTGGTGCAACCGTGACAGTGTGCGGCAAGTGCCGCAAAACCGGCTAAGCTGGAACACGCTGATTGCTTGCGGTCAGTGCTGGAGGATTCGCCTAGTGGCCTATGGCGCACGCTTGGAAAGCGTGTTGGGTGCAAGCCCTCAGGGGTTCGAATCCCCTATCCTCCGCCAGTGTGATGAGTCGGGACATGGGTTACACCATGAGTCGCGACATAGGTTACACAGTTATCGTGAGTCGGACCAGCGGCCTGGATCCCGCTGCTGGTTTCGCCAGTAGCTGCGTGCGGGGTCGGTGCGGTTGGTCGCGATGACCTCTCCGGTGTTGAGGTGGACGACGGTGACTTCGTGTTCGTCGATGAGGATGATGACGCGCTTTTTCTGATGTGTGATACCCACTCCGAGGTGGTGCATTTTTCCGGCTCGGCGGAGAGAGATTTTTCCGGCTGGATCGACGTGGTCGTAACGGACTCGGTAGTTCCCGTCACCTGATGTGGTGCGTGCGGGAAGCGCTTTCGGACGTGCTTGGTAGGCGTGACCCGGTGTGGTGCGGTTCAGTGCTCGATGGGGTCGCTGCTCATTGTATTCGCGTTGAAAGCGGTCGAGCTGTGATTGCAGCTCCTGCAACGACTAAGCGGCCGGTTGTTTCGCAAGCCAACGCTTCTGCGTCTGATGGAACCGTGAATCTCCGTAGGTTTGGTGCCGCTTTTATGCGGGGAGCAGCTCTCGGTTGAGAGCCGCGTAGTAGTCATCCTCGAACTCGTCCGGGAGACCATTCCGAGGCTGCCGTGGAGCCGGCGATGGTTGTACCAATCCACCCACCCGGCCGTCGCGTATTCAACGTCAGCGATCGTTTTGTACGGACCTTCGTGGAAGATCGTGGTGCGCACGCACTCGGTCTTGTAGAGCCCGTTGACCGTTTCCATGAGCGCGTTATCGAACGCTTATCCGGCTAATCTGCGCCGGGTTGAGGTTTGGCCGGATAACGTGGTCAATCGCGGGTGAGTCGGCGTAGTTGCGCGTCGTGCTGGCGGACGGTATCGGCGAGTGTCTGGACGGTTTGTCGGAGAGTGGTGAGTTCGTCGGTGATCGCGGTGATGCTGCCGTCGGGAGCCGTTCGTTGCTGGTGCTCGATGATGGTGCGGAGTTCAGTGTTGCGGTAGATCGTGGATCTTGAGATTCCGGCGCGATCGGCAACGGCGGTAACAGTAATGGGGTGTCCATCTCGGGCGAGGTCGATGCAGGCTCGCTCGATCTGGTTCAGTGTGGGGCTGGTCATCCGGTTTGGGCCTCCGTATCGGCGATGAGCGTGTCGAGGCGGGCGATGAGCTTGTGGTGACGTTCGGCCTCGTCGATCCATCCTCGCTGTTCGGCGTCACGGGCGAGCGCGTCGGCGTCGACGCGTTGTGCGGCGAGGATCGGGAGCGAGGAAGGTTCGGACCGGTAAGACGGGCAGTGCTCGCAGATGTTCGCGTAGCTGCATGCGCCTTGCGCGGGCGCGCGGAGGCAGAACCCGCCCGCCATCCGCGACTTCAGTAGCGGTGTGTCTTTCCAGTCGCGGCCGCCGGTGATGACCGTGAGCGGCAGCTGTGTGCGCCCGGCCGAGTCTCCCGCCGTCATGGTGGTGGGGATGTTCTGTTTGGCGAGGTCGAGGACGTTCGTATTCGGTGCGGACGGTGGCATCGAACAGGCGCCCGTAGCGGAGGCTCATCTCGGCGCTTTGGTGGCCGAGGAGTGCCATGAGGGCTTGCAAAGAGACACCGGCGTTGACCAGCGCGGTTGCGTAGGTGTGCCGCAGCTGGTGGGAGGTGACGTGCCCGAGCCCAGCGGTCTCAGTGGCGTGATCAAGCTCGCGGCGGATGCCCTGCTGCGTGAGCCGGCGCCCGAGATAGGTGAACAGGAACTGTGCCGGCCGTCGGTAGCGAGGATGCGGGAGCGGCCTCCCGTGGGAGCGGATCTGGATGACCCGGTCGATCACGTCCAAGATCTCGGGATCAAGGGGAACCATGCGTTCGGTGGCGAGCTTGCCGAGAGGCACTTTCAACCATGCCCCGTTCCCATCGATCTCGTGAACGCAGTCCAGTTCCAGGTCGAGGAGTTCCCCGATCCGCAGCCCGCAGGAGCGTTGCAGCCGCAACCCCAGTGCGGCCAGTTCATTGTCGGGATGCTCGGTCAACGCCTGGGTAAGTCGCCGGTCGGCGTCGATCGGGAGGTAGCGGGGCAGCACCTGCGGCAGCTTGGGGATGTCGTCGCGGAACAGCACCTTCCTCGCTGGCGCGGCATCCCACCCCCACTCGGTAATGTCGCGGAGGAACGTCGCGACCGCGACGACTCGCCGGTTACGGTCGCCGATGCTGATCGGTGCCCCGTCCCTGTCGCTGACCGCGTCGACCAGCGAGGCGAGGAACGGTTCGACGTGCCGTCGCCGATCCAGATCCCTCATCGATGTCAACGTCGGATCGGTGTCGGTGAGGAACTCCCCGAAGTGCTTCAGCCGGGTCGCCATCGCCGAGACCGTTTTGCGTTCGCAGGTCGCGCGTTTGCGTTCCAAGTAGCCAACCAGCTCTGCCCGCAGCGGTGCCGAGACCTGCGCGAGCCGCTCCTCGTAGGGGACGGGGCCGCCGTTGCGGGGTGGGGCGTCGAGGACGCCCAGATGGAACAGCACCATGTGCGCCATGCTGATCGACGACAGGTAGTGGCGATGCGAAATGCCCGTGGTCTGCTCGCGTAACCGGCAGGCGGCAACGAACTCGTCGAGGTCGTCGAGGGTGAGCTCGGTGATTGGTTTGCCGGTCTGGATCAGCAGCCGCGCCGGGACTTGAGACCCGGTCGCGAGGCGCGTGCGAGCGGTGAACCCGAGCTGCTCGGCTTCGTGGAGGAACCGTTCGATCCCTGCCCGGAGCGGGCTGGTCTGGATTTCCCGCCAGAGCGGCGACAGCTTCCGTGACAGCAGATAGTCGTACCCCGGCCGCAAACCGCCGTGGAGCATCAAGAATGTGATTACCGGGCGAGTCGCGCTGTCTGCAGCGAGCCGGTTCGCCAGTGGCGATTTCGCCCAGGCTTGCGGGTCCGGCCAGGTCCGGAAGAATCGGTGCGCCGCCCGCTCATACGAGACATTCCCGCGACCAGTCGCCGTCAAATAGTTCAGATACATGGTCAGCAACTCGCCGCCCCGTAACGGGGCGGCCGAAGCGTCACCGCGGCTGAGCGCGGATGCGTTCACGAGCCGCATCGAACTGGGCCTTCACGTGAGCAGGGGCAAGATGGACATAGCGGGCGGTGGTGTCAACATGCGCGTGACCGAGTAGCGCCTGCATCACCGCGAGATCAACCCCGGCCTCAGCCAGCACCGTCCCGAACGTATGCCGTAATGCGTGCGGGTGCCCGCCGGTCACCCCGGTCAGTCCCCGATGGTAGCGGAACACCGTCCGTAGCCCCGCCGTCGTCAACGGTCCGCCCCGGTTGGGGCCCTTGCCGACGAGAAACAACACGTCTGAGTCCGACTCGGGGCGTTCGGCGAGGAGGTAGATGTCGATCACCGACGCGACGTCCGGGTCCAGCGGGACACGGCGCTGTTTCGCACCTTTGCCGGTAACTGTGACCCACCTGGCGCCGATATCGACATCCTTCACCTGCAGGCCGAGGACCTCCATCGATCGCAGCCCGCACCACAGCATGAGCCCCGCAATCGTCCGATCCCGCCAGGTGCGCAGACTTTCCACAAGAATCTTTGCGTCGGTCGGCGATAACGCCGTCGGGAGGCGCCGCGGCTCCCGCAACCGCAGCGCCGACCGCGGGGCGGGGCGCCTGACCGTGTGAGCCAGCATGCCCGAGCGTTCCCCCGGGCTCCGCCACTTTGCTTCCCGGCCTTTGGGTACTGGGTTACGACGATCAGGATGCCGCAGTCCCACATAAGTGAACAGTCCCGAGATCGCTGCGAGACGCCGGTTGATGGTTGTGGCTGCGTATTTGTCGAGCCGTTGCCCGTCCATGCAGTACACGTTCGGTCCTGGCCTACCCGGCACACTCGCCTCCCGGCACGCTCGCAGGAAATCGAGCAGATCACCGGTCGTGACATCCTCTATTCGAGACTCACGCTCAATGAGCCACCGGCAAAACGCGAGCAGGTCATACCCCTACGATCGCACGGTCAGCGGTGAATAGTTCCGGTCCAGCAAATGTGCAAGGTACGCCCCGACGAGGTCGAACTTGTTCGCGTCTGTGCCGGCGAGCACCCAGTGGGCGTCTCGCTTTTCCAACCGGAGGACTGCTTTGTCGCTCATGCAACACATGGTGCACCCGTGTCCCTTTGATACCGCGCATCTCAGCAAGCTCGGCGTGTCGCAGTAAGGGGTGCGGGGCAGATTAGCCGGTTAAGAGGCAATCGCCGATCGACCCGATCGAGGGGGCGATGCCATCGAGTGCGAGTTTCTCGGTGTAGGCCACGGCGGTGTATTGGGCGGGCATCCGAGTGCGCCCGCAACTGCGCGGGCTCGACCGGGTGGCCCTGCCGGGCCCGCTCCCAAAGTCCCATCCGGAGCGGGATCATCACAAGATCAACATGCTTCGTGGTCTGCGCATGCCAAGCGACGATGCGCTGCGAGTAGACATCGACAATGAACGCGACGTACACCCAGCCCGCCCAGGAACGCACGTAGGTGAAATCCATTACCCAGGTGTGATCAGGCCGGGGCGCGGTGAAGTCACGATTCAACAGGTCGCCCGCACGCACCCCATCTCTTGACGGGATTGTGGTGCGTACGCCCTTGCTGCGACGGATCCCTTCGAGCTCGAGCAGCCGCATCGCCCGATCGACTGCACCCCAAGACGCGGACGCAAGCCGGGTTCTGCGAATATGCGCGGTCATCTTGCGCCGCCCGTACAACCCTTCCGGGGTCATCTTCCTCTTGTTCGTCCCGTCAGCCAGCGTCACCGTGGTCCAGGCGGTGTCACGGACCACGTCGAGCACCATCGCGTCGGTGACCGTGCGAGATGAGATGCGGCCCTGTCGTAAGGATCGGTAGGTGCGTGCAGCAATCTCTACGCCCTGCTCTCGCAGTACGCGAATGACCGACTCGACTGCATGCCCTTGAGTGCGCATCTGATCGATGAATTCCACGATCATCGGTTGCGGGGGTCGAGTTCCCCCGCGAAGAAAGTCGTCGCTGCCTTGAGTACCGCGACATCTTCACGGAGCCGTTTGTTCTCGGCTTTCAACCGTTTGATCTCGGCGTGCTCATTGCTGGTGTGGCCTTCACGTTCGCCGGCATCAATATCGGCCTGCCGCACCCAACGCCGCAGCGTTTCAGCACCGACGCCTTCCTGACGTGCGACCGCGACGATGGCCTACGCACTTGACGGGTACTCGCTGCGATGCTCACGCACGAGCCTGACTGCGCGCTCGCGGGGCGCGGGATCGATCTTCTTTGGCATGATGCCATCCTTTCAACTCGAAAAGATGCGGCACCAAACCTACGGCGATTCAACCTTGTACTCGCCATGATGTGTACCCATGGCCCAAGGGTACGCCGCACACCGCGGTTCGGGCTAGGGCGTGTCTGTTAAATGCTGTAGCCAGGCGATGATGCCGTTGAGGACGACTGCGGCCCGGTACACGATCGCGAGCTTGTCGTATCGGGTCGCGAGTCCTCGCCATTGCTTGAGTCGGCAGTACCCGCGTTCGACCACGTTCCGTCCCCGGTACTTCTCGGCATCGAATTTCGGTGGTCTGCCCACCTTTGCTGCCATGTCTCTTCCGGTTGGCTTGCTGATCACGAGGCTCGGGAATAACCACCTCGATGCGATGCGCACGCAAGTATTCGCGGTTCTTGCGCGAGGAGTCTGCCTTGTCGCACAAGGCCGCCTCAGGCTTGGTGCGACGCCCGACCTGTACTTGCTTCATGAGCGGAATGAACATCGGCGAGTCGCCGTCTTGCCCGGCGGTGCAGATTGTCACGAGCGGGAGTCCACGCCCGTCGACGAGTTGATGCGTCTTCGTCGAGAGCCCACCTCTGGAACGGCCAATCGCGTGATCAGGCGGCTCGATCAGCAGATTCTTGTAATTCGATGAATCCCTTTTTTAGGCGCGTGATGTTCGTGGCATGCTGATGCGCACGCGCGATGGTCGAATCCACCGACACCGACCAATCAATCAGGCCAGCCTTGTCCGCGTACTCGTGTAGGCGTGTTTGCACCAGATCCCAGGTGCCGTCGTCAGCCATTCGCTTGTGCCACTGCCACACTGTCTGCCAAGGACCGAACGCCTCGGGGAGATCACGCCAGGCAATCCCGCACCGATACCGGTAGATGATGCCCTCGACCATCAAGCGCGCATCAGCGAACGGGTGCCCCTTTTTTCCGGTCGGACCGGGCATCACATCCGATATGAGTGCCCATTGATCATCTGAGAGAAGCTGATACCGTGACATACCTCCACGATTCCAGCAACCTTAAGCTTTATTAAACAGACACGTCCTAGCCGCGACTGTATCGATCGAGCATCCGCGTCACGATCTCGACGATCGCCTCGTCGCGGTCGCTACTTCTGCGCAAGCTAAGACCGTTCGGTTGTGGCATACGCAGGATCCGACCGCAGCTTTGGCTTTACCGCGACAATTGGGCTTCTTGCGCGAGTTCCTTCCCTACCAGATAGCCCAGGGTGATGATCGGGCCAAGGGTTGCTCCGGCTCCGGGATATCCCGATGCATATGCGCTCTGTGTCGCGTTGCCGAGTGCGTAGAGGCCTTCGATCCACTCCCCATCGACATCTTTCACGCGGCCGTGACCGTCGGTCGCGATGCCGCCATTTGTACCGAATGCACCATTTACCACTGGCAAAGCGTAGAAGGGCCCAACGGCCAAAGGCGCGAGTGATGAGTTCGGCCAGGGGTTGTTGTGATCCCCCCAATACTGGTCATACGCACTCTCCCCGCGGGAGAAGTCAGAATCGACCCCAGCGATCGCAAACTCGTTGAAGCGCTCGACCGTGTCTTCAAGATTGGCGGGCGGCATGCCGAGCTTGATGGCAAGGTTACGGAGGTTCGACGCTTCGGTGAGATAGTCAGGTGTGGGCTCACCAAAGCGGTGGGAGAACAAACCATAGAGCTCAAGGTAGCGAGAGTCCACAATCACGTAGGCGGGAGTGTTGAGTGACGCATTGTTCGCCGGATCCCAGGAGTGCAATGCACGTGCGAGGTCATTGTAGTTTTGAGATTCGTTCGCGAAACGCTGGCCGTGGGAGTTCACCATTATCGAGCCGGGGCCTTGCCTTTCGAAACGCAGGAGGGTCCCAATGGCTGCCCCGTCCCGAGTGTCACCCGTTATCGACATTGGCGCCCACCAAGCTTCTCGGGTTCCCCGTGTCATTGCTCCGATGCGCTGCGCCATGCGGAGCCCATCACCTGTGTTCGTCGGAGGGGAGCAGACGGCGTGGAGGCGCGATGCGAGAAGTGAGTCAGTGAGCTCGTGATCCCATTCGAAGCCGCCAGAAGCAATGACGACTCCGTGACGAGCTGTCAGCGATGTGCCATCGGTCAGAATGACACCCGTCACGCGGCCAGTGTTCCCGACAGCCAGTGACTCAGCGGCTGCGTCGAGCGCCACAGTCACCCCGTTTTGAACGCACGAAGCGAGGAGGCCTCCGATGAGTGCCAACCCCTTCGCGGTGATGCCACGCGCGGCCCGCTCATTGAGTTCGTCCCACGGGAATTGGGTGAAGGCACCCCAACGCTCGTACTCTTGCATGGTGAAGGGGGCGCGACCATCCGTGCGGATCATGTCCACCAATGGGCCGAGATTGGTCGAGTCCCAGAGTTTTGGCTCGAGCGTGCGCCCGCCGAACGCAGCGCCGGGGAGATCTTGTCGGTAATCCGGAAAATCGTCGAGAACCGCGAAGTCAAGGCCGCATTCGTCTTCGAAGTAGGTGAGCGCCACCGCGCCCTCTTCGACGACCGTCTGCATGAGCTCAGAGTTCCCCCGACCGCGTGCGACGGCGCGAACATACTCTTCTGCTCGCGTACTCGAATCTGCGAGTTCGGTTGCGCCGAGTTGCCGTGAGTTCGGTACCCACACCATTCCACCCGAGACTGCGGAAGTTCCACCGATGAGTTCACCCTTTTCTACGACGAGCACGGAAAGCCCGTGCTGTGCGGCGACGGCAGCGCTTGAGAGTCCTGACGCTCCTGAGCCGATAACGATGACGTCGAATATAAAACCGGGTTCTCCAACTACTACTCGCATGCGAACCTCCTCGTTGAGCTATGAGATATTTGAGCTTTGCATTTCAAGATGGAGCCCGGCAAATGGGTTTCCATTCATCGGGAGCGAGGTGGTGAATTGAAAGCAGCGTGGGGAGCGAATAGATTAGAAAGACTCAGCAACGTTCGTGATGTGAAGCTTTTCTGCACGTGAGTCTGGAGGGAGTCGGCATTGGCGAATTCCTCCTCTGGCGAATCGGTCATCGAGCGTTTTCTTCGAGTGCTTGAGGCGTTCGATTTCGGACATCGAACGCTCAATCTTTCGCAGATTGCTGTTCGTGCAAGCCTTCCGTTATCTACCGCTCACCGGCTTACAGCGGAGATGGTCAAGGTGGGCGCGCTCAATCGGTCTGCGACAGGAGCCTACGAAGTCGGCGCGCGCATGTGGGAGCTGAGTAGTCGGAGTTCTGAGATTCAGAGGCTACGTGAGGCGGCTCTTCCCGCGATGCTCGATGTGCAGCGAGTCGTTCGGCAGCACACCAATCTGGCTATTCGTGAGGACGATCAAGTGTTGTATCTTGAGAGACTCAGTGCACCTTCTGCAACCCCGAGTATTGCCATGACTGCAAGTCGGCTACCTTTGGGCCTAACCTCGAGTGGGTTAGTGCTCCTTGCCTTCGGCTCTCGTGCGGACGCAGACGCTTATCTCTCGCAAGAGCGAGGCTCGGGTACCCCGGGATCACGACTGGTGGCTGAGGTCCTTGTTGAACGAGTGCGTGACGTTCGTCGGGATGGGTATTGCATCACAGATGGCTACCGAGTTTCTAGCTCCATCGGCGTAGCAGTGCCCGTCTTATACAACGGCGGGAGAGCCCTTGCCGCGCTCAATGTGATCGTTCCGAGTGCGGCGGGTCACCCGCAGAACATCGTCCCGACACTGCTGCAAGCCGCTCAACGCATCAGCGAGGCGCTCGGTTCGCAGTGAATAGCACGGTGAGGTTCGGTCTCAATGGGACGCCTGTTGCGAAGCATCAACTGTCAGCTATGTTGCGGGCACGGCTCCCGAGTTGAATCTGCGGGGATCGTTGCCTTGCCTGCCGCTTCCGTCCGGACGGTTCATTCCGTCGATAGCCGCCATCTCCGCAGGCGTGAGATGAAAATCAAAGACTTTGAGATTATCGCGCATGCGGCTGGGTTGCGATGACTTTGGGCACAGCGTAAAGCCGTGTTGGATATGCCACCTGACGACAATTTGCGCAGGGGACTTTCCGTGCACCTTGGACGCCGCCTCGACGGTGGGGGAGTTCAACAGGGGATACTTTCCCTGCCCCAGCGGCCCCCAGGATTCAATCTGCGTCCCGTGCCGAGCCGCCCACTTCTGCACATCAAGCTGTTGGTGTGCGGGATGCAGCTCGATTTGATTCACTGCCGGGACGACACCCGTATCACTGACGATGCGGTCAAGATGCTCCGGAAGGTGGTTTGACACACCAATCGATCTTGTGAGTCCAGCTGCTTGAAGCTCGATCAACTTTTCCCACGCGTGTGAGTACGTGTCTTGTGCCGGTGTCGGCCAGTGCACGAGGAACAGGTCGACGTACTCCAGACCGAGGGCGTCGAGGCTTCGCAGGAGGGACTCCCGAGGCCTCTCTCCAACTTGTTGATCGTTCCAAAGCTTCGTAGTGACAAAACACTCGTCCCGGGGGACGCCGCTGCGACGAATACCATCACCGACGCCCTGTTCGTTCTTGTAGACAGATGCGGTATCAAAGTGACGATAACCAATTTCGATCGCCTCTGAGACGACGCGAGAGGTCTCTTCAGGTTCGATGAGCCAGACCCCAAACCCCAATTGCGGCACGCTGTAGCCTGAGTTCAACGCTCGAACGGGTGAAAAGACACTCTCCTCGGGAAGGTGCGAGGTCACGTCAACGCCACCCCGCCATTGACATCAAGCGTCGCCCCGGTAATGTACTTCGCGCGGTCTGAGGAAAGATACTCGAGTGCATCGACGATGTCCTGCGGTTCGCCGGGCATGTTGAGTGGAATGTTCGCATTCTCTTCTGCCATGATTTCGTCGTACGTGATGCCACGCTCTTGTGCGTATTTGATCATCACGGACTGCAACATGCGAGTGTTGATGTTTCCAGGCGCGACCGCGTTTACACGGATGCCATCGGCTGCGAGCTCGAGTGCCAGGCTCTGCGTAAAGAAGATGACCCCCACTTTTGAGGTGCAATACGCAGAATACAAACCATGAGCCTTGCGTCCCCACCACGACGCGATGTTCACGATCGCTGCGCCTGAGTGCTTTGGCATGAGCGGAACGAACGCGCGGCACATGAAGAACAACCCGCGAAGGTTGACATTATGAACCCGATCCCACTCTTCAGTTGTCATGTCTACAACAGCGGTACCACTTTGCTCGGTGCCTGCGATGTTGAGGAGTACATCAACTCGATCGGCCCAGGTGCGAGCCGCCTCCGCAGCTGCCGCGACAGAGTCTTCGTTCGAGATATCGAGGGCGAGAGTTAACACCTCAAGGGCGGGGAAATCGCCGCGGAGGCTGTTCGCTACCTCTTCGAGTGCGGCAAGGTTCATGTCCGCGAGTATGAGCTTTTCGTTGGCTACAGCAAACGTTCGAGCCGCAGTTTGGCCCATTCCTCCGGCCGCACCAGTAATGAATATAACCCGATTGGACATGGATCTCCCTGCATAAGAACAGTGAACGACGGTAGTTACAACTGTTCTATCGTATATGGTTGTTATTGTAGAACATCATTCTTTATATCACACAGGATGCGCCGCAGGCGATTGGCATTGAACGCCAATTTTCCAGGTAAGCTCACACTTCAATCAAGAACGAAGACCTTCTTGTCACGAGCATGCTGTAGGACATTTCATTCGAGAACACGCTCTTGAGGGGATCCCCGCTGTCGCGCGCGCGTGAAGACTTCGGGCGCATCGAGCGAACTTGTGCGCAAATGAAGTCAGATATGCGGGCGTGGTTGGCAGTATTTGTGCATTTTCAGTGGGTATTCGTGCGTATGTTGAAAAACCTACGGGCGGGAGCGAGTGAAAAGCGACCGGGAGCAGCGACGTTCTTCGTGCCCGAAAAAAAGACGAGAAGATACGGAATTAAATTGTTGTACAATATTAATATCGGGTAGTAAGCTGAAGTTGCTATTGGATGTCAGAGCGAATGGCGTCAACCTAATGGTTCTGCAGAAAGTACCCTCTTGCGGAACAGTGTCCGATTGTGAGCTTGTGCTGAGCTCGGGGTTAAGAATGTTGAACGAAGGGGTGTCCGTTGGTCCTTGCATCTATGCTGTCTTCTCAAGAAGCCGTTTCGTATGAGGACACCGCACATTGGCGATCGCAAGCGCAAATGCCGACTGTGATCGAGAACTCAGTCACCATTGTTCGCGGAGATGGGGTCTACCTATTTGACTCGCAGGGGAAACGGTATCTCGATGGAACGGCAGCACTCTTCCTTGCAAATGTTGGCCATACGCAACCGAAGCTCATCGAGGCCGCACATCGCCAGATGAAGAAGCTTGAGTTCTACCACAACCACGGAAACTTTGTGGGTGAACCAGCAGAGCGGCTAGCCTCACGGATTCGTGACCTCGGCCCAATTCACGACAGCAAGGTCTTTTTCACCAGTGGGGGCTCAGACTCGGTCGATACGGCCTGCAAATTGGCTCGGTTGCACTGGCAATCTGAGGGTTTGACGTCAAAGAAGTACATCCTTTACCGCGACCGCGCCTACCATGGCCTCCACGGTTTTGGTACCAGCGTCGCTGGGATTCACGTCAACCGCGAAGGCCTGGGTGTTGATTCCCTTGTGCCGGAGACGCTTCAGATCCCTTGGAACGATATCGCTGAAGTTGGGCGACTTATTCTTGAACTGGGGCCAGAGAACATCGCTGCCGTCATCACAGAGCCAGTAATTGGTTCCGGGGGGGTCCTGGGGCCACCCGCAGGGTATTTTGAGGGCTTGAACTCACTTGCGCGGAAGCACCAGTTCCTCATCATCGTAGATGAGGTGATTACCGGGTTCGGTCGTACCGGGGACTACTGGGGATCTGAACGATACGGCATTGAAGCAGACATGATTGTCATGGCGAAGGGAATGACGTCTGGCTACTTTCCACTGGGTGGCGTCCAGGTGCACCCTCGGGTTTGGAACCGATACTTCGCGGACGAGAACTCGCCAGTATTCCGACACGGACTGACCTATGCGGGCCACAACACTGGCTGCGCTGTGGCAGAAGCAAACCTAGACTTAATCGAGGAACTCGAGCTTGTAGAGAATGTGCGTAAGATGGGGGCTGTGCTCGACGATTCACTGCGTTCGTTGCTGGGCTTGCCTGGCGTTGTTGAAACGAGAACTGGTCACGGGCTACTCGCGGGAATTCAGTTCGAATCTGATGTCGACTTGACTTCAGTAGTGGTGTCCGCTCGAGAAAACGGAGTACTGATCCGCGAGCTGTCGAACAAGGTCATCGCGCTGTCCCCTCCGTTCACCATTGAGAGCCGCCACGTCGATGAGATGGTGGAGGCCATTCGGTACGGGGTTTCGCGACTCTGAGGTTCGTTTACTCGAAGTCGCTCTGAAATCCGAGAGCGGAAATACAAAGCCGCTGAGTCGCATAAGACTCAGCGGCTTTGTACTTTTCTCTTATCGTTTGTTCCGGATAGGGTCACGTCCCGGGTAGTGGTGTAAATCTCGGCTGGTGAGCGTCGCGTCGTTGACGTAGCGAGCCATCGTGCGATGGTCAGCGAGCACCGATCACAGTCACTCACAGAAAGACACAAACACACGATGGCTCTAGACCAGTCTGCCCTGCTCAACCTGCTTGCGGAGTTGAAACTCACCGATGTTGTTTAGCAGTCGCTTCCGGTAGCGTGCGTGGGTCGATCCGGTGTGGAATCTCGCTACATCGTGGACACTGGATCTCACCACTTCGTGGACGCCCGATCTCATAACTTCGAATAGCTCCGCTAAACAGATGTCACCGACCGGATCCGGTTCGCGACCGAGACGCTCTACCATGAGCTGATCGATGCCGAGGCGACCGCCTTCATCGGCGCCGCCCCGTTTGAGCGTACCTGCGACCGCACAGCGCACCGCAATGGCACCCGCCCCAGATTGTTGACGACCACGGCCGGCGACCTCAACTTGAAGATCCCCAAGCTTCGGGCTGGGTCGTTCTTCCCTGCCCTGCTGGAGCGACGCCGCCGCGTCGATCAGGCCCTCTTCGCCGTGGTGATGGAGGCCTACCTCCACGGCGTCTCGACCAGGAAGGTCGACGACCTGGTCAAAGCGCTCGGCTCTGACACCGGGACCTCCAAGTCAGAAGTATCGAGGATCTGCGCTGATCTCGATACTGAGGTCGGTGCGTTCCGCGACCGCGATCTGGCCGCGATGGACTTCCCCTACGTCTTCCTCGATGCCACCTACTGCAAGGCGCGCGTGAACCACCGAGTGGTCTCTCAAGCGGTCGTCATCGCCGTCGGAGTCGCCGCCGATGGACGTCGGGAAGTCCTCGGCTTCGACGTCGGTGACAGCGAGAACGAGGGCTTTTGGACCGGGTTCCTCCGCTCGCTGAAGGCCCGTGGGCTGGGTGGGGTGAAGCTGGTCATCACCGATGCCCACACCGGGCTGAAGAAGGCCATCGACACCGTGCTCCAGGGGGCGGGCTGGCAGCGATGCCGAGTGTATTTCATGCGCAACGTCCTGGCAGTCGTCCCTAAGGGCAGCCAGGACATGGTCGCCTCGATCATCCGCACGATCTTCGCCCAACCCGACGCCGAGCACGTCCAGGCCCAGTTCGCCGAGGTCACCCGCATGCTCGGGCGCTCCCACCCGAAGGTCGCCGCGATGCTCGACGATGCCCGAGACGACCTCCTGGCCTTCGCCGGGCTCCCGCAGCGGCACTGGCGCCAGATCTGGTCCACGAACCCGCTGGAGCGGGTCAACAAGGAGATCAAACGCCGCACCGACGTCGTCGGCGTCTTCCCGAACCCGGCCGCCCTGCTGCGACTTGCCGGGGCCGTCCTGGTCGAGCAGCACGACGAGTGGGAAGCGGGCGAGCGCCGCTACTTCTCTGAAGCCTCGATGCTCCAACTACAGGCCATGACCGCCCCGTCATCGAGTCGATCGAGGAGGTGACTCCCATCCCCGAGCTCCTTGCGGCATAATCAAAACAGCTGACCGCACGGTGTCGAGAAACTCCACCACTCAGCGGGACGTGACCCCGGATAGTGCTTCATGAACAGTCGTGAGCTGCATTCCTCGCTACCGCCAGCAGTATTGCGCTGCCTGCTTGCCTGCCTGCCTGGACTGACGTACCCTTCTCAGCCTGGTGATCTCCTGACGCGAGAGCGTCTCTGAGAACTCAGGGCGGCTGTATCGGCGCACTCACCGAACATGCACCTACGTGTGGGGTACCGCAGGTGCTTCCCGTACACCTACGTGGGCACAGACCGAGGGCCTGGATTCGGATGAAGCCGAATCCAGGCCCTCGAAGGGTATCCGCTAGTGAGTCGACTTAGGGGACGAGAGGCTGGTTGGTTACCTGGCTCTCCTGCTCCCAACTCTCTCGAAGCTTCTCGGTTGCCGAAATGTCGAGTTCGAGTGAGCCATCTTCGAGAGTGCCGATGAGGGCGACACCGTAGACATTCTTCGAACGCTCGAGAGTCTCGTACCCGGCGATGACATCGGCGAGGACGTGCTTGGGATCCCGCTCAATCGGATTTCCGTAGCCACCACCCCCATTGTCGATCGAACGCACGAGATGCCCTGCCGGAATTGAAGTGAGAGAAAGGCCGGGGAGGACCTCCTCAACGCCCTCCGGTGAGATCGTGAACATAGCGGCGTTTCCCCCCGATTGCCCGCCGTTGACCCCGGCAGGCGGATGGACAATTCCGTCTGCGGAGACAGCAAGCTCCATTTCAGAAAAACGCGGCCCGAAGACGATCTCTTGTCCGGGCGCTCCACGGTGCTTTCCAGCCCCACCGGTGCCTGGAACAACGCGCAATGACTGCACCGCCACCGGGTACTTGCTCTCGACGACCTCCACACTGTCTCGGAGAAGCATTCCGTTGACACCGCCGCCGCCGTAGTTGATCCAGCCATCGACGTTCGCGGTTGCCGGGCCTCCTCCGAATGCGGAAAAGAGCTGGTTGACGTAGAAACGGTCACCGAACCGGGGATCATTTCCAGAGATAACGCCCCACGCAGCGGTCATACCTGACGCGCCGGCACCCGATCCGAGCCCATAGGCGACCTCGGCGAACGCACACTGAATGGCTCCGATCAGGCGGTACAGCAGGTTTGTTGTCGCAAGAGACGCGCTATGAGGGAACGCAACCTTTCCGACAGCAGCACCTTCTCTCATCTTCACCTCAATCCGGCGGAAGGTTCCGCCGGTGATGGGGACCCGTTGCGGCATCGCGGTCATGACGGCGATGAGAGAGCCCGCGAGGGTGGTTGCCTCAGACAGGTTGAGTCCGTTTGGCATGCAATCATCATTGTCAGTCAGGTCGATGATGATTTTGGCATCCACCGGGTCAATTTCGACCCCGGCATGAATGCGGAACCCGTCGGGCATGAGATCTTCAGCTGGGTCATGCCGCACTTCATAGGTCGCCTTCCCAGCCGGGAGCTCACGAATTGCGGCGGCCATCATCTGGTCACCGTAATCTGCCATCCACTTAAGGTGTCGGAGAATCGTCTGGGCACCAAAGCGATCGCAGGCTTCGCGAAGTCGCTGTTCGCCGAGTCGGATTGCCCCGATCATCGCGCGATAGTCAGCGTTCCACTGATCTGCCGCGCGGATCCGCTTCCGGCACATTCGAACAATATCGTCGATATCTTCGTAGTCCCGCTGAATCTGAGTCGCCGTGAAGATGAGCGCGCCCTCGTTGTACACGTCTTTCGCATCGAACATGTACGTCGTCGGCTGACTGTTGCCAATGTCAGCTTGGTGTGCGAGGAGGGTGAGCGTGAAGCTGTGCACATCATCAATGACAACCGGCACCATCAGTGTGAAGTCGGCAGGATGGGTGCAACCTTCGTATGGATCGTTGTGAAGGTATGCATCTCCGTTTCGAAGCGTTGGATGGTGCGTACGGAGCGAATCTGCGAGCAGATGGGACCCGAGCATATGAATCGGAAGCGAGTTTGCCAGCGAGATGAGCGTTCCATCCGCGGTCATGAGCGCACCCGACATATCGCGCGCTACTGCGATCAGTGCAGAACGCGCAGACCGCATGAGAGCATCATTCATCTCGCGGTTGATCGCGTTCAAACGGTTTGAAATAACCGCTGCAAGGATCGGGTCGATTGCTTCTTCTTCATCTGCGAGTACCGATGAGGCCTGTGTCTCAGACATGAGTTGCGTTTCCTTTCGCTGCATCAACTTCGATGGCGTTGTCGCGTTCAGTGAGGGTGATCACAAAGTCACCGTGTGGGGTGACTTCGGCGATGCTGTCGGGGTACACGACAAGCGTGCTGGTTGGGCTGACCACCGTTGCAGGGCCAGCGATTGTTGCGAGTGGGGGGAGATCATCCATCGCGTAGATCGGGGTTGCCATCTCGACCGCATCAAAGTAGCCGGGTCGGGTATCGAGCGGAGCCGGGAGAGCGTGCTCAGAGGAGGACTCCTCGATAGTTGTAGAACGATCAAAGATTCCGCGTGTGATGCCAATCCAGTTGATGAATTCAACTGGGCTGTCCTCGTCGACGAAGGTGTACTGCCTACGGTGCTCTTCGTGAAACGCATCAACCAGCTGGGCGATGTGTTCCTGCCGGAGTTCTGGCTCGTGGATGGGCAGTTTGAATTCAACTTCCCACACCTGACCGGCGTAGCGGCCTTCGGCGCGGAACTCGCGCTCCCAGACTGCGTTGTGCTCACCACTGGCCTTGATCGCAAACTCGTTCAGGCGAGCATCAATAACACCGAGGGTGGTGTTGACTGCCTCGAGATCGAAATGGCCGGAGTTGGTGATTCGTGACTGCTCGCTTCGGAACTTCATATCCGAGTACTGCATTCCGACCGCGCTGAGCACGCCGGCGTGACGGGGAACAATGACCTTCTTAACGCCAAGCTCGCGAGCGATAGGAACAATGTTGATGCCTGCCGCACCACCACCTGCCACAAGAACGCTACTTCTCGGGTCGATCCCCACTCGAACAGTAAGTCCGTGAATCGCGTCAATCATGGACTCACTTGCGAGCCGGAGAATTCCCTCCGCAGTCTCATAGAGCGAGGTCCCAAGCTTCTCGCCGAGTGTAGCGATTGCCACTCGCGCAGGCTCGACCGTGAGGCTCATCTTGCCGCCGAAAAAGAAGTCCGGTTGCAAGTATCCGAGCACTGCGGCCGCATCGGTCACCGTGGGCTCAGTACCACCATTGCCATAGCAGATTGGTCCGGGTTCTGAACCGGCACTGCGTGGCCCAACAGTGAGGAGCCCGCCTTCGTCGACACTTGCGATCGATCCGCCCCCCGAACCGATGCTCTTGATGTTCACGGTGGACATAGCGATCAGGTCGCCGATGCCCTCTTCGCCCATCCATGTAATGCGTGATTGAGCAATTTCACCGTCTTGGATCATGCCGACATCGAACGTCGTTCCGCCGGTATCGACAACGACAACGTCTCCGTGGAAGTTGTCGAGTTCTGCATAGCGCTGAGCTGCTACCGGAGCCATAGCGGGCCCGGACTTCATCAGGTACACAGGATGGGTGATGGCGTGATCAATGGGTACGACGCCCCCGGCAGAAGTGCACAGGAGGATAGGACCTGAGTATCCGGCCTTCCTAACCTCCGACTCCACTGCCCCGAGGCTTTCTTCGACGAGGGGCTTCAGAGAAGCATCAAGGGCCGTGACTGAAGCTCGCCGATACTCGCGGATGACGGGGAGGAGTCGATGTGAGAGCGTATAAGGGACGCCCGGGAGCTCCTCTTCGATGAGCTCGCCGATGCGCTCCTCGTGGAGGGAGTTCGCGGGTGACCACAGCAGGGCGACAGCGATTGCTTCAAAGCTCTCAGCCTTGATCTTCTGAAGTGTCGACCGGACCGCGTCTTCGTCGAGTGCGCGGACTACCCCTCCTTCAGAGTCGATACGTTCGGCCACTTCGTAGGTGTGTTGTCGAGGAATATAAGGCTCGGGGTAGGGAATGTTGAACTCGAGGATCTGCTCCTCTGGCCTTCCGCCTTCGCGAAAGAGCAAAGTGTTTGCAAACCCTTCGGTGATCAGCAACGCGGTTTTGGCAGTCTTGCCCTGCACGTAAGCGTTCACGGTGTGAGTTGTTCCATACACCAGACGGTTAGCATTCTGGAACAGTTCTCCAAGACTGAGATTCATCAGCTCGGCGGCATTTGCTACGGCTCCGAAGAATCCGTCGACAAGTCCGCCGTAAGTGGTTGGAGCTTTACCGACTGCCGCGATCGCTCCATTGACAGTCACCACTGCATCAGTAAACGTACCTCCGGTGTCCACCGATATGCATACACTGTCTTCCTTGACGTTCATATGCGAACAGTCTCCGTCCTATGAATTTGGTATCTGCGCGCTAAATTCCGCGAGACATGATGTGAATAGTTGCGTCTCCGATGGTAACCCGTTGCGGATTGTTCAACAACCCTATAGTCTCTGAAAGACTCAAAGCTGGAGAATTTATTTGGGGTGGAGTCACAAAAACAATGCGGAGCGAGCATTGGCGCTTTTCCGCACAGATATAGGAACTGAGGTTTCGAATGAATGCAAAGAAGTACACAGGCCTGGTTGGCATTGTTGCCGCGCTGAGCCTGCTCCTCACGGCATGTGGGGGTGCTACTGGAGGCGCAGAGTCGCAGCCGGACAGTGAGACAGTGAGCTCTGGACCGTGGTCGTTTGACGTCACCACTTCTGCAACATGGGACGCAGAAGCGGTCGCGGGAGAATGGACCTCCGTCGACGACGGTGAGGGCGCCGGAGTGAACATGTGCGTGCTGTACCCGCACCTGAAGGACCCAACCTGGGTGGCGCAAGCCGAGGCCTTGTACGACGAAGCGGTGCGAACCGGCATCTCGTACGATCTGTTCGAGGCGGGTGGCTACGAGAACCTCGCACTGCAGCTTTCACAGATGGAAGATTGCATTAGCGCGGGTACATACGACGTGATTGCGCTCCATGCGGTGTCAGGTGACGGGGTGTGCTCGACTGTCGAAAAGGCGCTGGATGCCGGGATCGCCGTCATCGACGCAATCAATGGAACGCTGTGTGACGAAGTCGTCACGAGTAACCCAATGTTCCATCAGGTTGCAGCGAAGTACTACCATTTGGCGAAGGCCCTCGGTGAGTACATTGTCGCACAACCGGGAGAGAAGAAAATTCTCCTTCTTGCTGGTCCGGAGGGCGTCACCTGGTCTGACGATTCTGTGAGGGGTTTCAACGATGCATTCGCTGCTGACCCAGAGAATAATGTCATTGTCGCTTCACCGCGTGGAGACACCGATGCGACGAAGCAGCTTGCATACGCGTCGGATGCATTGACCGCGAATCCTGAGATCACCGACATCATCTCGATCGCAGTTGCGTCGAGTGCGGCCATGGTTGCTGTGCGCGATGCGGGTAAAGAGGGGGAGATCAACCAGTACTCGTGGTCACCGCCTGAGGATGCGTACCTTGCCATTCCAGACGGAATCATTGCGGCCGTAGCTTCAGACGTGGTTCCGATTCAGGAGAGAATTGTCGTGAACGACGCCATCCGCTTGGTGAATGGTGAAATCGATTACAAGGCCATCGCGGCTGCCGGATTGATTATCACAGCAGACAATTTCGCGGATATTCCGCGAACTGATGTGACATCGTCGCCCGGGGCAAAGCCTGTGTTCAATTACGCACCCTAGCGAGCCAGAAGGAGACCGTGATGGCCCCCACAATGTGGACGTCAGCTGAAGGCGCCGATGAAACAACACAGGGAACTGCGGCAGGTCAAGTTGTACTTGAACTTAAGAACGCAACGAAGAGATTTGGGGCAGTTACCGCATTGTCCGATGTATCGCTCAGTTTGATCGCTGGCGAATGCTTGGTTCTCCTTGGAGAGAACGGCGCTGGAAAATCTACATTGGTGGGGGCCATCCTTGGCCGTCACAAACTCTCAGAGGGACAGCTCATCATTCGTGGTGAGGTGATTGAGGCCTACAGCCCGCATGCCGCGCGTGAGCGCGGTGTGCGGGCGGTCACCCAAGAGTTCAGTCTGTGCGAGAGCCTCTCGGTCTACGAGAATCTGTTTGTTGGTCAAGAACTTCACAGCGCGGGCCTACGACTCAAGCGGCGCATGCGTGAAGAAGCAAGTCTCCGGTTGAAGGAGGTTGACGCGACGTTCTTACCGACAGATACGGTCGGAACTCTGACGAGAGCGGAACAGCAGCTCGTTGAGATATGTAAGGCTGTCACGCAGGGTGGAGACCCCGGTGTCATCTTGTTTGATGAGCCCACCGCAGCGATTAGTGCGACTGAAGCTGAAGGCTTGTTCGCGATCATTGATCAGCTGAAGGAGCAGGGCTGGGCGATTGTATATATCAGCCACCGGATGGAAGAGCTTCGACGAGTCGGAGATCGTGTTACTGTGCTCCGTGATGGGAAGCACATCGCCACCCACCATCTTGATGCCGTGTCTGATCAGGACTTGGTGCATGAGATGGCCGGCCGAGCCCTTGACACAGTATTTCCAGGAAAGGCAAAAGCTGAAGAGATCGGTGAGGTTGTTCTTCGAGTGAAGAACTTGGCGACGCGTAATGGCAAGGTCGTAGATGCCGCATTCGAGATTCGGGAGGGTGAAGTTCTCGGGATCGGTGGCTTGGTCGGTTCCGGTAAGGGCGACCTTGCGGGAGCTTTGTTCGGCCACTCATTGATCAGTCATGGCGTGATTTCGATCAATGATCAGGAAGTCTCTCGTCCATCAGCGAGAGCAATGTATAGAAACGGTTTTGGCTTCCTTCCGGAAGACCGGAAACGAGAAGGAATTTTTCCTGAAACCTCCGTTGCGCTCAACATCCTCATGGAACGGATAGCGGTCTCTAAAGCCTATTCGCGCGCCGGCTTCCAAACCAAACACAAGGTACTCAACGATGCTGCTGATTTGATCCAGAAGTTCGACGTACGCCCATCTGCTGCGTCGCGAATGCCGATCAGTCAGCTCTCGGGAGGAAATCAGCAGAAGGCGCTTATCGCAAGGACTCTCGCGGCCGAGAGACGCGCACTCGTAGTCGTTGAACCGACTGCGGGAGTTGACGTCGGGTCGCGAATGGAGATCTACCGACTGCTTCGTGCACAGTGCCGTGAGCAAGGGATCGGGATCATTTTGGTTTCCTCCGACGTGGAGGAACTCGTTGGCATGAGCGACCGTGTCCTTGTTATGAACACGGGCCGCATTACGGGCTCCTTGGAGGGAGCCAACATCACACCAGACAACATCGTTGCCGCCTCGTTCGGCTACGTCAAGGAGGATCAAGCGTGAACACCGAGGTTCCAACGCAGGCAGTTCGAGAAAAAGTCGGGGGTAACAAAGCTCTCGACTGGATCATCCAACAATTTGGCTTTGTGGGGCCCTTGCCGGTACTCCTCGTGGGTGTTTTCGTCTACTTTGCTGTGACGACGCCAACGTTTGCAACCGCGAACAACCTGACGGAGCTGGCGCAACGGTCAGTCTTCTTAGTGCTGATGGCTATGGGTCAGATGCTGGTGCTCGTCTCAGGCGGATTCGACCTGTCGATCGCGGCCGTCGTCTCGTTTGCGAGTATTGTTAGTGCCCAGGTGATGGTGAGTTTGTTTACCGAGACCGGGAACGAATTTCTCTCGATGATGCTGAGCCTCGGCTTCACGGTATTGATCGGCATTATTATTGGTCTGGTAAATGGCATTGGCGTCGCGATCTTGAAGATCAACGCCTTCATCGTCACGCTCGCCGTAGCCACAATTATCGGTGGACTTACCATCATCGTCTCGGGCGGCGTTACTGTTACTGGTTTGCCACCCCTCTTTGCTCGCGGGATCGCGAGTGATGGCCCACTGGGTATTTCGTGGATGGTGTATCTCACTATTCCGGTGGTGATCGCAATGTACTTCCTCACGAACAACAGTGTGTTCGGTACCCACCTGTATGCGCTGGGAGACAACCCAGTGGCTGCTCGGATCGCCGGTATCCGCGTTGAACGAACGATGATTATCGCCTATGTTCTCGGGAGCGTTCTCGTTGCGTATGGTGCCTGGCTCCTGACCGCAAGAATCGGGTCTGGACAACCAACTTTGGGTGGAAGCTACACCATGGAAACCATCACCGCCGCGGTGATCGGTGGCGCCTCACTGCGGGGTGGCCGAGGCACGATCATCGGTGTTGTTCTCGGTGTGCTCTTTATGCAGATGCTGACGAACGGTATGAACCTTGCCAGACTTGATACGAACTCGCAACAGATTGCCATCGGTGTTGCGCTCTTGTTTGCAGTGCTGATTGATCGGCTCCGCGATCGCGCTCGTACCTATTCTGCGGTTCGAAGGAGACTCAAGCTCGTGGAGGCTGCATAGATATCGATCGGCTCGCGTAAATCTCTCTCTGCGCCATTTCATTTCCCTGCAATGGCGCAGAGAGACATCTCTGTTCGCCTGGAATTCAGTGTTGCCGCAATACTTCAGTGCTGCCGCGCGTGAACTTCAGAACGGTGCGAAGGAACTCTTGCCCGGTGCAAGCCGCGTTATTTTGCGAGGGATCGAAGGAGATCTTCTCGAGTGGCAAGGATTGAGTCGCCCAAAACTCGAGAGGCTCGTTCCGGATCACCACTCGTCAGCGCAAAGTAGATATCAAGATGCGTTGATCTCAACTCACCAGGCTCACCGAAATGTTCTGCCATGGAGATGATGAAAAAGGTGTACTTGATCTCCTGCGACAGACGTTCGTAGTACTCGTTTATTCGGGTGCTGCCGAGCAGCGCAACGATCTCCGCGTGAAAGGTCAGATCTCGTTCGAGGATCTCACGCTCATCACCGTCTGTTAACGCTTCAAGGAGTGCGTCGAGCGCGTCCTTCACTCGAACGAAAGATGTTCCGGGGCTGACGCTCCGTGCGGCCGCGGTCTCCATGTAGTAACGCGTAAGATACACATCGAGCAGATCTTCTTCGGTGGGGCGCCAGACGACCCAGCCGCGGTTCGGTGTGTAAGCGGTCAGGCCCTGATACTCGAGGAGGGTCAGGGCGCCTCGCACGGTATTGCGCGAAACGCCAAATTCTTGCGCGAGCAGGCTTTCTTTGAGGCGCCCTCCAGCTGGAATCTCGCCATCGAGAATCCGCTTGGTGAGGGCTTCCGCAATTTGTGCGGTCGCGACCTTAGGAACCGCGACGTCCCCTTTAGGCGTCTGGATAGTTGTCTGTTCAGCCATGTGACCAATCCGATTGGAGCATTCGCTCTGAGTGGGCCCAGAGAATACTACATGTTAGCGGGAATTTATCCCCTACCGCAGAGCTTAATGGCAGAGGGATATATGTTCCACAATTTTCGTACATCCAAGTAAGCTGAGTTGATGACTCCTGACGGGGGTCAGGGCAACGGCGCGCATGCAACTTGCTCTTAGCTTTGATGTAGGAAAGGTAGACCGCACCGTGGATTTACGCGAACTGAGTGACAGGATTGAGATCCCTTCGACGCTTACACGCTATGCAACGGGCCTGGATATACCGGGACGGGACTTCAGCGAGTGGGACAAGGTTTTTGCAGCAGATGCGAGATTTATCAACTGGAATGGCCCGGGTTCGGAGATGTCGATTCCTGAGATGCAGAAGTTCCTCACGATGGATGACCCGGTCTATAGCCACCAGCATTTGTTGAGCAATGTGGTGATCACTTCCTTAGATGGGGATCGCGCAACCACACGAGCTGAGTATTTTCATGTTGGTGCGCATCGCACAACTTCCCAAGAAGAATCAAACCTGATTTTTAAGGGCGGCTTCTATGAAGACGAATTCATTCGCACGCCGGAGGGCTGGCGAATTATCCGTCATTCGATCACGCGGCGTTGGGATAAGTACGAAGTCGTCCCCTGGCCACCCGCAAATACCACCTGGGCGCGCACTGAGATGGCGCCGGAATCTTTGGAAGAGGAGAATTGAGATGGCGACGTATGAGCTCAGGGTGTATCAGGCTGTTTCTGGTCGAATGAATGACTTGCTGGCTCGATTCCGGGATCACACATTGGCGCTGTTTGAGGACCACGGGATAGAGAACGTTGGGTACTGGATCGATAACGATGATGCTGATCGTTTGATCTATCTGCTCAAGCACAGCGACATCGAGTCGAGCTGGAGCGGTTTTCGTGAAGACCCGCGATGGCTGTCCGCAAAAGAGAAGAGCGAGGCGCAGGGTCCGTTGACAACTTCAATTGCGAGCACGCGACTGAGCCCAACCGAATTTTCCGCTCTCACATGAGAATCTCATTGGACGAGGCCGGGAAGCATCTCGCACTTGCCGGAACTGGCATCGAGTGGGGATTCTGACCAACATGCCTCGTCAGACACTGCCAGCCGCGTCGTCAACACATATGTCATTGACGAGTCTCCCTATCGCTGTGCTCAGTTGGCTCAGTACTTCTCGACCCGACCCGACGCCGATTGTAGAGAATGGTGACGCGCTGCTCATCGGCTTGAACTCGTTTGACGTAGGTGAAGAGTTTGCGAACCATTTTCACGAAGAGCTCAATGAGACGTACATCGGTGTTGCCGGTGAACTCGAGCTGTGGGTTGACCGGGTGGAGCGAATTGTCCTCACCACCGGTGTCATCGTCACCGTAGAACCTGGGCGAGAACATTTTCTTCGCAATGCCAGCGACCAACGGGCACTGGTGTGTTACATCAAATCACCGAACCTGCCTGAGGACCGCATTCTCGTTTCCTGGCACCCAGAAGAGAGAGGAAGCAAAGTATGAGGCTGGGAACAGTCAAACTTGACGAGGGTACACGCGCGTTTCGACAGGACGAAACGGGCACCTACTATTTTCCGCATCATGCGGATATTGGTGAAGTCCTCCGTTCGCAAGATTGGCGGGAATTTCCGCTCGAGCAGGGCGAAGCGCCGGAGGCTGACGCGCTGACCATGCCTATTCTGCGCCCATCGAAGATTATTTGCGCTGGCTTGAACTACTATGCTCACGCCGAAGAGGTGGGCAAGACTGCGCCTGACGTGCCGACGCTGTTCAGTAAAGTCGCGACTTCCTTGGTGTCGCCACGTGGCGACATTCACCTCCCGCCGCTCAGCACTCAGATTGACTGGGAGGGTGAGCTGGTCGTCGTGATCGGCAATTACGTAAAGAACGCGAACGCTGAGATAGCACGTGAATCGATCCTCGGATACACCGTTATCAACGACCTCAGTGTTCGTGATTGGCAACGCCGCACCTCAGAGTGGTTTCAGGGCAAGAACTTTGACGAATCATCACCGCTGGGGCCGGTCATCGTGACGGCGGATGAGGTGGACCCTCAGAAAGGGCTGAGCATTCAGACCCGCGTGAACGGCGTACTTGAGCAGGACGGTACGACGGCAGATCTGATCTTTAGCCCAGTGGATCTGGTGATGTACATCAGCCAGTTCCTCACCCTCGAACCCGGCGATCTTATTGCCACTGGCACGCCTGCAGGTGTTGGGACTGCACGGAAACCGCCACTCTACTTGCGTGATGGGGACGTGTTGAACACGTCGATCGAGGGAATCGGCGAGCTTACCAACATCATTCGTATCGGTGATCTCGATCAAGAAATCTAATCGAAAGGTAGAACACGCTATGACAACGACGAATAATGACATTCTGTATCGGGAGCACTTCCGAGACCACCGCGGCCGCGTACTCGTAGGAAACTCGCTAACTTCTTATGAGTCTGCAACGGGTATTGAGGACGCAGTCGTCCTGGGTGCGTCCTTTGCCGGACGGCCGACAGGAATCCTCCCAGTTCGACAAGGCGCACGGGGTTGGATTGCGCATGAAGCTGGACCGGGAAAGGATGAGGCTGGTATCGCAGGTCTTCCCCTCTCAGACGAGTACAACGTGCCGGCCGCAGCGATTGCCACAGCTGAAGCGCGTCTTTCCGGGGGAGAAACTCTCTTGACTGGAAGGGTCAGCCGAGTAAATGAAACTGCAGCCGCACTTGGGGTCACGCCGGGAATGACCGGTGAAGAGGCGGCAAAGAAGATGTTGGATGCTCCGCTGGGCCGTGTCCACGACATCGAGGGTGTTGTGGACGAGAGCGTTCGCACGGTGCTGGAGACGGACACCGGGTCGGTATTTACGGTGTGGTCTTCTTCGCGAATCGACGGAGACCGTTCGCGTGATGTCTTGGTGGTTGCCTCGCACGGTGCAAAGGTGATGGCGTTGTACGCTCTTCGCACAAACCCGAAGGGCATCATCTGCAACGACGCGGGCTTTGGGCTCGATAACTCGGGTGTTGAAGGGCTCGCAGAGCTCGACGACCACGATGTTGCTGGAGCGACGGTGTCGACAGAGAGTGCCCGTATCGGTGATCCTGAAAGCACCTATCAGGACGGGATCATTTCAGCTGTCAACCGGGCCGCTGAAGCGAAGGGCGTTCGAGTGGGGCAGACCGCCGTGGAAGCAGCGGCGTTAATGGTTCGCTGATTTCAGAAGCCGAGCTACCTGTGTATCGCATTGATGATGCGGTGTTGTGACCAGCGTGTGATGCGCTGGTCATCGCGATTTCAGGGTGGGGGAGAGTGTGTGCGAGCGTGTCGAACTCCTGGAGGTAAATGACCAGGGTGAGACCGTCCTCTGATCGGAGTACTGCTTGACCAGGGTGATCGCAGCTATGGCGAGATCTTGAAGGGCCTCCTTCTCAGCGCGTTCTCGCGGGAGGGACATGACCAATGCCATACGGGTTCGCCAGGTTTCACCGTCGAGTGGAATCGCGACCGAGTGCACTCCCGATTCGGACTCTTCGCGGGATTCTGCCCACCCCTGCGATCGAATTGCCTGAAGCTCTGAGAAGAGCTCTTGACGCGTTGTGATCGTTTCCGGGCCTCGTCTGGCGAAGGGTTCGACGGGGAACAACGCGACGATCTGCGAGTCGTCGAGAGCCGCAAGAAGTAGCTTTCCCGCAGCCATTGAGTGTGCTGGAGCGGTCATCCCAGTACGTAACCCAATATCCTTGTTTCGTGGTGAGCGTCGGCCGTCAAGCACCAAAACGTTGCTGCCGATGAGGGTGGCGCTGTGTACGCTCTCGCCGAGGCTGAGTCTGGCTTCATCAAGCAGTGGACGGGTTCGGATTCGTGTTTCTGCGCTCATGGGTGAAGACGTGAGCAAGGTGAGCAGTGATGCGCCTGCATGAAAACCTCTGCCCTTCGCGGAGATTGTTGCGAAGCCCTCAGCTTCGAGTGTGCGCAGAAGGCGATGGGACGTTGAGCGGCCAATGCCCAGGTCGTCGGCAATGGATGAGACGGTTACCCGATCCGTAGAGGCGAGTCTTGAAATAACGTGCAGGGCGCTGTGGACGCTGCTGAGCCGATAGTCAGCCGCAGTATCGCGTTTCGTGTCGTGACCGTGCGATGGGTTAAGCCGTTTTGCGGGAATTTGTGGGGACATATTTGTACCTTATACCGGTACAAGCTCTCTCGCATATGGTGCCCCGGAGATCGGAATTCAATAATGAGATACCGGACGTTTTCAGGGCCTGATGTCCTTGAAGAATCTAGATCCGTGTACCTGGAATGTCGCAATACCCGCACTGGAGAGAAAGGAACGAGCTACATGACTGAAGCTCCAAAAGTACTCAAGAGGCTCACCGTTCAACGAGAATCAGAGCTGCCCGTGGCACCCGGGCAAACTGCCAAGGCACTCCGATACTCAGGAGTGGCGGTGGAGAACACTGAAGTAGAAGATCTGTGGTTTGGTCGCGTGCATACGGGCGTCGGTGAGGTCTCTGACCCCCACCACCACGGAAGGGCCGAGACCGGCGGGTACATCCTCAAGGGCCGCGGCTTTATTCGCTTCGGTGAGCGCTACTCTGAGGTCGTCTACATGGAAGAAGGCGACTTTGTCTATGTACCGCCATTCGTGCCACACATAGAGGGCAATGCGAGCCGCACCGAAGAACTGGTGTGGCTGACGACTCGCACGCCCGACAACATTGTTGTAAACCTGGTAGACCAAGACGTCGCTGATTTTGAGATAGATTACGCGGACTAGTTCAAGGGGTCTTCGTCACGCAGATGGAGATCGCCAGAGCCCGGGTGCCTGTTCAGACAGACACCCGGGCTCTGTTCGTGTGTGTCGCAGCTCTCTGACATCGCGCGATTATCCGAGATTGCGCGGAAACCGATCGAGCATCCCCGTCACGATCTTGGCGATCGCCTCGTCGCGATTCGTCTCGTTCAAGAGTTCATGCCGCGCATTCTGATACAGCTTCAGCGTCACGTCACGCAGGCCCCTCGCCCGGTACGCAGCGGCGAGGTTGGGCTGACCCCGTTTTCTAGGTCCATTCGTTATGTGAGTCCAGTACCCCGCGCTCGCGGGGAGAATGGATCACACGATGAGCAAGCAAAGAAATCGCCACACCCCGGAGCAGATCGTCCGGAAACTCGGGCAAGCCGCCCGGCTCCTGGGCGAGGGCAACACGATCGCCGATGTCTGCCGCGAACGTGGCGTCACCGAGCAAACCTACTACCGTTGGCGCAACCAATACGGCGGCATGAAAGCTGACGACGCAAAACGCCTGAAAGAGCTCGAGAAGCAGAACGCGACCTTGAAACGGCTGCTCGCTGAGGCCGAGCTCGAGAAGGCTGCGCTGAAGGAGTTGGCTGAGGGAAACTTCTAGGCCCGGGGAGGCGTCGCGCCGCGATCTCGCAACTGATTCGCACCTTGCAGATCAGTGAGCGCATGGCCTGCCGTCTGGCCGGGCTTTCCCGCTCCACGTGGCGGCGGCCGCTCCGAGGCGACACCCCGGCAGACCCTGACCAGGCGCTGCGCGGCTGGCTGCGGAAGTTTGCAAAGAACCACCCACGATGGGGATACCTGGCGCGTAGCGGTTGTTGGTAACGCTGGTCTGCGTTGTGGGTGTGCGTTGTGGGTAACGCAATTCTGGATAGTTGGTAGCGCTTCCTGTTCGTGTGTGTTCTGCTGTGCGTAGCAGCGACGCGCTCGGCGTTGCTGCCTGTGCGCAAGGAGGCGTCACCGATGGCAGATTACCGACAGATTATGGCTTTACTCATTCAAGGCCGAAGTTACCGTGAGATCGCAGCACAAGCAGGCTGTTCGCATCGCGAGATCTCGACAGCAAAGACGGTGATGACGGTCCGCGAGATCACGTCCGCACGTCTCGCTGCGATGAGCGATGTTGAGCTTCAAGGGTTGTTCCCTGACGGTCGTTCTCGCGTGTCTGACGAGTACGAGCAGCCCGCATTCGGGAAGGTCGTGCAGTCTTTCCGTCATAACCGTCACTACACGCTGCTGCAGGCGTGGCGTACGTATACCAGCAGCAGCACACCGCTACAAAAATACGGGTACGCGCAGTACTGTCATCTGTTCAGCGAGTACGCGGCAAGGAATGATCTCGTTGCGGTGCTTCATCATGAGCCAGGCCGGGCTGTGTTCGTTGATTGGGCTGGCGACACGATCCCGCTGGTGGAATCGGTCACGGGCGAGGTCACGAAGGCGTACTTATTTGTTGCCGTGCTCCCGTTCTCAGGGCTGGTGTTCTGCCTCGCCTCAACTGACATGCGAATGGGTGCTTGGCTGCACGCGCATGTTGCCGCGTTCGAGTATTTCGGTGGGGTGCCCCAAATATTGGTCCCGGATTATGTCCCTCGGAACATAATCCGGGTTCTGTGCCCCGTTCGGTTATGCGCCCAGGGCGTGGGGTGGTGTGGTGGTTTCTGGGGGTGCGCGCCCGAGGACACCAATTCGGGGGAACATAACCATCACAGCGATCTGAGCCAGTCGAGCAGTGCCGTGTCGTCGCGCCAGACTGCGCGCGGGCGGGGTCCCTCCGAAATAGTTGAAGGCTCGGTATGGCGGAGGGCTTGGAGTTTCGTGTTCGTGTTGATCTCGGCGTATCGGTTCGTGGTGGATAAATCAGCATGTCCGAGCCAGCCGCGGATCACGTTAACTTCGACGCCCGCTTCGAGGAGGTGAACAGCGGCGGTGTGGCGAAAGATGTGCGGGCTGACCCTGCGCCCGGTGCGTGGGTCGTCAAGGTGGCCCGCATGCCGGCGAACGATCTTGTAGATTCCCGAGCGGGTGAGTGAGGTTCCGGTCGTAGACACGAACACATGCGCGTCAGGTGCCCGAAGGCGGCCCTCAACCTCGAGGAGTTGTGTGAGTAGCCGTGACGTTTGCTGCCAGAGTGGGCAGGTGCGCCATTTGTCACCCTTGCCGTGAAGGCGAACCCGTGCTGGCGTGTCAAGGCCGAGGTCGCCGACGCGAACGTCCGCGGCCTCTTGCGCGCGGGCTCCGGTGTTGTAGAGGAACAAGATCAAGGTCCGGTCTCGCAGGGCGAGCGTGCCGTGGCGGGGCAGGCCTCGGAGGAGGGTCTCGGTTTCGTCGCGTTCAAGGTAGCGGGTTTCGGCGGGAGCCGACCGTTTCATTGGGATCGCGGTGACTCGTTGGCATTCGCCGAGCATCTCTGGTTCTCGGGTAGCAATGTAGTCGAACAGGGTGTGAACTGCGGCCAGGCGCTGATTCCGGGTGCGGACGTGGTTGCCGCGCTCGTCTTCCAGGTACCGGAGGAATCTCACGACTCGTTCGAAGGTCATGTCACCAACGGTGAGCCTGGTGATTCGGCTGTTATTGTCTTTAGCGACGAACCCGAGGAGCAGCCGAACGGTGTCCCGATAGCTACTCACCGAGGTGGGCCGTAACCCTTTGACAGTGACGAGATGGTCGATGAAGAACGACTGGATCAGTGGCCCAATCGGCTGGTTGGCGTTCATGGGGTTGCCTCCATCCAAACCGATTGCGCATACGTTTCGAACCGGTCGGCGCCCTCGGTGAGTAGTTCCGGGGTCATGCGCAGGTAGACGGCGGTTGATTCCGGGCTGACATGTCCCATGAACGTGGACAGCCGGAATAATCGGTCGCTGGGATCGATGCCCTCCCGGTACCAGCGCAGCAGGCATCCGACCGCGAACGAGTGACGCAGCGAATGCAACCGCGGAGCTGAGACTCCGTCAGGGACGGTGAAATCCAGTTCGGTGATGATCTGGTGGAAGACGCTGCTGGATGTGCAGGGGTGAATGCTGCGCCGTCCATCGAAGCTGAACAGCGGATCGGTAGGGACAGTTGAACAGTGGTTCAGGCGACTGGTCAACAGCTCGCCGATGCGGGGGCCGTGGGGAACCAGGCGGCTTTTGCCGAACTTCCCGCCTCGAACGGTGATGAGTTGACGGTCGGTATCAACATCACCAACTTGTAGGTTGCAGGCCTCACCGGCGCGCAGCCCCAGCCCGTAACATAACGCGAAGACCGTGCGGTGGATCATCGCGCGGTTTCGGGCCCGCGGGTTGTCATCCAATGCGCCAGCGGCGGCCAGGATCAATCGGACCTGGCTGGTCTCGAAGATGAACGGCAGTCGTTCAGCGGTCTCTGGTCGCCGGATTCGTTGTAGTGGACAGGCAGGTAGCCGGCCCTGTGCCACTGCCCAGTTGAGGAAGCCGGTCACGACGAGCACAAGGTGGTTGAAGCTCCGAGCCCGGTGTCGGGGGCGAGATCCGAGAAACTCTTCCAGCAACGGCCCGGTCAAGCCGTCTAGATCTGTGACACCGTGCTCATCAGCGAATCTGACCAGCAGACGGAGAGCCGCTTCCTCGGTCTCATATTTGCGGCCGAGGGCACGTTTGTATGCGAGGAAATCAGAGACCACAGCCGTGACGGCAGCATCATCATTCATGACAGCACCTCCTCACCGTCACCAAGAGCAACCTCACGCAACGCCTCGATGGCGACTTTCGCGTAGACCTCGGTGGAGCGGGCGGAGCGGTGCCCGATGAAGTCCCCGATCGTCTTCAGATCCATGTCCGCATCCACCAGCCGTTGCACCGCCGAGTGGCGAAAGGTATGCGACCCAGGGCGCGGCACACTCACCCCTGCTGCACGCAGGTAGCGGCTCGCAAGCGCAGACACCGCCGCCGAACTGATCGGCCGTTGTGGCGCGGCAGCCCGGAAGAATACGTGCCGGTCACTGGTATCCGGGCGGCCATGTTGCAGGTAGTCAACGACCGCGTCACCGACGATGGGAGACAGCGGGAACGCGGTGGAATGGCCAGCCTTGCGCTCGGGGATAGCCAACCGCTCCCGCTTCCAGTCAAAGTCATCCAAGGTCAGCGCGACGATCTCCCGGCCGCGCAGCCCGTAAGTGGCTAGCAACAGCAAAATTGCGTAATCTCGCCGACCGACAGGGCTGCGCCGGTCAACCGCAGCAAGGGTGCGGTTCACCCCTTCCCACGAGACCGAGCGGGGAATATTGGAAAGCCGGTAGAACTGGGGCCACCCGACCGTCCCACTCAAATCAGTACCGATGACACCCTCGCGGTGCGCGTATCGCAGGAACACCCGTAGCACTCCCGCAGTGCTGCGAACTGTGCTCTTTGACAAACCAGTAGCCGAGCGCTCCACCATGTACGCGCTCAGCAGCGTCGGCGACAACTCACCCAGGCTGGTAACCCCGATCCGGGACAGGTGCGCCTCGAATCGGGACAAGTGATGCCGGTACTGAAACAGTGACGACGCTCGGAGGCCCCGCTCACTACTGAGGTAGTCGAAGAACCCGGGCAGCACGTCAACGAACGGCACCCGTTGATGCCTCCGGCCCGAACCCTCGAAACCAGGCAGCACAACCGACAGCATCTGCTCGACCGGACCACGGACTTCCTTGACCATTGATCTGTCCGACCCGAACCGCGCTAAATGAGATGCAACTCTGTCTGCTACGAACGCCTCAACGTGCTCGGGTAGATCGGCAACGGTCCTCGCGCCTTGGACCCAAGCGAACTCCCCGAACGCGTACCCGATCGGCACCCGCCGCCAGATCGTCTTATCGGCATAGCCCTCCCTGACCAGCCATTCCAGATACGATTCGATCTCAGCACCGATCCAAGACCCCCGAAACCGATCGGTCGTAGCTGGCTTGACGAAATACTCCTCGAACATAACAATTTCCTTTCACTCGATTGAGTGAAAGGAAACACCCTCGCCCGACCATCCGCATTATGTTCCCCCGAATTGGTGTCCTCGGGCGCGCACCCCCAGAAACCACCACACCACCCCACGCCCTGGGCGCATAACCGAACGGGGCACAGAATCCCGAT
>NZ_JBPCEU010000004.1:0-198263 GCF_050971685.1 Leucobacter fengyongliangi | reverse complement strand
CACCGGTGACTCACATAAGAATGCCCGCGTAATTCTCGAGCTTAGCTTGCCTGTTTCCTGCTCGCGCGGGCCGGCTTGACCCCGGCTGCCGCGTTTGGTGCTTTCGCGAGTTCGATCGCTTCGAGCGTGCGAGTCTTCTCGGCCGCGAGGTAGGTGAGGCGCTGCTGGATTCGGTCGATCTCGCGAGCGATGTGGGCCGGGTTCAAGCTGTCACGGTACCCGGTCAACTCGGCGGTCTTCTCGGCGCTGAGCACACCGGAACGCTGGAGCCGGTCGAATGGTGTCGCGAGCTCATCGTAGACACGTTTACGGCGCCCCCTTTGATCGGTCGCCCAACCGATGGGTTTCTTCGTGGGGGTGAGGAAATTATGGCGATCGTTCACCAGCGGCCATAACTCGTTCAATAGCTTCAGCAGAGGCGCGGTGTCGTACCTCCAGTAGAACGCGTACCGGCGCACGATCTGATTGTTTTTCGACTCGATCGTGGCCTGATCATTCTTCTTGTACGGCCGGGACCTCGTGAAGTAGATGTCAAGTTCTGCAGCCCAACCGATGACGTCGTAGTTGATGAACTCGGACCCGTTATCAAAATCCACCCCGGTCACCTCGAACGGCACTTCGCTGATGAATCGGTCGAGGGCGTCACGAATGTGCAGGTGTGCGTTGTTCCGGATCGAGCGCGTGTACGTCCAACCGGTGTGCATGTCGGTGAGATCAACACTGCGACAGAACTCACCCTTCAAGACGGGCCCGCAGTGTGCGACGGTGTCGCCCTCGAAGAACCCGGGTACGGCCTCGATCTCGTCACCGGCTTTCCTGATCGTGATCGAGTTCCGCAGCAGCGGGCCTGGCGTGGTGGTGGCGATCCCGCGGAGTGGGTCCCTCGCGCGGGCTGGGGCGAGGTAGCGGTCGATCGTGGCCGGTGACATTGCCAGCAACTCGTCCGCGACGTGGTGACTGTACCTGCCCCGGCCTGGGACCAGTTCGCCGTGCGCTTCCAGCAGCATGAGTTGGAGTTCCATTGACGCGGCCAAGTATTTCCCGCTGATCCCGCCCGCGAACGCCCACACTTTCTGCAGCACTTTCAACGCGTCATGTGAGTACTTCAGCGGGCGCGGCTTACGTTGCCGGGCCCCTACCCGACGCGGTTTCAGCGCAGCTTGTAACTGTCTGCGCGCGTTGTCTCTGGACCAGCCCGTGATCGCGCATACCTCGTCAAGGAGACGGCTCTTCTCCTTCTTGGCCGCTGCGGCATACTGCTTCGCGAACTTTCGTGTGATCTCGTGTCTGGCACGCATTGATAGCCCACTTCCCATGAAACTGATGATTCCGTTTCGCGGGCATTTTTACGTGATGCACCGGAAGTGTTTCGCGGGCATATTAGGTGAGGCACGTCGGCCGGTTGTGTAACTAGCTAGCTAAGCTAGATAATTGATAAGCGAGCCTGTCGTCTGTGGTTCATTACCGAAGGAGCATTCCATGTCGATCCGAGACCTTGAAGTCACCCTGCCAGATGGCACCGTTCGTCGCTTTGGCGACATCGCGCCCGGTGCCGCACTCGTGGTCAACGTGGCCTCGAAGTGCGGGTTCACGCCCCAGTACAGCGGGCTTGAGGAACTGCACCAGGAGTTCGGTCCGCAGGGACTCACGGTGGTAGGTCTGCCGTGTAATCAGTTCATGAGGCAGGAGCCGGGTACAGCAGCGGAGATCGGGGAGTTCTGCCAAGTCAACTACGGCGTGACCTTCCCGCTTCTTGAGAAGGCAAAGGTGAATGGCAAGAACGCAGCACCGCTGTTCAAGGAACTCAAGCACGGCAAAGACCCGATGGGCGTGGGAGGCCCCGTGGCATGGAACTTCGAGAAGTTCGTCGTGAGCGCCGATCCGGCCGATGGTTCCGAGCCGAAGATCGTGCGGTTCCGCTCCACGACCGAACCGCAAGACGAGTCCATTCGCGCCGCGATCGCTGAGGCACTCGGGTAGGCCGCGATCCACCGGGTGAAAGCTATGCATCAGATGAAAGGTTGTTGAACCCCCACCCGCACCACAGACCGCGGGCGTAGGCTGGAAGACGGGGCGCAAAGTACGCTCCGAGTTCGAAAGGTGAGGCGTGAAAACCGTCAGCTACAACCTGAGGAAAAACCGTGCGGTCGGCGAGATCGGCGAGTTGGCTAACCAGCACGAAGTCGACATTCTCTGCCTCCAGGAGGCGGATTCGATCGCGCTTCCCTCGCACCTCGGGCATATGCGCCTCGTGCATGCGACCGAGAACAATCGCCTTGGACTTGCCATGTACGTGCGCGAGGAACGCTTTGCCGTGCGCGCGGCGCACACATTTCGGCTGAAGAAATCGCTGCACGATCGGGTGCTCGCGCCAGCGCACGAGCGGCTGCTCGGCGCGCGCCTGCACGACCGCGAGACCGGGCGCGACCTCGTCGCTGCCTCGTTTCACGCGGCACCGCTCACCGCGCTCAACTCGCTGCGCCGGCACCAGATTCACGCGGCACTGGCCGAGTTGCGCGTGCTCGGTCCGGGGCTGCCCGCCCTCATGGTGGGCGATTACAACTACCCGGTGTTCCAGAACAAACTCGATCGCAATATGCGCGAAGCGGGATATGACTTGACGCTGAGCGACAAACGAACCTATACGCGCTACAAGATGTTTCGTGGGCACTTCGACTTCGCCACCTCGTCAGGGATGAATATCGAGAGCGTGCGCACGCTCGATCGTGGCACGAGCGATCACCTGCCCATCTTGGTGCACGCCCAGCTCGATGCTGAGACACAGCAGCAGCTCATCGACCGAGGAGCGGTCGACCTCTCCGCAGCTTAGGCGTGCGGCCGGGTAGCGCCGCGATGCCTGGGCAACACGGCATACTTGTGGGAGTGACGACCACCAGAACCGCGGCCCGCCCCACCGCCACAACCTGGATCGCCCGTGCGCTTCTCGGGGCGTTCGGTGTCGCGCTCGCGCTGATTGTGCTGCTCCCGTCCGAGGGCCATCAAGTTCTTGGCCTGGTCGAGACCCTCGCCGGGATTGCCTCGCGCGCTGGCATCCCGTATCAATTCGCCTTCATGACTCTGGAATTCGGCGCAAACGTCGCACTGTTCGTACCCCTCGGTGTGCTCCTGCCGATCGCTCTCGCGCGACCGGCGAGCCCTGCGACGCGAGGCATAGAGGGAGCGACGCTCTTCGGCACTGTGTGCCTCGGCGCGGCGATCTCCGTGCTGATCGAACTGGCCCAGCAGGTCATCCCGGGCCGGGTGAGTTCCCCCGCAGACGTGCTCGCCAACACGCTCGGCACCGCACTGGGCGTGCTGCTGCTGGTTGCTGTGCGCCGCGGTTTAGCCAGTGGATCGCGCACGCCCCCGATGCGCTGAGTACGGCGCTCAGCGTCTCGGCCGAATCACCCGTGCCCGAAGAGCCCGCACCCCAAGGGGGTCGGGCCTCACAGCCTGTATGGGGGTACGGCGGTGAGGCCCGCATCCCACACGGTACCGAGCGGACCAGCGTGATCCACCCGGAAATGCGTCGTCGAGGCTATGTTCACCCTCAGAATCACCCGACACAGCGAGTCACCGAAATGCTGCGAACGAATCGGAAACCGCCACTCACCCGACTCTCTTCGCCCAGATGCGCGCGCGGCGCCGAAACTGCCATAAAATCAGGTGACTGTTGGTAGAGCGTCAACCGAACGGTGCACGATGCAAAAAAAGAAACAGCTGAAGGCAGAGCTTGCACACTTGCGGGGTCGCCTCCAGGCGCTCTTCGAGCACAGCCCCGACCTGAACTACTTCATCGACCCCACGGGCCGGGTGTTTGAAATCTCATCCGCGGGGGGGCCAATCCTGCGCTACACCACGGAGCAACTGCGGCACATGACGTATCTTGACCTGGTGTTCCAGGAAGATCGAGAGCTCGTTGAGCAGCGGTTCGCGCAGGTGCTCAGCGGTCAGGTTGAGCGCTTCGAGGTGCGCTTGATCGATATCGAGGGCGTGCCGATCGAGTTCGAGATTCTCGCGATCCCGGTGAAAGAAGACGCTGAGATCGTCGGGGCCTTTGGGGTCGCGCGCGACATCAGTCGTCGCAAGGAGGTGGAGCGTCAGCTGCTGGCCAGCGAGCAGCGGTATCGCGCACTGTTTGACGACAACGTCGACGCGGTGCTCACCTACGACGTCGAGGGGCGCTTTGTGGCGATGAACCACGCCACCGAGGTGATGATGGGATACGTTGCCGACGAACTCATCGGCCAGCCGTTCCTGCCCTTCATCGTGCCCGAGATGCGTGAGTACACGATCGAGCAGTTCATGCGGGTGAAGCAGGGCGGCCCAGTGCAGTACGAGACGGCGATGTTCCATTGCTCCGGCAACGTGGTCGACCTGCACATCACCGTGATCCCGATCATGGTCGACGGCGAGTTGCAGGGTATCCACTGCATCGGAAAAGACATCACCCAGCGCAAGAAGCTCGAGTCGGCGCTGAACGAGATGGCCTATCACGACTACCTCACGGGCCTCCCGAACCAGCGCTCGATGCACCGCCAGCTCGAAGAGTTGTTGGCTGCGAAGCGTCCCTTCGCTCTCATGGTGGTGGATCTCGACCGTTTCAAATCCGTGAATGACAGCTGGGGTCACGAGACCGGCGACCTCCTGCTCAAGTCGGTGACGAAGCGGCTCGCGGCGCACCTGCCGCCGGGCGCGACGCTCTTCCGCTACGGAGGGGACGAGCTCGTCGCGGTGCTGCAGTCACCAGACGAGGCGGAGGTGCTGCGTTTCGCCGAGCAGTTGCAAGAGCTGTTCGAGGAATCGTTCGTCATCAAAGACCACGAGGTGGTGATGTCGGCAAGCATTGGCATCGCGACATCCCCCGAAGATGGAGACGTGATCGACACGATCTTCAGAAAAGCCGACAACGCGATGTACTTCGCGAAGCAGCACGGTCGAAACACCTTCGCCCTGCATCGCACGATCGCGCGCGAGGGCGAAGATCAGCTGCTGCAGCTCGAGATCGAGTTGCGCGGGGCGCTGCGCGGGGGCGAAGTCTCGGTGATGTATCAGCCCCAGGTCAATCTCGAATCGGGAGCGCTGCACGGGGTCGAGGCCCTGCTGCGGTGGGACAACCCGCGACTGGGTTCGATCACCCCGGAGGATTTTATTCCGATCGCGGAAGAGAGTGGCCTCATCGTCGAACTCGGCACCTGGGTGCTCGATGCGGCGTGCGCACAGTTGGCCGATTGGCGCGCCCGGGGGCTCGGGCGGCTCCGGGTCTCGGTGAATATCTCGATCCACCAGTTTTATCACGACGGATTTCTCGAGATGCTGCAGCGCACCCTCGCGAAATATGAGGTGGATCCCGCCCAACTCGTGCTTGAGATCACCGAGTCGATCGCCTCGAACGCTGACCTCGTGGTGGCGCAGCTGCACGAGCTGAAGAAGCTCGGGGTGAAGGTCGCGCTTGACGATTTCGGCACCGGCTATAGCTCGTTGCAGTACCTGAAAAAGTACCCGATCGACTACCTGAAAATCGACCGCTCGTTTCTTGAGGATATGGCGACGAATCAGGCCGATCGCGACCTCGTGGCGACCATCATCACGCTGGCGCACAACCTGGGGCTCGAGACCGTCGCGGAGGGGGCCGAAACGGAGGCCCACATCGAATTCTTGCGCGCCCACCGCGCGGATTACGCGCAGGGTTTCTACTTCAGCGGGCCGCTGACAGCTGACGAGCTCGAGACGTGGATCGCGGCGCGCTGACTCTCATGCTGATCTCCTCGGTGCCCGTGCTTGCTCTGGTTGCCTCGTGGTAGGGCGTGAGTGGCTGCTTCCTGCGTGCTCAAGCAACCACTTGCGCCCTACCTGGCGGGGAGTGGTGCGCAGCCCGACTGCGGCGCTCGCGCTGCTCGCGCTTCTCGCGCTGCTCAGCGTGCCGGGGTGCGCGGCGGGGCCTGAGGCGGGGGACGCCGAGCTGGCGCAGGGGGAAGACGCGCGCATCATCGCGCAGCTCGCCGAGATTGCCCCGCGCGACTCGGGTATCCCGGGCACGGGGGCAGACGCACACACGGGCGCGGTCACCGCGACAGAGTGCTGGAACCCCTCGGCGAACATGCTCGATGCCGAGACATTCCGCGTGCTCTGCCGGCTGCACTTTGCAGAGGCCGACACCGAGCGATATCGCGACATGATCTGCATCGGCAAGGTCACGGAAGATCCAGTGACGGAGTATTGCTACCCCTGGGCGTATTACAGCGAGATGCCCAGATATGAAGATCAGACGGGTTATCGGGCGTCGTAATTGCAGGTCACGCCCCGTGTCAGTGGCATGCTTATGAGTACACACCGAGACACTCGCGCAGGCGGGCGAGATTCGGGCGGGCCTGCACATTGCCGAGCCTCGATCCGAGCCCCCCACTGCCGCGGCGACACCTGGAGGAAGACGCATGAGCCTGGCACACACCGCGAAGAGCGGGTTACGCATCGGAGCCGCGGTCGCGGTCGCCGCGGCCCTGCTCCTCACCGCCGGCTGCTCGGGGCGGGATACCGGCGCGGGTGAGGCGGGCGGAGGCGACGGCGCGGCAACCGCTGGCACCAAGGTCGAGCAATTCGCCATCGTCACCCCGGAAAAGGAATCGGACTACGGCTGGAACCAGCAGGGCATCTGGGCCGCGCAGGCGGCTGCGGATGAGCTGGGCATCACGCTCGACGACAACTCGAACGTGGGCTACGACAACACCGAGACGATCCTCACCCAGGTCGCGGAGGCTGGCAACGACCTCATCATCGCCCACGCCAGCGGGTTTAACGCCGCCGGTCACCGCGTCGGCCTGCAGACCGGGGTGCCCACCCTGGTGGTCGACTTCGAGAAGAACGAACCCGGCAGGGTCGCCACGGTGATCACCCAGGGGCAGCAGGGCGCGTACCTCGCCGGGGTGGCCGCGGCAAAGTCGACCACGACGAAGACGGTGGGCATCGTCGCCTCGGCCGAAGACCTGAACTGGTTTCTGATGGCCGGCGGCTTCGCCCAGGGTGTGTACAGTGTGGATCCCGCAATCAACATCGTCATCGCCTACGTGGGGCCCGCGGCCTACGGCGACTCGGCCGGCGGCCGGGTTGTCACCACCCAGGTGATCGCCGCGGGTGCCGACGTGATCTTCGGCATGGGCGACGGCGCGACCATCGGGTACCTGCAGGCCATCGAGACCGCCGGCACCCCCTACCCGATCCGCTATATCGCGACCATCGGTGATGTCACCGAGATCGTGGACGACCCGGAGATGGTGCTTACCTCGGTGATCTGGAACTTCACCGACGCGTACGTGGCGGCGATCAAGGATGTCGAGGCCGGCACATTCGGCACGCGCACCTACGAGCTGAACGTTGCCAACGGCGGACTGTCGCTGCTTGACAGCCCGGCACTGACGGGTGACGTGGCGGCCGCCGTCGACGCGGCGACCGCGGGCATCATCGACGGCAGCGTGCAGGTGACGCGCACCACCGATCTGGCCGCCGTGCAAGCGATCATCGACGCCAGAGGGCAGTAGTCGGGTCGATGATTCGGCTGACCGCGATCACGAAGTCGTTTCCCGGGATCGTTGCCTGCGACTCGATTTCGCTCGACATCGCGCCCGGCCAGGTGCACTGCCTGCTCGGTGAGAACGGCGCGGGAAAGTCGACCCTGATTGGCATGTTGGCCGGACTGCAGCAGCCCGACGCGGGCACCATCGAGATTGACGGGTGCCCCGTTCAGCTCAGCTCGCCCGCGGTTTCGTTGGCGCACGGCATCGGCGTGGTCTATCAGCACTCCGCGCTGATTCCCTCGATGACCGTGCTCGAAAACCTGTTGCTCAGCGGCGGCGGTGGTGGCGGTGCCGGTGGCGGCGCTGGCGGTGGTGTTCGTGGCGGCGGTGGTGGCGGTGCCGGTGGCGGCGGGGGCTTCTGGCTTGACCGCTCCGGCGCGCGGGCCCGGCTCGCCGAGCTCGCGGGCCTGCTGGGGGCCGAGATCGACCCCGACATGGCCGCGGGCGATCTGGGCCTCGGGCAGCAGCAGCAGGTCGAGATCGCGCGGGCGATGTGGCACGGCTCGCGGGTGCTCATTCTTGATGAGCCAACCTCCATGCTGACTCCGCGGGCGGTCGAGCACCTGTTCGCGAGCGTGAATCGCCTGAAGGCGCAGGGTCTGGCGGTGGTGTTCGTCACCCACAAGCTGCACGAGGCGCTCGCGGTGGGCGACGCGGTCACGGTGCTGCGCGTGGGCAGAGTTTCCGGGCGGATCGCGCCCGCCGAGATGCGATCGCTCGACCCGGGGCAGCTGAAGTCGCGCATCCTGGAGTCGATGTTCGGTGCGGATCCCGAAGGCGCCAAGGCGGCCGTGATGCGAGACACCGACCGGCAGGTCGGTTCGTCGGAGACACCGATCCGCGCCGGCGCAGATTCGCTCGAGGCGCCGCGGATCGCTCGACGACCGGAGCGCAGCCCAGCCCCGGTCGCCCTGCAGCTGAGCGGCATCACCACCCGGGCGCGATCGGGCGAGACACCGGTGACCGATGTGAGTCTCGCGATCCACCAGGGAGAAATCGTGGGGGTCGCCGGCATCGACGGCCACGGGCAAGCGCATCTCGCGGAGGCGATCGCGGGCCAGCTCGCGCTCGCCGCCGGTAGCATCGTGCTCGACTCGCGCGACATTACGCGCCTCACGGTGAAGCAGCGGCAGCGCCTCGGCGTGCGCTATGTGACCGACGACCGGCTGCACGAGGGCATCGTCGGGTCGCTGAGCGTGGCGTTGAATCTCGTGCTGAAGCGGATCGGGGAGCGACCGTTCTGGACGTGGGGGCGGATGAACGCGGCCGCGGTGCGGGATGAGGCGCGCGCGCGGATCGCCGAGTTTGACATTCGCACGCCCTCCGCAGAGACTCGGGCGGGGACGCTCTCGGGCGGCAATATTCAGAAGCTGCTGCTCGCGCGCGAGCTGAGCCACGACCCGCGCGCGGTGGTCTTTCACAAGCCCACCGCGGGGCTTGATCTGAAGTCTGTGCGGCAGGTGTGGGCCTCCATTCGGGAGTTTGCCCGCGGCGGGGGGGCGGCCCTCGTGATCTCCCCCGACCTCGACGAGCTGGTCGCGCTCGCGGATCGCATCGTGGTGATGTCTGGCGGTCGGCTCGTCGGCGAGGTGCCGTGTGGCGGGGATCGCGTGGTCGAGCGCGTGGGGGAGCTCATGGTCGGGCATCGGGCGGGTCACCTGTGAACCACTCACCGGCGAACCCGCCATTGCCGCAGCCCGCGGGCAAGCCGGCAGCCGAGTCGCGCAACCGCCTGAGCGGTCAGTTGAGCACGGGCCTGCAGGTGCTGATCCGCACCATCGCGCCGGTGCTGCTGGCGCTCGCCGCAGCGGGCGGCATCATCTGGGCGATGGGTGTCAACCCCCTGCAGTTCTACGGTGACATCATCGAGCTCGGCCTCGGCGGCACCGGCTGGCAGAAGAGTCTCACGCTGATGGCACCGCTGCTGCTGATCGCGCTCGGCCTCATCATCGCCTTCCGTGCTCAGCTCTGGAATCTGGGCTATGGCGGTACCTATCTACTTGCGGCCGCGGTGGTGGCGGGCACGGCACCGACGATCCTGTACGCCATGCCGTTTCTGCCCGGGGTGCTGCTGCTGCTCGCGATGGCGATCGCCGTCGGTGCGGCCATCGGTTTCCTCCCCGCATGGCTGAAGGCGAAGGCCGGCACGAACGAGATTGTGACGAGCCTCATGATGTCGTTCATCGCCATCGGGGCCGCGAACCTGCTCGTGAAGGGTCCGTTCCAAGACCCCGGGGTCACCGTGCCGCAGACGCGGGTGCTCGATCTCGGGCTGATGCTGCCGTTTATTCCGGGCACCCGCATTCACGTCGGCTTCGTCATCGCGCTCGTCATTGTGCTGGTGTTTCATGTCATCCTGACGCGCTCGGCATTCGGTCTGAAGATCGACGTGCTCGGCGCGAGCCCGAAGGCCGCGACGCACGCGGGCATCAACGTGAAGCGCCTGATCGTCGTCGTGTTCCTGCTCTCCTCGGGCATGATCGCGCTCGCGGGCGCGATCGACATGTTGGGCCTCTGGGGTTACATGCGCACGGGCTTCAACCCCACCTACGGCGACAAGATCCTGCCGTTCGTGTTTCTCGCGCGGCTGAACCCCCTCGGGTCGATCCCGCTCGTCGCCTTTTATGCGGTGCTCGCCACCGGTGGCACGATCGCCGCCCAGCAGGTGGGGCTGTCGGTCGACTTCTTGCTCATCATCGTGGCGCTGATCCTCTTCTTCATGACAGTGATCGAACTTATCGGCACGCGGCGCGACCTCGGTACGAGCTACCTTCCGGCGGGTCTCTTCGCGGGGGCGAAGCGGATGGGCGGCGCATCGTGATCCACCTGTTTTCTGAGGCGATGCTCACGGCATTCGTGCTTGCGGCGCTCGCCAGCGCGATGCCGCTGCTGCTCGCAGCGATCGGAGAAACCGTCGGCGAGCAGTCGGGGGTGCTGAATCTCGGCGTCGAGGGGCTGCTGCTGGTCGGCGGGTACTTCGGCTTCGTCGCGACGCTTCTGACCGGCAACTTCTGGCTCGGGTTTCTCGTCGGGGCGCTCGCGGGTGCCGCGCTTTCGGTGATCATGCTGGTGCTCTCGGTGCTGCTGGGGCTGAACCAGATCGTCGTGGGTCTCGGCATCACGCTCGCCGGCACCGGGCTCACCAGCGTGCTGTACGACTTCAGCTACGGCGATTCGAAGCCGCGGCTGGGGCTCGCAGATCCGTGGCGGATCCCCTTCCTCAGCGATCTGCCTGTGCTGGGGGAGAGCCTGTTTTCGCAGCCCGGTATCTTCGCCGTCTCGCTGCTGCTGTTCGCGCTGATTTGGGTGTGGATCACCCGCACGACCGGGGGGCTGCGACTGCGTGCGGCTGGCCAAATGCCGGCGGCGCTCGACGCGGCGGGAGGCAACGTGACGCTCACGCGTGCTCTGGCGGTGCTGTGCGGCGGGGCTCTCGCGGGCCTCGGTGGGGCGTACCTCGCGCTGATCTCGGCGGGCACCTTCACTCCCGGCATGACGCACGGGCTCGGATTTCTTGCCATCGTGGTGGCGATGCTCGGCCGCGGGCGGCTGCCGTGGGTGCTGCTGATCTCGCTGGTGTACGGGCTGCTCGTGGCGCTGGGCACGGTGCTGCAGCTGACGACGGTCACGATCCCGAATGACGTGATCAGTATGCTGCCATTCGTGGTGGTGATGGTGGTGCTGACGTTGTTTCCGCGGTCGTCGGCGCTGCCGCCCGCGCTTGCGACTCTCTACGTGCGCGGGGCTCGCTGAGCGCTGCGCGCTGCCCTCGGGTGGACGGCCGCGCATGGTTCGGCGTCGCAGAACCCCGCGCCACCGTCCACCTGTTCTGGGGGAGTTACTGATCCGCACGCCGTCTCGCGCCGGGTGGACGAGCGCGCAGGGTTCGAAGCTGCCGAACCTCGCGGAACTGTCCACTCGAGCTGGCGGAGTGCGCCAGCGTCCACCCGTGCTGGGGGAGTCGCTGATCCGCACGCCGTCTCGCGCCGGGTGGACGTGCGCGCAGGATTCAGAGCTGCCGAACCCTGCACCAGCGTCCACCCGTCACCGGTCGTGGAGAGCCCGCGGAGCCTACTTGTAGACGACGTAGACCTTTGAGAGAGGCTCGGTCACGTTCCAGGTGCCCGTCCACCCCTGTGGGAAGATCGCGAGGTCGCCCGCACCGATTTCCTGCGGTTCTTCGCCATCGCGGGTCACGGTCATCTTGCCACCGAGCACGTAGATGACCTCACCGCCCTCGTCGAACGACCAGCGCGAGAGCCCCGTGGCGGTCTCCCACGTGCCGGTGTGGAGGCTGCCGTTCTCGGTCGAGAAGAGGTTGAACGTCTTCGTCTCGATCACTGCGCCGAGCGGATCCGCCATGGGCTGCTGCAGCGGCTCGATCGCCTTCTGTGCGTCTTCGAGTGATGCAAGGTGGCTGATGATTGCCATGTGTTACTCCTTCGTATGTTGGTGTTCTTCTGAGAATGTAACGGCTAGGGAATACAGAAGTGAGATGGACGAGCGCGCAGGGTTCATACCCGCTGAAGCGTGCGCCGTCGTCAACTCGCGGTCTTGGTGCGAGGTACGCGAGTGCGCGAGTGCGCGGGCAGCCCCTACTGCAGCACCTCGATAATTTCGACGGGCTCGATCCGCCGCCCCGTGTAGAACGGGATCTCTTCGCGGGCGTGCCGGCGCGCGTCGACCGAACGCAGCGCACGCATCATGTCGACGAGATCGGTCAGCTCGTCTGCCTCCATGGGCAGCAACCACTCGTAGTCGCCGAGCGCAAACGCCGAGACGGTATTGGCCACCACGCCGGTGAAGGCGGCACCGGCGCGCCCGTGCTCGGCGAGCATGCGACCTCGCTCGGCCGGGTCAAGCAGGTACCACTCGAGTGAGCGCACGAAGGGGTACACGGTCATCCACTGCTTCGGGTCAATGCCGCGCATGTAGCCGGGGGCGTGCGCCCGATTGAACTCTGCCTCGCGATGCACACCGACGGCGCCCCACACGCGAATGAGTGGCTTGAGCAGCGCGGTGCGCCGCAGCTGGCGCAGCGCCCACTGCAGATCTTCTGCGGCCCCGCCGTGCAGCCAGACCATGAGGTCGGCGTCGGCGCGCATGCCGCTCACGTCGTACCAGCCGCGCAGGGTCACGTTCACGCCCTCGATTTCGCGCACCACGTCTTCTATCTCGCGCACGGCACCCTCGACGTCGCGCCCGTCGAAGACCTCGGGGTGCGACGAGCTCACGCGGAACACGGCGAACAGGGTGTACGGCTGACCTGCGCCGGGCAGTTCGACGCTGTCGGCCGCTGTCACCTCCGCCGCGTGTGCGGCGTGCGCGGGGGCATCGGTCGTGGGGCTGGCGGGGGCTGAGGGTGTGTCCGTGTGGCTCATACCCCTATGGTCTTGCGTCGAGGTGGATCAGCGCAACTCGGCACGGGACTTTCGTCTGGGCTCAACTGCACGAATGAGGCGCAGAGGCGCAGCCGTGTTACCGATTCCACCGTCGTCGCCTGGGCATCGCCCGGCCCGAAGCCGAAAATTCGGGTGCGGGCGACCCGCCATAAACTGGGCGCATGACCGAGGCCAACCAGCAGCACCGCACCCCCACAACGGGCCCAGACTTCGCCGCCCTGCGCGCGGCGCTCGGCGAACGCCTCACCACCGACCCCGCACTGATCGCGAACGTGGCGCGCGACAGTTCCCGCTATGAGCCCGAGGGGAGCCCTGCGGCGCTCGTCACCGCACGCGACACCGCAGACGTGCAGGCCACGCTCGCCTGGGCGAACGAGCACGGGGTGCCGGTGTCGGTGCGGGGCGCGGGCACGGGCCTCGCCGGGGGCGCCGCGGGGTACGACGGCGGGCTGATCCTCTCGCTCGCCGAAATGAACCAGATCATCAGCATCGACCCAGCGGATCGCCTCGCCGACGTGCAGCCCGGCGTGATCACGGCGGTGCTCGACGACGCGGCTCGGCAGCACGGGCTCTTCTTCCCGCCAGACCCGGCGAGCGCCCGCACTTCGACGGTCGGGGGCAACATCGCGACGAACGCCGGCGGGCTCCGCTGCATCGCGCACGGGGTGACGCGCGACGCGGTGGCGGCGCTCGAGGTGGTGTTGGCGGATGGCACCGTGATCCACACGGGAGCACGCACGCGGAAAAATGTGGTCGGCCTTGACCTGACCAGCCTGTTTGTCGGGTCGGAGGGCACGCTCGGGGTGATCACGCAGGCGACGGTGCGTCTGAAGTCGGTGCCCGAGGGGCCGGTGCGCACGTTCCGCGCGAGCTTCGACGCGATTGGGGCGGCGGGCGACGCGGTGACCGAGATCGTGGGCAGCGCGGTGCAGGTCGAGGTGCTCGAGTTGCTCGACGCGGAGAGCGTGCGGCTGATCGAGCAGTACCAGCCGTCGGGGCTCCAGGTGCCGGGCGCTGCGGTGCTGATCGGGCAGTGCGTGGGTGAGGCGGCGGATCACGCGGCCCGACGGGTGGTCGAGATCTGCGCGCGGCACGGCGCCACCGAGGCGACCGACCTCGCCGACGAGTCGCTACTTGAGGCGAGACGCATCGCGAATCCAGCGTTGCGGGCGGCGGGGTTGCGAGTCTCGTGTGATGTTGGGGTGCCGGTGAGCCGGCTCGCCGAGATGTTTGCGGGAATCGAGCGCGTGGCCGAGCAGCACGGGCGGCGAGTGTCGGTGGTCGCGCACGCGGGAGATGGCAACCTGCACCCCACCGTGGAGGCGGCGGATACGCCCGAGGGCTACCGGGTGGCGGTAATCGTGCTCGACGACATCACCCGGCTCGCGCTGTCACTCGACGGCACCATCAGTGGCGAGCACGGTATCGGCGCGGTGAAGCGGCACGAGTTGCCGTGGCAACTTGACGCGGGCGCGCTCGCCGCCCAGCGCGCGATCAAGCTCGCGCTTGATCCGCGGGGCATTCTGACCCCCGGGCGCGCGATCTAGCGGCCGCACGGTCGCGTCAGCACTCAGGTCGGACATGTGGCTCTGGTCGGGTGGTTGGGGGTGGATCCATCCGCCCGGGGTCAGATCCCCGACGTGAGTTGCCGCGACCCGGGTCCAGCTACGCGAGTTACGTCGTCGTGAGCTCACTGGTGTCAGGAATGCTGACGAGCGCAGCCTTGCAGCGACCGACTCCGCCGGAATTCAGACCCGTTCGGCGACCGAGCGGCGGCGGGCGATGTCTGCCAGGGTGTACCCGCCGAGCGGATTCAGGCCCAGCTTCTGTCGGGCAGCGGCGACCAGCAGGTGACGCACGTGGCTTGCCCTCCCCGCACGGAGGCGATGGGTGCGCAGCGTGTATGCATCTGCAACCACCACGCGCGGCGCCCACACTGGCGAGCGGCGCCGGTTCGAGACGCCCGCGGTGAGGTGCAGGAAGGCCTGCGTGCTGCCGATCCCCGAGGCGATATCGACCCCGTTGGAGATCGACGGCAGAGACGCGGGCTCTGATCCGCCCTCACCCTGCACCGCCTGCAGCGACCGAAGATCGGAGTACGGAGGAATGTACGGGAGGCAACGAGAGAGATCGACGCCGGCCTCTGCGATCTCATCGAGTGGGGTGTCCGAGCGGAACCCCATGAAGCGTTCGAATGACCACGCGGAATTGGGTGCGAAGGAGGTGATCTGCGCCGCGAATCCGATGTTCATCACCAGCAGGTCGGGAATACCCTGTGACCGCGCCTGGCGTGCGATCAGCGATCCGATCTCAGGCTTCGTGAGCTCAGACTCATCCAGCACCAGCGATGCGCCGTGCATGAAGGGCTCGACGTTGTCGGGAGTGACCCCCGAGAGGAATACCTCGACCTTGACCTCGGGATTGATGTCGCGTACGCGGTCGACGAAGACCTCCGCCTTCTTGCGTCCGAACGTCGAGCTGGCAGCGCCTTCGACGCGATTCACGTTCTCAGGCTCGAATACCTCGGGGTCGGCGATGCTGAAACGCTGCACCCCCATGCGAGCGAGCTTCAGGCCCAGCTGAAACCCGTCGCCGCCGACGCCGGCGATCGCAACTCGCGCGTCGAGCAGCGCCTGCTGCTCGGCCTCGCTCCAGAACCCGTAGTTGCGCGAGAACTCGGGCGAGGAGATAGAGCGCGCCATCAGGCGATTCGCTCGCTCAGCGAACCGGTGGACACCCGATCGAAGAGCAACAACTCGGGTCCTCCTGCGAGGTACTGGTCAATGAACCCATCCTTCCGGGCGTTCATCAGCCTGGCTGAGGTGGGGATGTCGACCTCGACGGGGACGTTGTAATCCAGGTAGCGTTCGACGTAGCGAACCTCTCCGATGCGGGAGATCTTCACCGCGCCATTGAGGTGTCGTTCGAGCCAGGGCTCGATAATCGCGAACGTGCGCTGGACGTTGTGTTGGGTGATGTAGGCGAGCATCGCCGCGAACAGGTGCCACTGCAGGAGGTCTTGCAGCGCGGCATTCTCGTGGCGGGCGATCACGCGCGACATTTCCACGCAGCCCTCGCTCAATGATTCCAGCGTAAATGCATCCGGGCAGAACTCTTCGATCGGGAGGTGGCTTCCCGGGTCCCTCCGAATGAGTCGTGCCACACCGACGACGCGGACGCCGGTGCGATGGTTCTCGAAGACGGCAAAGGTGACGGAGCGAGCATCGTAATCATCGCGGTCGGTGCCGTCTTCCTGCAGATCACTCTCGGAAAGTTGGCCGGTCTGGTCGACGTAGACTCTGCGGCGCAAGTCAAAGTGCGCCCGGTATTCGGCTTCGAGGCCAGGCAACGCCAGGCCGTTCACAGCGATGAGGCCACTGGCCAGACGCGCGTTGGGTTGCTCCGAGAAGACCGCGGACTCAATGACGGGAATCACTTCGTGATTCGAAACCGATCTGTTTATGTGTGTCACGCCAGGGTCTTTCTGGTGTCTGCGAAGCATCTCACAGAGAGCGTCTGAAGGTGTTGGTGATAGGACATGCAAGCCTTATTCCGGCTCAACACTATCGGGATCGCTCGCGATGAAGCGATGCTTCTTCGATAATTCGCCACTGCGCTGGTGCCCCGTTGGTACGATTAGGGATTAACACCGTTGTGAGGCTGACGCGCGTCAGCTGCGAGAGGGAATCGAGGTGGCCGGGTGCGAATCCAAATGGACCCTGAAGAAGTGCGCGGCAGGGTTCTCGATCGGGCCATTCAATATGTGGAGACGATCGGGCTTTCGTTAGGCATCAGCTCCGACCTAATCGAACAGCTCGCGAGTGACTCAGGGGTTTCGCTGAAGCAGTTCACTCAGGTGTGGCCTACCCCGGAGCTGTTTTTGACCGACCTGTTCTGCGAGCTTGCGCACCAAGCGCACGTCGATCGTGCCGACTCCGAGTCGCTCGTCACCACCTGGCAGTACCTGAGCATGCGGATCGACGACCTGCGTTCCTTCGAAGGGCGTCGCAACTTGATGGTCGACGTGATCCGCACCGTTGCCGAGTACAACTTCGATGTGGTTACCGCGTCGAGCAAGTGGCGCACCTACGCGGCGCTGTCGACCACCATTATGTCGTGGCCCGACGGCCCGAATCGTGCTCGAGTGCTCGATGCCCTGCGCGCGAGCGAGTTGGCGTTCGTCGAGACGATCGAGAGCTTCTACCGCAATATTCTCCTCACGATCGGGTACCGCCTGAAGGCGGAGTACAACGGCGACTACGGCCCGCTGGTGGTCGCGGCCGCATCGGTGATCGAGGGGCTGGGAATCGTACGATCGACCGTTCCCGCACTGGTCGAGGCGCACTTCGAGCGACCAACCGCGAGCGGAACCGAGGTGTGGTCGGTGGCGGCCACCGCCTTCATCGGGGTCGTCGACGCCTTCGTTGAACCAGATCCCGATTTTGAGCCGGAAGACGCGATCTTGCGGCTGAGTGCCGGTATCGATGTGTCCCCGCAATCGCAGTCTGAAGCCGACACCGTGGCCTAAACCGCGCGTCGCGGCCGACGTGCCGCCTGCGCACTGTTCGCAAACGGTGGATCGATCCACCCCTTACGTAACGACAGCCTGTGTGCCGTGGCGCTTGAGGCGGTCCATCGTGAGTGCAAACGAGAGTGGCCGACCGTAGTAGTAGCCTTGCGCGTTGCGCACTCCAAGCTCGGTCATGATGTCGACCATTTCGGGGTGTTCGATCCCCTCGACGACCATCTGGTGATTGAGGTTGGTGCCGAAGCCCTGAAGCGCCTTGATGAACTCGCGCTGCCGCGGATCGCCGAGGTCGTCGATGAGGCTGCGGTCAATCTTCAGGATGTCCATGGGGGAGCGGACCAGGGCCCCCACTGAGGAATCATCCGAGCCATAGTCGTCGAGCGCGATGATCACACCAGCCTGCTGCAGCTTCTCGGCATCGTGCCTGAGCCCGTCCGTGAGGCTGCGCATCGATCGTTCGTTCAGTTCGACACACAGCGACAGGTGGGGTCGGGCGCTGGCGGTCTCACGGATGAACGGCCCGAGTTCGTTGTCGCTGATCTGGTTCAGTTCGAGGTTGACCGTCATACACGTGATGCTCGGCTCGAGCTTCTGGAACTCGTCAGCCGCGGTGAGTGCCTTGGTGACGACCTGCATGGTGAGTTCATTCAGCAAACCCAGGCTCTTCGCGCGTGCGACCAGCGACGGTGGGGAGATCGGGCCCAGCTCGGGGTCGATGTAGCGCACGAGTGCTTCGAACGCCCAGATCTGGCCGTCGTCGATGCTGACGATCGGTTGGAATGCGAGCGACAACCGGTTGCTGCGGATCGCGCGTGCGACGATGTCGTTGGTGCGGGAGGAGCGGTGTGAGGAGATCCCGACGACGCTGCTGTCTCCCTTTTCTCCCTTGCGGCGCGAGCGCTTGACCTGCAGCATGGTGCGGTCGGCATCTTCGACGAGGGTCTGCGCGGAGAGTTCGCGGTGACTGGAGTAGGCAAGGCCGGCGCTGACTACCGGCACCATGTCGCTGCCCTCGAGCGTCAGCGGCTGGCTGATGGCCTCGATGATGCGGTCGGCATCTTCCTTTGCCTGCTCAAGAGACACCTTGCCGGTGAGAATCACCACAAACTCGTCACCACCGACCCGCGCGACGAAATCGCCACCGCCCGACGCGCTCTGCAGCCGTTCGGCAACCACGCGCAGGAGTTCGTCTCCGGCTGGGTGTCCGAACGTGTCGTTAAGATGTTTGAAGTTGTCGAGGTCGATGAAGAGCAGCCCTACCCCGTCGTGATACGGGCGATTCTCGTTCGCGTCGTCAAGCGCGAGCTGGAACGCGCCGTAATTGGGGAGGCCGGTCAGCGTGTCGGTGTTGGCGCGCCGCTCGAGCGAAATGACCTCATTCTGCGCGCGCGCCGCCTCGCTTGCCATGTTCGCGAGGGTGTTGATCGCGCGCGCGTCGTCACGACTGAAGGGCATGCCGTCGACTTTGCGCCCGACGACCAGATACTGCGTAGTGCCGGGTTCAAGGCTCACCTCGCTGCCAATTTCGCCGGGACCGGGGCCAGTGCTGCGCAATGTCACCTGGTTCGTCTGCACAATGGCCCGTGCGCGATCCTGCAGCGTGGCGGCGAGGCTTTCGCCGGTTTCGTGCGGGAGCTCGATCGCTGCGTCGAGAATGCCAGTCAGGCGGCGCTCGGTTTCGGCATAGCGGATGCGCTGCCCGATGACGTAAAAAATTAGCGCGGCGAGCAACACGATGAACGAAGTGCGGCGCGCGCCGGCATCCTGCTCGAGCCAGGGGATCACGGTGGTATCGAAGGCATGAATGAGTGTGGAAGATGCCGAAACTATGAGCACGACGACGCCAGCGCGTGGGAGGCTGAGCGTTGCGAGACCGAAGCCTCGGGCAGGCCGGTTGCGCACCCACTGGCGGGCGAATTCGCCGAGCAAGAAAATGGCGTAGAAGCCGATGGAAGCAAGAACGAAGCTGAACGGTCGCCACACACCGAGGACGCTCAGGCTACTCTCAATCGCGACGAAGGCGAACGCGGCGAGTGAGTTGAGTCCGGTCACATAGAACGCCTGCAGCACGTCGCGACGCAGAACCAGCTGCGAGACCAACAGGCCTATCGCCCAGATGCACACGCCAAAGAGCGGAGAGTGCTCAGTCGGGGGGATCGCGAGCATTGTGATGGCCATCCCGACGAGCGGGAAGCCGGGAGCACGGCCGACGTGCATCTGGAAGGATCCCGCGATGCTCACGGCCGCGATCAGGGTGAGCACCAGGGTCCAGGAATCCGGAGGCCAGGCGATCAGGCCGAAGATACCGTACCCGATTGTCGCAAGGGCAAAGGCGACGAAGGGCGCAGCAAATGCACTGTCCCTCTGCGTGGCCCCCATGCGTGTGAACACGTGCCCTTTCCCGGTTCTGTCGCTCTTCTGCGTGTCTGCGTAACAGCGACAGATTTTCGCGTTTTCGCAGTGTTCATCTTGGCATGGGCGCGCACTCGCTGTCGATATTATGAGACTGCTATGGAAGGCTCGTGGCTCGTGCGCTGCTTCGTTAGATTCAGTGGATCAGGTCGCCCGACACCCGCGTAGCATCGAGGTATGGAGGCGAACCAGCACGAATGCGAGCACAAGCCCGAGGGCGGCCAGGGCAACGGCGCTGAGTCGGCCTCCGACCACGCGGTGCAGCCTGAGCCACTTCCCATGTTCGGCGGAGCGACGCTGAGCGCAGACTTCGTAGAGGCGCTGCCCGAGCTCGCTCTCGAGTGGCGGGCGGCAGAGGTGCCGGATCCACATCTGCTGGTGTTGAACGACGACCTCGCGCGCGAATTGCAGCTCGACCCAGGCGACCTCCGCAGCGAGAGCGGGGCCCAGTTCCTCGTGGGCCGCGCGCTCGCCGCGGGCAGCCGTCCCGCCGCGCAGCTCTACGCGGGCCACCAGTTCGGCGGCTACTCGCCGCTGCTCGGCGACGGGCGCGCCCTGCTGCTGGGCGAGATCCGCTGCGAAGACGGCACCCTGCGCGACCTGCACCTCAAAGGCTCTGGCCGCACGCCGCCCGCGCGGGGCGACGGGCTTGCCGCGGTCGGCCCGATGCTGCGCGAGTATCTGGTGAGTGAGGCGATGCACGCGCTGGGCATCCCGACCACGCGGGCGCTCGCCGTGACTGCCACCGGCCGTCGGGTATTGCGCGACGACTTCCTCCACGACAACCTGCTGCCGGGGGCCGTGCTGACGCGGGTCGCCGCGAGCCACCTTCGGGTGGGCACGTTTCAGTACGCACGGGCGACGCGCAATGCGGATCTGCTGCGGCGCCTGGTGCGCTTCGCGATCCACCGCCACGCACCGCACCTTGAACTCAGCGAGACGCCAGCCCTCGATCTGTTGCGCGAGGTGGTGCGGCGGCAGGCCGAGCTGGTCGCGTCGTGGACGCTCGTCGGGTTCGTGCACGGGGTAATGAACACCGACAACATGACGATTTCGGGCGAGACGATCGACTACGGGCCGTGCGCGTTCATCGATGCCTATGACCCGAGCGCGGTGTTCAGCTCGATCGATCACGAGGGCCGCTATGCGTTGGGCAATCAGCGAGCGGTCGCGAAGTGGAACCTCGCGCGGTTTGCCGAGTCGCTGCTGCCGATGCTGATTGCAGAGTGTGGATCGGGCGTGCCGCTGGCGGGGTGGCGGCCCGGGGCAGTACTGAGCCCGACTCCGCCCCCGATGCCGAAGCTCAGGACGCGGCGATCGCGGCGGCATCCGAGGCCCTCGAGGAGTTCGACGCCATCTTCGATGCGGCGTGGGTCGCGGGAATGCGCGCGAAGCTCGGGCTTGTTGATGCCGCAGCGAGTGGTCTGGTGGTTGCCGAATTGGCGCGCGATCTGCTGAAGCATATGCGCGACACCGACGCCGACTACACGGGCAGCTTCCGCGCGCTCGCGAGGATTGCAGCTGGCGGGAATACCGGAAGCGGGCGGGCGTCAACGGCATTCCCAGAGCAGTGGATCGCGCGCTGGCTGGCGCTCGGACCAGATGCGGCAGCGATGAACCGGGTGAACCCCATCTACATCCCGCGCAACCACCTGCTCGATGCGGCGCTTGAGGCGGCAACCGACGGCGACCTCGCCCCCTTCACCGCGCTGCTCGCGCGCGTGACGCGCCCCTTTGAGGAGCAGCCCGGAGCCGCCGAGTACACCAGCCCGGCCCCACCGGGTGCCGGGCGCTTCGTCACCTACTGCGGAACGTAGGCCCCGCTTCCCTAGCCTCGGAGATCCGCACGATCCAGAACCTAAAACGCGAATTCCATCCGAAGTTGTGGGAATCTCCGAGTTAGCGGTGGGTTAGGTCTGCCCAGGCGCCGAGGAGTGCGGTGGGCACACAGAAATGCGGTGGGCCCCAGAGGACCCACCGCACCGTCGCATGCGCCGCTAGACCGCTTCTTTCACCACCACGTCATCCTTAATGCGCAGACGCTCACCCAGGAACCCACCGAGGGCGGTCAGCAGTGAGATCGCGGCGAAGATGATGACGCCCGGCAGCGAGCTCGGCACGTCTTGCTGCGCGATCATCCAGGTGCCGATGAAGGGCAAGAAGCCAGAGAGCGCACCGGCAATGTTGTAGCCCAGCGAGACGCCGCTGTAGCGCATGTTCGCGGGGAACAACTCGGTGAGCAGCGCGCCGGTCACCGCGTAGGTGATCGTGAGGAGACCGATGCCGCTTGCGACAGCGAGGGTGATTGCCCATGCCGAGCCCATGTCGATGAGCCAGAACAGGGGGAAGGCTGCCGCGGCGCTGAGCAGCCCGCCGACGAGGGTGACACGGCCGGGGCCGATTTTCTCGGCCACGCGGCCGAAGATGAGGATCACGACGATCTGTACCACAGCAGCAACGAGGGTGGCGTTCACCGCGATCTGGCGGTCGACACCGAGCGTGTTGGTGGTGTAGCTCACCACGAAGGTGTTCATGACGTAGAACCCACCGACACCGAGCAGTGCAGCCATGATGGCGACGACGAGCCGACCGAACGCCTTACGGAACACGAGGAGCGCAGGAACCTTTGTGGTTTCGCCGGATTCGAGCAGCTCGCGGAAGACGGGGGATTCTTCGACCTTGAGGCGGATCCACAGTGCGACACCGAGCATCGGGAACGCAGCGAGGAACGGCAGACGCCAGCCCCACGCGTCAAACGACTCGGGTGGCAGCATAATCACGAGGGCGAATGCACCCGAAGAAAGCAGGGTGCCGACGGGCGAGCCGACCTGCACGAGCGCCGCGTAACGGGCGCGCTTCTCAGCGGGCGCGTGCTCGATCGCGATGGTGGTCGCGCCGCCCCATTCGCCACCGACGGCGAGGCCCTGCAGCAGGCGCAGTATGGCGAGGAAGATCGGCGCCATGAGGCCGATGTCCATGAACGTCGGCAGCACGCCGATGAGGCCGGTCGCCACACCGATCGCCACGATGGTGATGAGGAGGGTGGGGCGCCGGCCGATGCGGTCGCCCAGAATGCCGAAGAAGAACGCGCCGATGGGTCGCGCTGCGAACCCAACGCCGAAGGTCGCGAGCGAGGCGAGCAGCGCTGCGGTCGGGTTCAGATCGGTGAAGAAGAGGCGGTTGAACACGAGCGCGGCGGCGGTGCCGAACAGAAAGTAGTCGTACCATTCCAGGGCGGTGCCCACGAAGGCTGCGCGAGCGATGCGCCCAACATCCTTCGGGCTCACTTGCACCGCGGCGGATGCTTCGGTGTTGGCGTTACTCACTGTTTCTCCTTTGAATCTGGGACGTGTGCGCTGCAATTCCGCTGCTGTGGCCAGGTGGCTGTGGCTGCGTATTCGTGCGGTTTCTGCAATATTTGCATTCAGATGCGCCATCGCCAATAGGTATGTGACCTTCGCGCGGCCGTTATTTTTCGACAAATGCACAATGATGGATCGGCGCGAGCGTCACCGCCCGCAGCGCAGCTGCCCGATCCGCGACCCCGGTGAGCCTCGAACCCGTCGCAGCGGGGCGGCGGTCGTCAGCCGTTGCGCGGCGCCTGCCTAGAGTGTCGCTGTGGCGTTGCGAGCCTCCGCGGTGTCGGCACCGCTCAAGAGTACGAGCGCGAGCGCGGCCTGCGACGGCACGGTGATGTCGAGCCCTGTGTGGGTCTGAAACAGTCTGAACCGGTTGATCACCGTGTTGCGGTGGCAGTCGACCACGTGCGCGGTGACCTTTACTGATCCGGATTCGAGGTAGGCGCGCACCGTGCGCAGCAGGCGTTCCTGCTCGTCTTCGCCAAGCTGCGAGAGTGACTCGAGGATCGAGCTGAAGTGACCAGGCAACAGTGTTTCCAGGTAGTTTGCGGCGCCGAACACCCAGAGGTCTTCGACGTAGGTGAGCGCATGGAGTGGCGGGGCGCTTGCGTGCAGGTCGATGAGTGCGCGGGCAGCCCCCGGCACCCGGTCCAGGCCGTCGACGGCGTCGACATAGATGGATGGCACGGGCGCGAATTCTTTGGGCCAGGTCGACAGAGGAGCATCGTGGGGGCGAAACAGCATCAGCCAGCCCCGGTACATGTAGGCGAAGACGTTGGGCTTCGCGAGCCATGGGTCGACCTTGCTGCCGCGAACCTCCGAGGAATCGCCGGGCAGCATCAACATTTCGAAGCGCTCCTTGGGGCCGACCCCGATGCCGGCGGCGACGGCATCGAGCAGCGCGGGAGTCAGGCTTTGCGCATTGAAGAGTTTCGACAGGTGCTGCTCGGTCACGAGCCGCGAGTCGCGCTGCAGGATCGCGACTTCGCGCAGAAACGCCTGCTGCACATCTGCCACATAGGCGTCGACCACCGCTATGAGCTGTTCGACGTGGCGCACGAGCACATCGGTGCGGTCGGGATGCGCGATGTCGAGCAGGATCTGCCACATGATGCGCAGGTCGAGCCGGATAGCCTGCATGAGCCGCTCGAGGGGCACCCCTTGCCGGGCCCTGCGACGCCCGAGCGGCTCGGCAGAATCTGCGCGAGTGATCTGGCCGGTGCGCAGACGATCGATGAACATGAGCACCGTTTCTTCGGCGGCGCGCTCGAGATCGCCGGGGGGAACGCTCTCGGGGTCGTAGAGGGCCTGCTCCCGCAGCTCCGCGAGAAAGCGATCGACGAATTCTGGCGCACGAAGCTGCATCTCGTCGAGCAGCGTGAGCCATGCCGTGTCTGGCGAGCCAGCCGTCTTCGCGTCAGGTGATGCACCTGTCGAGGCATCAATCGGAGTGGTCGCCGGGGTGTCGGTCATGGCCCCAGTCTGCTCCTAGATGGGCATCTGCACAACACCGTGCTTTGCCGAGTGGCGATCTGGCGATTGCACGGTCGTGGTTGCCGGAGTTTGATGGGAAGGCAGACCCAGCAGCGAAGGAGCACGCATGCGTATCGACCTCATCATTGAACGAGGGCGCATTTGGACGGGCGACACGTCGCGTCCGCGAGCGAGCAAGATAGGCATTTGGAACGGCCTGATCGTCGGCCTCGACGAACAGCTCGATGGCGTCACCGCCGAGGTCAACCTCGACGCGCAGGGCGCCTTCATCGCTCCTGGCTTCAACGATGTCCACGCCCACACGGTGTGGTTCGGGCAGACCCTGCTCGAACTCGACCTGTCTGGCACCGGCACGAGCGACGAGCTGATCCGCCGCATTCACGAGTACGCGCGCACCGTGCCAGCGGGTGCGTGGGTGATCGGATCGAACTTCAACCCGCTGGGGATCTCTACCGAGCTACCTACCAGGGACGCGCTCGACGCGGCGACCGGCGGGCGCCCCCTCTGGCTCAAGCACTCGTCGGGCCACGCATATACCCTCAACGGCATAGCTCTCGCAGAGGTCGGCATCGCCGATTACCCGACCGAACAGATTGAGGGCGGGCAGGTTGTCATCGACGCGCAGGGCCGCGCCACCGGCCTGATCGAAGAGAACGCCCAGCAGCTGGTGCAGCGGCACTTGCTGCCCGACTCGCGCGTCGACATCGTGCACGCCCTGCACGTCGCTACCCAGCAGTATGTGCGTGAAGGGCTGACCTCGGTCACCGACGCGGGCATCGCGGGCGGGTGGATCGGGCACAGCCCGCAAGAACTCGGCGCCTATCAGCAGGCACGCCAGCAGGGCAAGCTGCTCACGCGCATGCAGCCCATGATCACGCTCGATGCCCTGCACGCTGTGCCGGGCCACGCGAGCGATCCGACCGCGGCCACGCTCGACGCGGGCATGCGCACAGGCCTGGGTGACGAGTGGTTGCAGGTGGGGCCCGTCAAGGTGTTCACCGACGGCTCGTTGCTCGGATCCACCGCGGCGATGACCGAAGACTATGCCGCGTGCCCCGGCAATCACGGCTACCTTCTTGGCGACCCGGGCGAGGTGCGCGAGAAAGTGCTGCGCGCGGCCGCCGCGGGCTGGTCGCTCGCACTGCACGCGATCGGCGACCGGGCCGTCGACTTCGCGATCGATACCATCGTCGAAGCGCAGAGCCGGTTCGGCAGGCCCCGCATTCCGAACCGAATCGAGCACGGGGGAGTGGTGCGCGATGATCAGATCGTGCAGCTTGCGGCGCACGGCATCGTGCTGGTGCCGCAGCCCTTCTTTATTCCGACCTTCGGCGACGGCATGGCCGCGAAACTCGGCCCTGAGCGCACGCACCTGTCGTATCCGGCGGCGCGAGTGCTGAACGCGGGGGCGGTGCTGCCCGGCAGCTCCGACCGGCCAGTCGCCCCGGGCGCACCGCTCGCGGTCATGCAGGCGTTCGTCGAGCGCCTCACTGAGACCGGCAAGCCCTACGGGCCGAGCGAGCGGATCACCGCCGAGCAGGCGCTGCGCGCCTACACTCGCGGATCGGCCGAGGCCACCGGGTGGGCGCACCGTAAGGGTGTGCTCGCGCCGGGCATGCTCGCCGATCTCGTGGTGCTCGGCGAAGACCTCACCGAGGTGCCGAGCGACCGCATCGCGCAGATCGAGGTCGTCGCAACCCTCGTCGGCGGGCAGCTGCGCCACGGCGGCCTGGATTCGCTTACGCACTAGGCAGTCGCACATATCAAGCGCCGCAAGCGCGATCCGCACGAACCCGATCCACTGAGCAAGAACCAGAGGTGTCACGATGACCGAGAACATGACCACCCCCGCGGCAGACCAGAACGCCACCACCGGCACAGAGTTCCTGCGGGATTTCGCCGAGATGTCGAGCTTCGGCGCGACCGACCGCGGCGGAGTGCACCGCGAGGCGGCGACCGATGCCGACCATCAGACGCGCGCGTGGTTTGCTGCGTGGCTCGAGCGCAACGGTTTCGAAGTGACCCGAGACGAGGTCGGCAACCAGTTCGGCCTGGTTGAGCTGGTGCCCGGCGCTCCCTACCTGCTCGTCGGCTCGCACCTCGATTCACAGCCCATGGCCGGCCGCTTCGACGGGGCGTACGGCGTGCTCGCTGCCGCGCATGCCGCTCGCGATGCCCGCACCCGCGCCGAGCGGGGCGAGATCCACCCTCTGTTCAACCTCGCGGTCGTGAACTGGTTCAACGAAGAGGGCAGCCGGTTCACCCCGAGCATGATGGGCTCCTCGGTGTACACCGGCAAGATGGCCGCCGCAGATTCGCTTTCCACAGTGGATCGCGCCGGCATCTCCGTGGCCGACGCACTGGCGCAAGGCGAGGTCGGGCGCCTCGCCGAGGCCCCAGCGGCAGCGGCGTATGCCGAGATCCACATCGAACAGGGGCGCACGCTCGAGAACGGTGGGCACACCATCGGCCTGGTCGATCGCACGTGGGCCGCGAGCAAGTATCGCATCGTGGTGCACGGCGAGCAGGGGCATACGGGGTCGACCATCATGGCCGACCGCAAGGATGCGCTGTTCGGGGCGGCGCTGCTGATCGTCGCCGCGCGCGAACTCACCGAAGTCTTCGACGAGGGGTTGCTGCACTCCTCGGTGGCGGAGCTGTCGCTCGAGCCGAACTCGCCGGTGACGCTCGCGCGCGAGGTCGTGATGAACCTCGACCTGCGCTCGCCCGATGAGAGCGTGTTGGCGCGAGCGAACGAGATCCTGGTGGAGAAGATCGCCGAGATCGAGGCGCGGGCGCGCGTGACGATCGAGCGCCATCTCACCCACCAGTGGGGCCTGTCGCCCTACCAACCTGAGGGTGTGGATCTCGCGCGTGCCGCGGCGGCTGAGCTGGGGCTTTCGCACACCGAGATCATGACGGTCGCGGGGCACGACTCGACGAATATGAAAGACATCGTGCCGACCGTGATGCTCTTCATTCCGAGCATCGAGGGCATCTCGCACAACGAACTCGAGAACTCAAGCGACGCCGACAGTGTTGCGGGCGTGGCGATGCTCAGCGAGGTCGTGGCCCGGCTGCTGCGCGGCGACCTCGCGGGCTGAGGGGTACGCCGGGGGCACCCGCCTTTGGAGATGCTCCGCCCGTGCGCCTGTTCGTGCGCCTGATCTGCCGTGCGCCTCCCTGTGCCTCGGAGATCAGCACAATCCAGGACCCAAAGCGCGACTTCCGTTCGAGATTGTGCAGATCTCCGAGCCTGCAGCTGTGCCCCCTCCGCCTCGTCCCGCGCCTACGACCTCAACCCTCGATCTCGATCTCGACCCAAGCCGCGACCTCAACCCTTGCCCGGCCGCGCTACCCTGCAGCCCGCTCCTGAATCAGCCCGGTCAGGCGGGTGGCCATGTCGCGCAGCTCGGTGACCTCAGCCTCGGGCATGTCGAGGTGCTCGACTATCGCACAGTGGATCTGCTCCGCCACTGCGCGCAGCTCCTTTCCCGCCGCGGTGAGCTGCACCACCACGCGGCGCCCATCGCGTTCAGGCCGCGATCGCGTCACGTATCCGTTGGTTTCGAGGCGCGTCAGGAGGGGGGAGAGCGTGCCCGAATCGAGGTGTAGTTCGGTGCCGAGTTCGCTCACGGTGAGCCCGTCGTTTTCCCAGAGCGCAAGCATCACGAGGTACTGCGGAAACGTCAGCTGCGTCTCGGCGAGCGCCTCGCGGTAGGCGGTAGCGGTGGCGCGAGCGGCCGTGTAGAGCGCGAAGCACAGTTGGTTTCGCAGGTGCAGGTCAGCCGTTTCCATTCAATAAGTATTGTGCACAACTTAATTGCGCACAATACTTAGAGGCATGCCTGAGCAACCGATCCCGCCCAAACCCGCGCCACTCGACGAGCCAGAAGCCCGTGCCCGCGAGGCTTCGCGCGGGGGTGGATCAGGCGGCGTAGTCCGCACCATCGCCCGAGCTCTGCTCGGTGTCTCGCTCCTGTTCGCTGGAATCGGTCACCTCACCGCTCTGCGCGCGGAGTTTCAGGCGCAGGTGCCGACCTGGTTGCCGCTCGATCCCGACTTCGTGGTGGTGGCATCGGGGGTCGTCGAGATTCTCCTCGGGGCCGCACTGCTCTTCGCGCCGCGGGTCGCCCGCCCCATCGTCGGGCTGATCGTCGCGGCGTTCTTTGTCGCAATTTTCCCCGGCAACGTCTCGCAGTACATCGAGGGAGTCGACGCGTTTGGTCTCAGTACAGATGCGGCCCGGCTCGGCCGCCTGTTCTTCCAGCCGGTGCTCGTGGTCTGGGCGCTGTGGTCGACGGGTGCGTGGCGCTGGCTGCGATCGGGCAGATTCTCCCGCTCGCGGTAGGCTGCCGCACAGCGCACACCGCACACCACGCGCCGAACCCCGAACACCGAACCTCGCAGACATCTACAACCTCGGAGGCCACGCATGCACGATGTCATCGTCACCTACAGTTCCATTCCCGATCGCGCCGCATTCTCCGCGTATTACCGCGGCACGCACGCGCCGTTGGTGCGCGCCATGCCCGAGCTCGAGGAGTTCGCCTGGGGCTTCGTTTCCGATGCGGGCGAAGACGACCCGAAACTCATCGCGCGATTGACCTTCCCTTCGCGCGACGCGGCGGATCGGTCATTCGCCTCGGATGCGGGCCTTGCCACGGTCAATGACGTGGCGAACTTCGCGACCGAGGGCGTCGCCGTGGTGCACGTGCCGCGGGAGCAGTAACGACACCCACGGGCTGAGCGGGTCTGCTCGCCGCGCCCACTCTGCTGGTGCGCCCCGCGGGCTCTGCTGGTGCGCAGCGCTTGTGAGCACCGCTGGCACGCTGACCCCGGTCGGAGAGTTGACTCTAGCGGTCGGGTCAGATGTGGTGGATCGACCCGACCCTACTCATATCCCCGACCCCAGTGGTGCGGGCAAGGCGCAGGGCGAGGGGCGACACGCGTTAGAACGCCAGCCGCCTACAGCCCGCCGCACACGCCTAACGCCGGGCGACGATCCGCTCGTTGTAGCGCTTGATTTCTGCGATTGCCGCCTCGCGCGTGGAAAGTCCGATGTGACCGAACGCTTCATCCACGTGTTCCAGAATTCCCCGAGAAGCCTCGGTGACAATCGCAAGCACGCGATCTGTGTCGAGGCCGGTGTCGTCTGCGAACTGCTTCCAGCGGCTGGTGTCAAGCCTCACGAGTTGTTCCTCGTCCCCGATAGACATCGAGAGCGCCTGCGCATACTGAGGGTAAAACCCCATGGGCACCACGTCATACAGCGGTGACAACCCGACTGACCCGTCGGGGGCGTGCAAGAACGAGTAGTTCTTCCCGTGCGCATCTGCGTTCTTCACACCGGTGTTGAACGCGAGTTGCTGCACGAAGTCATACGCGACTTCGTCAGCCCCGCGCGAACGCAGGAGTTCAACGATTTCGTCTGCACCGAGGTGGTATTTGAAATCGACTTCCTTCCCGTGAGCTTGCACGGCATCCTCAGCGTGGAGCCTCACGGGAAGACCGGATTCATCAACCACCCGGTCGAACCTCTGTGTCATGAAAGAGGTGTGACCGTTGAACTCGGCCACCTCGGCGACCGCGGCAGTGACTCCTGCGAGCTCAGCAAGGCGCAGTGCGGCAGTTTCAAGTTGCTCGAGACCCGGGTGTGCCGGTGATTCGGGCTTCAGGATGTGCGTTGAGGGTGTGCCGGCATCAGGCCAGAACCATTCACCGTCGACATTCGCGAGAGCGAACTTCGCTTGCACACCTGCGAGCGAGAAACGGATCGGCCAGTCGCCTGCGATGAGGCCCCCCGTGGGGATCCCCGTAGCCTTGATGGTCTGAATGCGGCCCGAGATCGCGTTGGTCCTCGCGATGAGGGGTGGATCAATCCATTCACTGGGGGACTCTCCCTCAGGCATGAGCTGTATCGCACCAGCGACGTCACCGCCGACGTGCCGAAGAAGCTCGAAATCATCAGCGGATCGGGCACCTGTCTGGGTGCGCAGCAGTTCCTTCGCCGCCTCCGTTTCGGGAAGCAGGTTCGACAAGAAGTTCCTGGCAGCGCTCTTCTCATGTGGCCTGTCGCGGGGGAGGCTCAGTGACACCACCTGCTCGTCGCTGCCAGATTGCGGCGAATCGGCATAGGCGAATTCGACAGTCGCGAGGTAGCGGCGCTCAAATCGACCGATGTGCCGACCGTTCAGGAAGCACTCCAACACCTCAATGCCCACCTCGGCGCTCACCTCGGCACCGCCCCCGGCTTCAGCCCCGCGGTACGAAGGATCCGAGCCGTTCGGCCGTAATTCTTCAGGCGACCTCGGCTTAACAACTGCTTCACGTCTTCCGTGGTGGCACCCGCACGCTCAGCGAGCGTATCTGCACGGAGTTGATTCACTTGCATGGCATCACGCAGACGTTTCTTCAACAGCTTGGGGTCCCTAAGATCATCCGCATCAACCTCGGCCAGCACGAGCTTCAGGTAGTCGTCTCGACCAAGTTGTGCCGCCCGCAGAATTGCGCGTAGGTGGGCCCGGGCAGGCCGCTCAGGGGTGCGCCCGGCCCACTGCGCAAGCAGCGCTGCCGGATGTTCTGAAGCGCGGAGCCCGCGGAGACGTTCCGCAGCGCGTTGTTTTCGGACCCCTGTCACGGAGTCTAGATTCATATCTGCGATCACGGCGAGCAAATCGTTGAGGGACTGTGCCGACAACGGTCTGTGCGTGAACCGAGGGGGCGACGCTTCCGTATCGATCTCCCAGGCTCGCCCGGTTCGCCGAGCGGCAATCTTCCCTGCCCGAGCGAGTTCGCGGGCACGTTGCTCAGAGATACCCTCCGCAGTGGCGTATTCGGCGATAGTCAGTGGCATAACACAAGGCTTTCGTGGTATGCCGCGAAAGTCAAGTGTTATGTGCTTGGTTTGCCTCTCAGCACCGGCTGGGGTACCCCCCTCAGAACCGGCTGAGGCATCCCCATGGTGCGTCGGGGGAACGTCGCCCCCGCGCGGCCGTAGCCTCGGAGATCCACACAATCCAGGACCCAAATAGCAAATTCCGCCCAAAATTATGCATATCTCCGAGCCGGCGGATGCAGAACCTCGTGCGCACCCGAGCCGCACCACGCACCCGGCCCCGACCCGCACCCGACCCTGTACTCGGTCCCGACCCGCACTCCGCACCCACCCCGCGCCCCTGCACTCGACCCTGCACTCGACCCTGCGCCCGACCCCGACCCCGACCCCGACGCCAGCAATGCGGCCACCGCTTACGGCAACAGTGCCCGGTCGACCTCCTGCAGCATTCGGGGTCGACGCCGGTACGTGTCGCGCAGCCCCGCGATGAACGCGTCGATCTCTGCGGCTTTGCCACTGCGGGCGGCGAGCGTGCGCATGTGCGCGAGGCTACGCGCCGCGTATCGGTAATTGCGCACGTTCGTTTCCACGAGCAGCTGATCCACTAATCGCTGGTGGATCGCCAAGGCCGCACCCGGGTCGATCGTTTCGTAGGCGCTTGCGAGTTTGTGCCACACATCGTCGTTGGTGAGATTCAGGTCGTGTGCGAGCTGCCATGCGAGGCCTGGGTCGCGCAGCGTGTCGAGGGTGAACGTGACTGCCTCGGCGGGGTGCGCTGAGAGCGTGTCGGTGACTTCGGCTGCGAGCGACGGCCAGGCTTCGGCTGCGAGGGTGTGGAGGCGGGTCGCGGTAGAAGAAGACGGCCACTTGCGAAACGCCGTGAGTCGCGCGTTCAGGAGTTCGGCGGGGCGGTGCTCCGCGAGAAGCTCGCACCAGTACTCGGCGGCGTGCTGCGATTGGTGCCCGGGGCCGAAATCTGTGGCCTGCTGCGCCCAGTCGATGGCGAGGTCGAACTCGTTGATCTCTGCGAATGCTTCTGCCGTGTCTTGCAGCCAGGCGGCGACGCGACGGTCTCGCGCGTGGGTGCGAATGATTGCTTCGATGTCGCGGTCGAGTACGGCGAGTCGCCGATCATTCCAGTCGAGCACCCAGCGCGCGTGAGACGACGGATCTCGCCAGGTGTCTGCATCTGGCTTCGGGGGGAGCGCCGCACGAATCTCGTCGAGACGCGCTCGGTAGGTGCGTAAACCGGGTTCCCCGAGGGCCGGCGCGTAGGCGACGGGGTCGAGCTCGAAGAAGTCGACTTCTCCGTCGAACTGAAACTTCATCATCCACTTCACCAGTTTCGCCGGCGGCACGTGCGCGTCTGCGGCGACCCATGGGTGCAGCTCGAGCAGGCGTCGGCAGGCATCGTCGATGACACCGCTCGAGTCGTCGGCCCGAGCGATCACCTTGATGGCACTGGCGAGAGCCTGATGGGTGACTGTGTAGGCCTCCGCCGGGTCGACGGTGTGGAGTTCGCTTTCGAGCAGGTCGATCGCGTCGTGCATGGTCGAGCCGTGAGCGTTGGCCGCGCTCCACCGGTGCAGATCGGCGCGGGTGCGGATCAGCGGCAGCACCTCTTCGGCAAGTGACATCACTCTCCCATTATTCGCCATTGCCCGGTGGGGTGCGTTCGCCCTGGTTGGGTGTGTGACCCCGGTCGGACATGTGAGTTCAGTCGGATCAGATGGGGTAGATCGATCCGACCCTGCTCATATGCCCGGCGGCAGCGTATGACCCACGCGTGCGGCGCGAGCCCATGACCCGAGCGGGCGGCCTGAGCGCACCAGAACCCGCCGCCCAGGAGGCCAACGTGCCTTGATCTCGGGTGTGGGAGGGCACAACCACCAAAATTTCCAGGTTAAATTCGTGTTTATTTTCTTAATCACCAATTAGGCGCTGTAGAATCGTGATTGTGAGCGACGAGAGCGCGGGGCTAGGCTGGCCACCGCACGGTGTCGAGAAACTGCCGTGGCAGCAGCAAGTGCGCGGTGGCACGCGAGAGGATCGGATGCTCCGTTCCGTCCACGCAACGATCCCGCCGTTAATCGAGAAGCTCGACTACATGCCGCCGCTTCCCGTGATACTCACGAGTGAGAAGGCGCTCCTCGCCGTTGCTCAGGCGGACACCGCAGCTCAGGGGCACTCCGCAGCGCTTAGTCGATTTATGGTGCGATCGGAGTCGGCTGCTTCGTCAAAAATCGAGCGCATCACCGCATCCGAGAGAGAATACGCACGGGCGATTGCTGGCAACAGAGGGAACGCGTCTGCGACGAGCATGGTTGCCGCCTCGGTCGCGCTGCACGAACTCATCACCACAGTCGGAGCGCAGGGGAGGTTCGAGCTGGAGTACCTCACCGGCGCTCACCGCGCTCTGATGGCAGATGACCCAGAGGATTCCGATTACGCCGGTCGGCTGCGCGACATGCAGAATTGGATCGGCGGGAGCGACCACTCTCCCCGCGACGCGCTTCACATTCCCCCGGCACCCGATCGCGTCGACTCGTTGATGGCCGACCTCATCGCCTACCTCAACCGCGACGACGTGCCCGTGATGGTGCAGGCCGCGATCGGCCATGCCCAGTTCGAGTCGATCCACGCCTTCACCGACGGCAACGGTCGCATTGGTCGGGCCCTCGTCTCTGCGGTGCTGCGACGTCGTGGCGTGACTCGCTACGCTGTCGTTCCGCTCGCAAGTGGTCTCCTTGCGTGCCGCGACGAGTACTTCGCGTCGCTTGGCTCGTATCGGCTCGGCGATCCAGCCCCGCTTATCGATCTCTTCGCGCGCTCTGCGCGGGTGGCGGCCGAATGCTCACGCGACACCATCGGGCGGCTGCAGGCGATGCCCGACCAGTGGGCGGCAGAGCTGAGGCCGCGCGCCAGATCGGCAACGGCCGCACTCATCGGCGCCTTCACCGACCACCCGGTCATGGGTGCCGACGAAATCGAAGCTCACTCCGGCTCGGCCACCTCACAGGCGTACCGGGCCATCGACCGGCTCGTCGACGCCGGCCTCATCGAAGAGATCACCGGCCGTAAGAAGAACCGCGTCTGGGCTGCCTCCGAGGTGATGGCTGAACTCGACGATCTCGACCGTCGCATCCAGGCGGCCATGCGCACAGCAGAGTAAGCGCGCACTATCGCCACCGGCAGCGTGGGTGTCACTCTGGCCCCGCAACCCGCTTCCGCGGAGCAAGTTTTTGCCTTGGTCGAGGGTATGGCTCTGGTCTGGTGAGCAGGGCGGATCGACCAGACAGCCCCAGCCTCTCCGCAACGCCGTGCCTTCAACCGGCAGTTTCACGCAAATCATGCCTTCCGCGCGAGATTTGGCCGGTTGGAGATCGTTTTGCAGGGTGAAGGCGCCCGGCTGCGGATCTTGCCCACCACCCTGACCTCTGTTGCCCGGTCCGAGAGTTGACACTGGCCCGTCGTATCGTCCGGAAGGCTGCCAGTTTCTGAGAGCAAATGCCCGCAGCATCAGCAGGGAAACTGGCATTCCTTTGCGATGAGTGAAAGTCCAGGAGGTTCGCGTCAGAGCGAATCCAAATGCTCGAAACCCTACGGCCTCCCATCCCGCGGTACCCCACCCGGCACCAACACAGATGCCCCCGACCCGAAGGTCGAGGGCATCTGGCGATCAGCGAGGACTAGCTCGTCGCGACGAAGACATCGTCGGCAAACATGCCTCGGCGGTCACCGAGGTTCCCTCCTCGACGGTCTCGACCACAGCGGTCACCGAGGTTCCCTCCTCGACGGTCTCGACCACAGCGGTGACCGAGGTTCCCTCCCCGACGGTCTCGACCACAGCGGCAGTGAACGCCCCGGCGATGAGAGCGCGTCTCGGGCGGGCTAACATAGACTGCACAGCATCAAAACGTTTCGATGATCGAGTTTCGCTCGATGGCGACGGACTCAACGGTGCCACACACGGGTGACAACGATAGAGCCAACAGCCCACAGCCGAAGCCCGAAGCCCAGGGCCCAGGGCCCACAGCCGAAGCAAAGCCCACAGTCCACAACAACGCAACGGAGGAGGAGCCGGTATGCCCACACTGACCCACGACAGCGGGTCGATCCCCGTATCGACCCGCACGAGTGACCGCGGCACGGTCGTCGGGGCGCGCGACGCGAGCGTGCGCGCCGGCCTCGAGATGTATGAGCTGGGTGGCAACGCCGTCGACGCCGCAGTCGCGGCCGCTCTCGTCGCCGGCGTGATCGAGCCGACAGAAACCACGCTGGCCGGCTCGGGTTTCATCCTCATTCGTCTCCCGAGCGGCGAGCTCGTGTCGGTCGACGCTGGCCCGCTCGCCCCGAGCGCCGCACACCCCGAGATGTTTGAGATCGACACCCAAGCCGCCTCGTCGGCCGTGCTCGGGCTCGCCCCGGTGGTCGACAACGCGAACGTCTCGGGGCCCCGCGCCTCGGGGGTGCCGCGCACGCTGCTCGCGCTGACCGAGGCCCACGAGCGGTTCGGCGCCCTGCCGCGGGCCACGGTGTTCGCGCCCGCGATCCGCGCCGCCGCTGAAGGGTTCGCCGCAGACACGTGGTTTGTGGTGAATGCGTTGCAAGATCTCGCACTGTTGCAGCGCGACCCTGGCTGTGCAGAGACGTTTCTCGAGGGGGGTCTGCCGAAGGGCAGCTCAAGCGCCACCGCGTATGGCCTCTCGATCGATCAGCCCCCGATGGTCGCGCAGCCGCGTCTGGCGCGCACGCTGGAGGTGGTGGCGGCCCAAGGGCCCCAGGCGCTCACCACGGGCGAGATCGCCGGGCAGCTCGCGCAGACCTTCACCGAGTACGGCATGGTGCTCGGTGCGCCCGACTTGCTGCGCGCGGTGCCCCGCATCGAGACGCCGCGCACCATGAGCTTCCGTGACGCCACGGTCGCGGTGCCGAGGGCGCCGGGCGGCGGCCTCACCGTGCTGCAGGCGCTGAATGTCTGGCAGCACCTCGTGCCCGCCACGCAACGCCTTACCCGTGCTGAGCGGGTGCGATCCACTTCGCGGGTGCTTCGGCACGCATTTGCGGATCGCTACCACTGGCTCGCCGACCCCGAACACCGGCCCGTGCCAGTCGAGGGGCTCTTGAGCGCGGGGTATGCCGAGTTCGTGGCGCAGCTGTGCGCGACCGAGTCATGGAACCCGCGGGCGCTGCCCACGGAACCCTGGACCCATTTCGCCGACGTCGCGCTGCATGACCCGTGGCCGTTCGAACCGGCGGATCGCGCCACGCCGCCGCAGTGGGGGAGTCGGGGCGCGACCGAGCCCACCTCGGGCACCACCCATGTCTCGGCAGCCGACCGCGCCGGGTTCGTCGTGTCGATCACGCACACGGCGGCGAATCACTTTGGGTCAGCGGTGCTTTGCCCGCGCACCGGGCTGTTGTTTGACTCGGCGATGGCGTGGTTTAACGCAAAGCCGGGGGCCGCGAACAGCATCACTGCGGGCGGGCGCCCGGTCGCGAACATGGCCCCGGCGCTCGTGACGCACCCCGACGGCACCGCGATCGCGCTTGGGGCATCGGGTGGGCGGCGCATCATTAGTGCGATGTTCCACCTCGTGCGCGAGCTCGTCGAAGGTGACGGCGAGAGCGAGAGCGAGAGCGAGAGCGAAGGCCAGCGCCATGACGCGGGCAGCGCCGCAGCCCAGCGCAAGCTTGCACGCGCTCTCGCAACACCGCGCCTCGACGCGAGCGGGCGCCGCGTGGTGCTGCACGAACGCGAAGCCGACCTGGCTGACGAGATTCCCGAACTCGACGCGCTCGTGATCGCGCAGCAGTCGCTCCCGTTTGAGCTTGACTTCGCCCGGGCCAACCTCGCCGCGACGCTGCCGCAAGACGGCGTAGTGTCGGCGATCGAGACACGCGCGTACGGGCTGTGAGCGGGCTTGGAGTGGCCGATCCACTATCGATCTGCCGTCGATGCGCGCCAGTATCAAGAGTTGGTAACGCTCAGAATTGCTACTTGCGGGACAGGCGATCAACGCGTAACGTGTGAACGTCAAAACGTTTTGATGAATGATGCGGAACGGGTCGTGAGGCTCACGCCGCTCACACACAACGTTGACAGCACACGCCGATTGATCCAATCGAAGGAGATGGAATGGCTCAGATGAACACCCCCAGGCGCCACCGGGGAACGATGGTCGGCGCGGTCGGCCTCACCGCCGCGCTCGCACTGACCGCATGCTCGGGCGGCGGATCCGGTGACACTGCCGACGGCGGCGCAAGCGGCGCCCTGGCAGACATGGATCCTGTGACCCTCGTGGTGCAGTCGCCATACGGCCCGAATCACTTCATGTCTGAAATGTGGGTCGACTATGCGGCCGCGGTCGAGGAGCGCTCAGAGGGCGCGATCACCTTCGACATCTCCTTCTCTTCGGCACTGAGCCCCGTGGCCGAGCAAGAGGCGGCGCTGCGCGACGGCCTGCTCGACATGGCATGGTCGATGCCCGCCTACAACCCCACCGCGCTGCCGGTGAACGCGCTGGTTACCGAGACCGCGTTCCTCACCGAGCAGACCCCGGTCGTGTCGCAGCTGCAGGGCTACGGCTCGTCGCAGTTCGGTATGGAGAGCGAAGAGCTGCAGGCCGAGATCGAAAGCGCCGGCATCGTTTCGCTGCTCACCATGGTGCAGCAGATGCCCAACAACCCGCTGCTGTGCAAGGGTGAGCCGGTGCAGAGCCTCGACGACTTCGCCGGCAAGCGCATTCGCGTGCCGGGTGCCGGCTGGGCGACAGAGGTTGAGGCGCTGGGCGCGACGCCGGTGAACCTGGTGCAGGCCGAGGTCTACGAAGCCATGGAGCGTGGCGTCATCGACTGCGCCGTGCAGTCGCCGGGTAACAGCATGGAGATGGGCCTCTTCGACGTCGCCGACTACTTCGTCGTCGACACCCAGGTGAACTTCCAGGGCTGGAACGGCACGCACATCACGATCGCCGAGCGCGTCTGGAACGAGTTGCCGGTCGAAGCCCAGCAGATTCTGTGGGACGAGGCGGGCGAGACCCTGCTGCGCAGCATGATTGACCGCAGCATGGCGGCGGTCGCCGAAGAGCTGCGCCTGGCCGCAACTCAGGTCGAGATCATCGAGTACGAAGATGACGTGCGCGAGGCGCTCACCGCGCAGCGCGAGAAGACGCTGGCCGATGTTGACGTGCGCGCAACGGGCCTTCTGGGCGAGGGTCAGACCCTGTTCCAGGATTACGCTGCGACGCAGGCCGACTGGCTGAAGATCGTCACCGAAGATCTCGGGTACTCGGATGCCGAAAACACGACCTGGCTCGAGTGGGCTGAGTCGTACGAAGAAAACCCGACCGACATCGACGCCTTCATCGAGGCTTACATGGAGCGGGTCATGAACCCGAACCGCCCGCAGTAGCTCACGCAGATAGGGTGGGGCGTCGGGCCAAATTGTGGCCCGGCCCCCACCGTTTCTGATCAGGTGGATCGCCCAGGCGCCCGGGTGCCGCACCCACCCGCGGCAGCACCGGGCATTGAGCACCTTCACCCCGCACCACTCCCCCGGTCAAGCCGACCCCGTCACCAAGGGAACCCTCATGTCCACTCCACCTGTGGCCGATGTCGCCACTCCCGGCGAGCACCGCCCGCCGACGCGGCGAAGCGTGCTCGACCGTGTGACAAGCTTCTTCGGCGTGCTCGGAGGCATTGGCGTGCTGGCGCTCATGGCGCACGTCGTAATTGATGTTGCGATGCGCTACCTGTTCAACCAGCCCGCACCGGCGACGCTTGAGGTGTCGCAGTTCTGGTACATGCCAATCATCGTATTTCTCGGCCTCGCGATGGCCGAGCGCACCGATCAACACATCTCGGCCCCCATCGTCTACGACCGGTTGCGCCCGCAGTTGAAGCTCGAGTTCACCATCGTCGGCACGGTGCTGTCGGTCGCGTTGCTGCTCGGCATGGCGTGGTTCGGTCTCGAAGAGGCGATGACGTTGATGCAGCAGGGTGCAATCGGCATCGGCAGCGGGGTGCCGATTTGGCAGCCTCGCTTCCTCGTTCCGTTGGGCTGCACGCTGTTCGCAGTCGAGCTGATTTCCCGTCTGGTGCACCGCATTCGCGAGTACCGCACCGCTTCGCGAGAGGATCACACCGCATGACGGTCACAGAAACGCTTGGGGTCACGCGCTCCGAGAAGAAGCTGCAAGACGCGCCGTACTTCCGCTCGTGGCCGGTGCGCATCGCGCTGTATGGCGTCGCGCTCGGCACCGTCTTCTTCATGTTCTTCGGCGACGTGAGCGCGCCAGCTCTCGGCGGGCTCGCGGCACTGTTCATGCTCTGCCTCCTCTTCATGAACGTGCACATCGGTGTGGCTATGGGGGTCGCCGGGGCCCTGGCGCTGTTCTTGCTGCGTGGATCGGGAGTCGTCGAGGGCGCACTGCGCACCTTGCCCTTCGGCACGACTGCGGTGTGGAGCTACACGGTACTGCCGATGTTCATCTTCATGGGGCTGTTGCTGTGGCGATCCGGCATTACCGAACGCATCTATGCCGCGGCGACGAACTGGCTGTCGTGGATGCCCGGCGGCCTCGCCGTGGGCACGAACTTCGCCGGTGCCGGCATGAGCGCTATCACGGGGTCGACGGTCGCCACTGTGGCCGCGCTCGGCCGCATCGGCCTGCCCGAGATGCTCAAGCGCAACTACGATCCGCGCCTCGCCACCGGTTCGGTGATTATCGCGGGCACCGGCGGGCAGCTGATTCCGCCGAGCATCTACATGGTGATTTACGCGGGCATCGCCTCGGTGCCCGTCGGCCCGCAGCTTATGGCGGGCCTCGTGCCCGGGGTGTTGCTCGCGGTGCTCTACGCGTTCGTCATCATCGGTCTGGTGCTGGCGATGCCGCACCTGGTCGGGCGCCGCCGCGGCGAGGGGTTCGGCGACACCGGCATCACCTGGCGCGATCGCTGGCAGTCGCTCGCGCGGGTGTGGCCGCTGCCGCTGCTCATCATCGTCATGTTCGGTGGCATGTACTCGGGGTTCTTCACGACCACCGAGGCGGGCGCGTTCGGCGCGTTTGGTGCGCTGCTACTCACCTTTCTGTACCTGAAGCCGCGCAAGGCGACGCACGCGGTGGGGCAGTCGCTGAAAGACACCGTGGGGTCGACGGCTGGCATCTTCTTCCTGTTCTTCGGGGCGATGATCTTCAACCGCGCCCTCGTCGTGAGCGGAGTCACCGGGGTCGTCACCGACGCTATCGAGGCGATGGGGCTGAACGCGGTGGGCTTCCTGCTCATGCTGATCTTGATGTACCTCATTCTCGGCATGGTGCTCGATCCGCTCACCATGATGCTCATCTCGGTGCCGCTGCTCATGCCGTCGCTTGAAACCTTTGGCATCAGCCTGGTGTTCTTCGGCGTCTTCGTGGTGTTCTTGGGCGAGCTGGCGGTGATGACACCGCCGGTGGGCATGATGGTGTTCATTCTCTTCAAGCTCGCGCAGCTCAAAGACGTGAACCTGGGTCGCCGGGTCACCCTTGGTCAGGTGTTCATGGGTGCGGCGTGGTTCCTGCCGATCTCGGTGGGGCTGCTTATCTTCATGGTGTTCTTCCCCGAGATCGCCACCTGGCTGCCGAGCCTGATGGCGGAAGAGTAGACCGAAGCTACGCCGCGGCCGGCCGCAGATTGGTCGGCTGCGGTAGCGAGGTGCGCCAGAGAATCTCGGGGCTAATCGTTACCGGAGTCGCCGGCGGCGCCGCCCCATCCGAGAGCGCGATGGCGAGGCGCACGGCCTCGGCGCCGGCGTCTTCCATGCACAGGTCGAGCGAGGTGATGGGCGGCTGCGAGGCGCGCGTGCGCTCACTGTCGGTGAGGGTCGCGAGCGCCAGATCTTCGGGCACGCGAATGCCGAGTTCTTGGGCCACGAGCAGCACGCCGTGGGCGAAGGTGCTGGGGCCGGTGAGAATCGCGTCGGGCCGATCTTCGCGGGCGAACAGATCGCGCGCGATGCGGATCGACCCCTCGATGCCTTCCCCCTCGTACACCTCGTGGTGATCCGCCGCGAGGCCCTGTTCTGCACACCAGGCGAGATATTCGGCGACACCGTCGCGGTTCCAGGCGTTGTCTTCGGTGCCCGAAATGTAGCTGATGCGACGGCGCCCCTCGGCGAGAAACGCGTCGAGATAGGCGCGTGGGGCCAGGGTGTGGTCGATGTTCACGGCCCACGGCAAATCGGCATGCGTCGGGTCGGTGTCGATCATCACGAGCGGCACCCCGCGCGAGCGCAGTTTGGCGACGACCTGGTCGTTTCGATACGGGTGGGCGACGATGCACACATCCATGGGCACGCTAATTGAGGTGGGGTCGAGCACGTCGGGCACGTGGATCAGCCCGCGCCCCTGCTCGAGCGCGTGTGTGGCGATCGAACCGAGCAGGCGCTGGAAGGTTTCGGTGCCGCGTATGGTGCCGTGAATGGCATCTTTGGGGCGCACGATCAGCCCGATGATGCCGGCCTTTGCGGTGCGGAGGTTCTTCGCCGATGGGTTGGCCTGGTAGCGCAGCTTTTCTGCCGCGAGCTTCACCCGCTCGACGGTGGCATCTGAGATGGGTCGGCTGCCCGAGAAGACGTGCGAGACGGTGCTGATCGAAACCCCGGCGAGCTCGGCGACATCACGTATGGTCGCTCGTTTGTGCGGCGTTGCACGATTCTGGGGCATGGTTCTCCTTGCCAGACATACTCCGATGAGAGTAGTGTAGTTCACACGGTATCAAAACGTTTTGACAGTGGGGCACGGCGGCACCCGCGTCATCGGAGGGAAATCATGCGCATCGCACTCTGCCAGTTCACGGCGGGCACCGACAAGGCCGACAACCTCGCACGCATTCTCGCATGGGTGCGCGAGGCGGCATCGCAGCAGGCAGAGCTGCTCATCCTCCCCGAGTACGCCATGTACATGCCCGAAGAGTCGACGCCCGCCATTCGCGAGGCCGCTGAGAACCTTGATGGAGAGTTCGTCACTGCCCTGCGCGACGCTGCGCGCGAACACGGCATCGCGATCATTTGCAACGTCTTTGAGACGAGCCACGAGAGCCGGCCCTTCAACACCTCGGTAGTGATCGATTCAGCGGGTGAGGTAATCGGCACCTACCGCAAGGTGCACCTCTACGACGCGTTCGGGTACCAGGAATCGGCGAACCTGCTCGCATCCGACGCCCCCGACCCGCTCGTGGTGCAGATCGGCGGCTTCAACGTTGGGGTGCTGATTTGCTACGACTTGCGCTTCCCCGAGTGGGCGCGCGCCTACATCGACCGCGGTGCCGACCTGCTGGTGTACTCGGCGGGCTGGCCTCCCGGTCCGCGCAAAGAAGACCACTGGAAGACGATGCTGCGCAGCCGGGCGATCGAAAATACGAGCTACGTGGCCGGTGTGGTGCAGGGGCCGCCGCTCGCGACGGGCGGATCGATGCTCATCGACCCCATGGGTGGCATCACGGGCGAGTTGACGCTCGAAGACGGACTGATCGTGCGTGACATCTCGGCGGATCACGTGACCCGCGTGCGGAGGCTGAATCCCAGCCTCGCCAACCGGGTCTTCCCTACGGTCAGGCGGTTCTGACCGAGGTGGGCGACGCGTCTCAGGTCGCCTGGGGTCCCGCGATTCCCCACAAGATTCGGTCGCATTACACCTTGTGTTCGCGCCCGGCCGCGAGCCGGTTGAAGCTCTGGGAGCTAGCGAAGCGAATTTCCAAGGACTGAAGTTGGCGCCGACGGGCTTTCCTCTGGGTCTATGGCAAAAGGAGACTTGCAGCGAATTCATCGAGTTGCTGCGGTGTAGTTCTGGTCGTCGTGCAGGCTTGTCTACAAGCGTGCTTCTTGCGCCGGCAGGCCCGCCGTCGACAGGTGCCCCGAGGTCTGCGCCGATCTAGGAAATTCACTGACTAGTCGATTTCCGTGAAATGAAACCATTTCGTGCGCCCTCAATGAGGCATGCGCTCGCGATCGGAGCATCACGCTCGATCGCCAATATTTCGCGAATGTAAACCTTTTCATTTCTTTGCCCCGGGAGCTTGACTTTGCTTTCGGTGCGACGCTAGCCTACATGTACACGATTACATTTTCTGTTGCTCACCATCAAAGGAGATACAAAATGCGCAACCTACGATCGGCGTCAACACGCCGGGTCCTCACCGCTGGAGCAATCCTTGCGACAGCTACCATGCTGGCCTCTTGCTCCACGAGCGCAGCCCCTGACGCGGATACCAATACAGAAGGGGCCGTTTTGCAGGATGTGCGGCTCTCACTTGACTGGAGCACATATGTTCCCTACCACGCTCCATTTGCGGTCGCCGCGGAGCAGGGCCTGTGGGAGAAATACGGTCTAACTGTTTCTGAGACACTCCCAGGCGGCTCCGGCGATGCGGTGCTCGAGGTAGGAACTGGAAAAACGGATATCGCTTGGGCGGATCTCTCAACAGCGGCTGCGTCGATGCTTCAAGAGGTTCCGATTACCGCAGTGGCCAAGGTTCAGGAAAAAAATGCGAGTGGGCTGACTGTTCTTGCGGGCACCACCCTCGAATCCGCCGACGATGCAAAGGGACTCCGGATTGGCTCGACCCCCGGCGGGTCGGACTCCACGCTTCTTGGAGCATTCTTGAAGGCGAATGGGATTGGCGAGAGCGACGTTCAGGTCGTAAGCCTCCCAGCAAACGGTAAGTTCGCGGCACTGATGACAGGAGAAGTTGACGCAATCAGTGGACAGGTCTACTTCTACGTTTCTAACGCGATCGCTGAAGGTAAGGATGCTTCAGGCATGTCCTTCTCCGACATGGGCCTTGAAGTTCTTGACCACGGCTTCGTAGCCAACAACGACTTTTTGGATTCGACTCCTGAGGCAATCACCAGTTTCTTGGCAGCGTACCGCGAGGCGCTGGAGATCACGGTAAGTGATCCCGCCGCGGCGTGCGAGATACTAACTGCGAAATCCGACGGGGCGGTGCTACAGGATTCGTGCGAAACACAGTTGGACTTGTGGCTCCCGCTGGTTACTGCGCCCGAGTCGAGTGATTGGGGTACAAGCAGCGAAGAGGACTGGGATACCACTGTCGACACCCTTGTCGAATATGGCGGCGCGACGGGGACCCGAGCGGCAAACACCATGTTCACCAACGACTTGCTGCCTACAGAATAGCTCCCGCGAGGAACAAAGCTGATGATGAATCCGATCGAGATCACCTGCGAGAACCTCTCAAAGAGGTATGCCACGCGAAAGGAAGAGGTGGTCGCACTTGAAGATGTTACCCTGCAGGTCCAGCCGGGTGAGTTTGTCTCTCTGCTTGGCCCCAGTGGCTGCGGCAAGACAACGCTCCTCCGATTGATCGGTGGTCTCGAGACACCGACTGACGGGCTGCTTTTGGTCGATGGGGCTGAGGTGAAAGATTCCCATCCGGAACTGGGCGTTGTGTTCCAGACTGATCTCCTCATGCCATGGCGAACAGTGCTCGACAATGTGCTCTTGCAGGCCGATGTTCGGAAGCAGCGAAACTCCGAAATCAAGGAGCGAGCCAGATCACTACTTGAGCAAGTTGGTTTAACCGATTTCATCGACAGCTTCCCGCATCAGCTCTCGGGCGGGATGAAGCAGCGCGTCGGCATTTGTCGAGCACTGCTTCATCGCCCCAGACTTCTATTGATGGACGAGCCCTTCGCTGCTCTTGACGCGATGACGAGAGACCAACTCTCACTTGACCTCTCAGCGCTCGCTGCGACTACAGGCACAACGATTGTCTTCGTCACGCACTCCATCCCCGAGGCGGTGTTTCTTTCAGACCGCATCTATGTGATGTCAGCTCGGCCAGGGAGGGTCGTCGCAGATATCGGTATATCCCTGCCGCAGCCCAGGCAACTCAGGCATAGAACGGAACCCGAGTTTCTCGAGAAGGTCGCTGAAGTGACACAGGAGTTCGAATCGCTAGGGGTCTTTCAGGGACCTGGCGTCAGTAGTGGACTAGGAGCGGACTCGTGATGAGTGCAGTGAATGATCGAACCGTTGCCGTACGGACTCGGCAGTTGTCGGCGAAGAAGTCGGCTTTCGGGACGTCGAGCCTTTTGAGACAGGCACCTTGGATAGCTCCGGTCTCGACCTTGGTGATACTCATAGTGCTCTGGGAAGTCACCGTTAAGCTCGCTGAAATCCCCAGCTTCCTTCTACCCGCACCTAGCGCCGTTTGGAACTCTCTCATTGAAAACTGGGACCTTCTCATGCGTCACGCGGGAGTCACACTCATTGAGACGCTCATTGGCTTCATCTTGAGTGTCCTCATTGGAATCGCGCTGGCAGTAGTCATGGTGATGTGGCCTCTCGCGGGTGCTGCTGTCTTCCCCATCCTTGTTGCATCGCAGGTCATACCTAAGGTCGCAATCGCCCCACTGATGGTTGTGTGGATCGGAACAGGCATCACGACGTCTGCGCTGATCGCATTTGTAATGGCCTTCTTCCCGGTGGTCGTGAATGCGACCCTCGGCATGAAATCCGTGAATAGTGCCTCGGTGGACCTACTCACGTCGATGCGCGCTTCGAAATGGCAAGTGTTCCGCTATCTTCGGTTCCCCAATGCAACGCCACATATCCTCTCGGGCATGCAACTCGCTGTTGCCTTCGCTATTGTCGGGGCGATTGTTGGCGAATTCGTCGGAAGCGATTCTGGACTTGGATACCTCCTGATTGTGACTCAGGGCAACCTTCGTACTGACCTGCTCTTTGCCGCGCTCGTCATTCTTACCGCGCTTGGCTTGCTGCTCTACTACGGGGTAGAGCTCATCGGCAAACTCATCCTCCGCCGCCGTCGTTCTATCTAATTAAACATGGCTGCCGGGGGCAGGCTTCGAACAGCACACACTCAATCTTGAGGAAGACAGAATGAAGAAGATCGTCGAACGACTCACTACTCGAACTTTTCACTCCTGCATCAATGGTCTAGCAGTAGAAGGGAATGAGTCTCAATCCCTGATCAGCCCCTTCAACGGCGAGGCCTGGGGCCATGTGACTTGGAGTCTCGAACAGGTCGATCTCGCGGTGGATTCCGCTGCGCAGGCCGTGAGATCGAGCGAGTGGCTTGATCTGACAAGACAACAACGAGCCGACGTGCTCGATCAGATTGGGCGAGGGGTAGAGGCCCATGTAGAAGAAATCGCGTCACTTGAGACTCTCGCCAACGGCAAGCCGCTGAAGTCGACGATGGCTGAAGTGCTCGTGAGTGTGCGCTGGTGGCAGTATTACGCCTCCTTGCTGCGCACCCAGCGCGATGAAGAAATCGAGCTTTCCGCAGCAAAGAGCGGACGAATCCGGCATGAGTCCGTCGGCGTCGTTGCACTCATCACGCCCTTTAACGGAGCTTTCTCTCTAGGCACATGGAAGTTGGCTCCGGCACTCGCAGCCGGGAACGTAGTGATCCTGAAGCCGCCGCTAAACTCGCCCGGTTCCAGCCTAATGCTGCAGAAGATCGTGCTCGAGGCAGGGGTTCCGGCTGAGTGCTTTCAGGTGCTCCAGGGTGGCGCTGACGTCGGCACTCAGTTGATCGCAGATTCTCGCGTCAACATGGTGTCATTCACCGGAAGCACTGCAGCAGCCAAACGTATCGGTGCAGTAGTGACCGGCCGACTTGCGCGATTCGTGGCAGAGGCCGGTGGAAAGTCTGCGCATATTGTCTTCGATGACGCCAACCTCAGTAACGCGGTGACAGCGGTGGTGCAGGGCGCATTCTCGGGCACAGGGCAGACTTGCGTCGCCGGATCCCGCGTGCTCGTGCATCGCGACGTTTCAGCAGAGTTCGTCTCGCTGCTGCTAGAACGGATCGCGAGGCTTCGGCTCGGCGATCCTCTCTCCGCTGAAACTCACCTGGGACCCATAGCCACTGCAGAGCAGTACGAGCGGATTCGTGAACTCGTGCGGGACGCAACGTCTGAGGGTGCGAGGGTGCTTGCTGGCGGGACAGAACCACCAGCAATGCCGGATAACCTCGCGTCGGGATACTGGCTGCAGCCAACGGTGCTGTCAGTCGAACACAACACCAATATCATCTGCCGCACCGAAGTATTCGGCCCCGTCCTCACGATTCAGGAATTCGGTACTGAATCTGAAGCGCTGAGCATTGCCAATGACTCGGAGTTCGGGTTGGCTGCTGGCTTCTGGACCGCTGACATGCGACGGGCGCACCAGATGTCGCGCGGTCTGCAAGCCGGCACTGTATGGGTAAATACTTATCGCGGTATGGACTGGCAGACCCCTTTTGGTGGCTACAAGCTGTCGGGGTTAGGGCGTGAAAACGGTGTTGAGGGGCTGCGCGAGTTTCAGCAGGTGAAAGCCGTTATCCAGGAGTTCGGTGCCACGACGGATCCATTTGAAATCGTCAGCTAATTCATCAGACAAGCGAGAAAGACTTGAGAATCGCAATGCAAGAAACTTTGAATAATTCGGCAATATTGGTCGACTGTCTGCAGTACAGCAAGCCATCGAGGGAACGGTTCGTCGAATGGCAGCGCGGAAACGTGGGTTGTGTGCACGTCACGCTTGCAGTCTGGGAATCCGCAAGAGAAACCCTGTCGGTGATCGGCCACTGGAATGATCTTTTCCGGGAGAATTCGGATCTAGTCGCGGTCGCAAAAAGTGCGAGTGAAATTCGAGAGATCGTTGCCTCCGGACGTACCGCTGTGGTGTTCGGATTTCAGAACACTGCGCCGTTTGACGATGACATTCGTTTGGTGCAGATATTCCACGACTTGGGCGTGCGAATCGTGCAGCTCACCTACAACACTCAGAACAGTATTGCCGCCGGCTGCTGGGAAGATGAGGATGCAGGCCTCTCGCAACATGTGGGTCGACAGTTTGTGCGTGAGCTCAACGACGTCGGGATGCTTATCGACCTTTCACATTGCTCCGAGCGCACTTGCCTCGATACCATCGCCGCGAGTTCAGCACCTGTCGCAATTACTCACGCAAACCCGCTCGAATTTGTCGGGAAGGATGTGGAACTCTCACGTCGACCGAAATCGACAACGGTGCTCCAGGCGCTCGTCGAGCGTGGTGGAGTGGTCGGATTGAGCCCATACGTGCGGATGCTCAAGAACGGCATTCGTACAACGGAACAGGAGTTTGTCGACATGATTACCTGGTCCGCTGATCGATTTGGGGTGGAACACGTTGCTTTGGGCACGGACTTCTACACGGGCTACGGCATCGAGGCAGTGAAATGGTGGCGGATGGGCCGTTGGGGGCGTGAAAGCCCGGTACCGATTAACGAGTCAGCTCCTGTGGTCGAGTGGCCTGCGTGGTTCCAGTCACCCACTGCATTCCCCACACTCGTTCAAACGATGCAACGGTCTGGGTTCAGCGAGAGCGATCTCGCGCTTGTGTTGGGTGGAAACTGGATGCGACTCTTTGGGGAAGTTTTCGACGCGGAGACGTCATGAGCTCACATGTTGTTGTGATTGGCGGAGGCCACAATGGGCTCGTTGCAGCGACCTATCTGGCACGGGCGGGGCACCGAGTCACCCTCGTTGAGTCTCGCTCGTCGTTGGGGGGAGTGGTTGGAAGATATGAGTACCTCCCCGGCTATGGCACATCCATTGCGAACTCCCCGGGCTCATTTGAAGGGCTCGTGCTGGAAGAACTCGAACTTGAGCGGCACGGTCTGCGATTCCACAGGCCGGATGTCACACTCCTGCATCCCATGCGCGACGGCCTGTTTGTCGGATGGCGCGATCCACAATTGGTGGCTAAACAAATGGACGAAATGTCTCCTGGTGAATCGGGTCGACATCGCCAACTCGTGCAGTCACTTGATCGACTTGGGGAGGCTACCGGACTGACATTTTGGGAGCAGCCGCGCAGCCTTGACGCGGTGCTGGAAGGGATGGCGCCAGCTTCGAGGAAGGAATTCTCTCGCGAAATCATCGAAGGAACCTTGATGGAGTTCCTTGAGCAACGACTCAAATCAGATGGAATGAAGAGCGTCATGATGATGCTTGCTCTGAACGGCCAGCTTATGTCGCCTCATGCTCAAGGATCCGCCTTCGGTCTGCTCATGAGGCCTATCTCGCGAGCCACAGGATCGGTCGATCCGCTCGGGAATCAGGTGTCCCCACTGCGAGGCTCCGTTGGCTTGCCGATCGGCTCGATGGCGGCGATCGTGGATGCTCTGATCAAGGCAGCGCGGTCGAGCGGGGTAGAGATTCTACTAGATAGTCGCGTTGAAGAGATTGAGTTTGACGCGTATGGCCATGCGTGTGGCGTGGTCCTAGAGTCTGATGCTCGAATCGAGAACGTAGACCGGGTGGTGTCTACCATTGAACCATCAACACTTCGGGCAGTAGTTACAGGCGCAGAAATTGAGGATCGGCTCTGGCCAGCTCCGCCAACGGGATCTGCGTTCAAGATCGCTCTTGCGCTCGATGGCCTGCCTGAGGTTGCGAATGCTCCCGGGGGTGCTCCATTAGAGGCCTTGCTCTCGGCTCAGTTCAGGATCGGACCTGACCCGGAATACATCACACGGGCTGTGGAAGACGGCATCGCAGGTCGTCCGTCAGCCGAGCCAATTATTTGGGGGCTCATCCCTAGTCTCACCTCGCCAGGCTTGGCACCGGAAGGGAAGCACCTGATGAGCCTCAATGTGTGGCATGCGCCGCACTCGCTCGGTGAGGGTTACTGGCAGGCCAACGGTTCCGCGTTTGTGGATCGGTGTGTGGCGCAGGTCGAGCAAGTACTGCCAGGACTGAGCGCCAGAATCATCGATCGTCGATGGCTGTCACCGATCGACCTTGAGGAGGAGTTCGGGCTCACAGGGAGCAACATCACACATGGTGATCTGACACCGGAGAGCATGCTCAACGGAAGGCCAAATGCCGAGCTCGTCGACAAACTGCTGCAGGCAGGAATTGTCTTGGGGGGAGCGGGCACCTGGCCGGGAGGGTACGTGACTGGTGCCCCCGGTCGACGAGCCGCACTGCAAATTCAGCATCTAGAAAAGGAATCACGAGCATGAGCACAATGAGCGAGTTTTTAGTCAACATTCAGATTGAGTGGCCTCACGGCATTCTCGAGGACGAGGTGCACCGACTGTCGGTTGAAGAACGAACGATGGCCGCAGACCTTGCACAAAAGGGGCACCTTGTGCGGATGTGGCGGGTACCAGGCCGACGCGAGAACTGGGGTCTCTGGCGCGCAGAGAACGCTACGCAGCTCCATGAGATTCTCAGTGCGCTTCCTGTCTGGCCTTTTATGTCCGTCAAAGTGCAAGAGTTGGCCGTTCACCCAGTGGATCCTTCGTAAGCTGGAGCAATGAGGCATCTTGGCGTAGTTGACATCGCTCGTGAAGCGGGTGTCTCTACGGCCACTGTGTCGAGGGTATTAAACCATTCAGAACTTGTGTCCGAGAGGACCAAGCTTCACGTTCTCGCTGTCGTTGACCGCCTCGGGTATTCGCCGAACATCTCGGCTTCGAATTTGCGGCGGGGCCGCAGCAACGCTGTGGGTATTGCGGTGGCAAGTCTCTCGCAGCCGTGGTACACCAAGCTCATTCGAGAGCTCCGACGGGCGATCACGGCTCTTGGTCTGACCACAGTAGTGTACGACTTGGAGCACAAGAGTTCTGTGCTGATCGAGCAGGTCGAGAGCGCGCGTCGGCTACGTCTGTCTGGATTTGTTCTGGCTACTGGCGACCGCCTCGATGAGACTGACGTGCGGTTGGCGCTGGTGCGACTCTCTGAAACTGTACCTCTCGTGGTGATTGGCCAGCCGCTTGATGGTGCCGCGTGGCCGACTGTCTGTTTCGACGATGTGGCCGCGTCAGAGAGTTCTACGCGTGAACTGCTCATGAGACGACCCCGACCCCTCATTTTCATTGGCGGCAGCGAAGCGTCGTTTCTCAGCGATCAGCGGCGTAAAGGTGTTCTGGCGGCGTTAGAAGAATTTCCAGAGCTGTGCGCTCGATCGGAGATCATCGAGGTTACTTCGAGCACGGGATTCGAAACTGGCTATCGGGAAATTATGAAACGTGCAGCGACTTTGAAGGACTACGGACTCGTGTTCTGCGTCAATGATGAACTGGCCCTGGGCGCTTCGCGCGCGCTGGGCGAACTTGGTATTTCTGTGCCCGATGACCTGATGGTTATCGGCTTTGGCGATGTCGACATGCTGGACTATCTCTCCCCTTCTCTTTCTTCGCTCAGTGGAGATGTTCACGCAGTTTCTCTCGACGTCATTGAGGCTTTGGAGGGGCTGATGGAGCAAGGGGAGAGCTTCCAGACCCGGATGCATGCGCGTCAGATTGTGCATCGCGAATCCACCTCGGTCACGCCACCTCCCGCAAACTAGGGGTCGTCTTGCGGTCGGCGATGACGCGTGTTCAGGCCAGATCGCTAGCGGGTCATCGTCCCGCTTTGTGGCCACGATGACACCGTCGGGCTCTAGCAGGGCAGGACACCAATCCAACCGGCGCTGGAGCTGAGGGCACCTACCCCTGCGCGAGCTTCCGACGGTGCATCGCGAGCGCTGCTCCCGACATAAGCAACAGCAGGGCGAGGCCCCCGAGCGGCCCAGTAGGGGTCGAGCCGGTTGAGGAAAGTCGATCTGAGCCTGGGGCAGAGCTGTTTGTGATCGCCGCTGGCACCACCTCGACGGTGAAGGTGGTCGATACCCCGTTCAAGGTCGCAGTGATCACGTGGGGGCTGGCGCTCGGGAAACTCACTGTGAGCCCGTCGATGACATCTGTTGCCACTGAGCTTGTCAGCACGGTGCCCTGGGTGTCGACTGAGTAGCCGAAGGCGTCTTCGGCCGCAACGGTGAACGTGAGGCTCGACTCTTGCGCGACTGAACTCGACGGCGCGCTGAGTGTCATCTCAGCGGTGGGTGCTGCGGCCACATCCAGAGTTCCGGTCGTCGTGAGTACCCCGTTGTTCACTGAAACGGTGATCGTGCGGAGTCCGGCCTCGGTAGTCAAGACGGTGAGCCCGCTTACCCTATCGTCAGCGTTGCTACTAGTGAGGTCGAGGGTGTCGGCGGCGACAACATCTCCGTTGGAATCACGCACGTCGACGCTGAACGTGGCAACCGTGCCTGCAACCGCGATTTCTGAGCTTATGGTTGCCGTGCCAGAGCGGCGCGTGCCGGGCGCACTGGCTGCGTGGCAGTGAGTCACCGAACTTCCAGCAGCCCACTGTGCTCTCATCAACGGAGCTTGAGCTGACGGACAAGAGCCTGATCGCTGCTACCCGCCTCTGCAAGATCAACGTCCGATAATGAAAGATCGAACGACCGACGGTTGAGGCCTGGCTTCGAGTCCCTCATCGACCTCCTACGGCCGCCCCATCCCACGGTGCACTCCACCCGGCCGCACTCCACGCGGCGGGGCCGAGGCAGTTGCGCCCGTCGACAATGAGTCGCCGGGCGGCGAGCATTCTCGATCGCCGGTCGATCAGTCACCGCCACATCAGCGCCGGTTGACCTTTCTGATTTGCCCCGGAAGGGTGAAGATGTCGATGATGGTGCCGATGCCGAGCAACCCGAAGGTGAGTAGCCAGATGATGCCGCGCGCGATTTTTCCCATGTAGAAGTGCTGCACTCCGGCAACACCAATCAGGGTGAACAGCATCAGCGCGTACGCGATGCCGGCTTCCTTCTTCCCGTATGTTTCTGCCATGCTTCGCAGACTACCGGTGGATCGCTTCGCCCGCTGAGCCGGCAAGATTCGAATAGCTCAGCCGCGGTATCCCTGCGGGTTCGCCGACTGCCACGCCCACGCATCGCGGCACGCCTCGGCGAACGACCGCGTCGTGCGCCAACCGAGTTTGGCGAGCGCAGCATAGCGGTCGAGTTCGTAGTTGAGCTGCGGGTGCACGCGACGCGCATTTTCAAGAGACTGTGGATCAGTCACCACCCCATCAGCGCCGAGCCCGCGCAGGCGCACGGCGAAGCATGTTCACGGAGATCGACGTCATCTTGTCATGGGTCGAGCGTGCGGCGCAATGTTCCGCGGTGGAGGCGCGCAGTCTGTTCAGTCGGTGTAATTGCGTGATCGAGCACGGCAGCGAGCCGGTCGATACGCCCCGTCGCTTGGTTGTGAAACCTCGACCAGTCGAACTCGCCGCGAATCGGTTGAGAGGCCAACTCTGCAAGGCGCACATGAGTGGCAAAATCTTCCTTCTGACGGAGACGCTCGGCATCAGTTTCACCGAACCTGTTCCGCAGAACTGTCGCGCCAGGGTAGAAGTAGTCGCCCCAAGATCGGATCAGACGCGACTCCACAGTAAATGTGGCGGATCAGCGAGCGTCGATGCGGGCAGTGCCTTGACGGACCGCTTCTTCCGCCGTGAGCTCACCGGCGGCGACCCGGTGGGTGAGATCACGCAGCGCCGAATCTGTAACCTCGTGGCCCGCAACGGCGAGAGCGGCATCAGCGAACTGAACACGACGAGTAACCTCGACGCGCGTTGCGCGGGTGGTCTGGGACGTTGCGATGCTCATCGATTCTCCGCTCGTTCTTACTGATTCTATCAGTCCGACGCTGTTGAAAGGTGGATCAGCCGCGGTACCCCTGCGGGTTCGCCGACTGCCACGCCCACGCGTCGCGGTAGGCCTCGGCGAACGACCGCGTGGTGCGCCACCCGAGTCGCTCAAACGCGAGGGCGGGATCCGCCACCACCGTCGCGAGATCACCGGCTCGCCGCGGGTGGATCGCGTACGGCACCACACGCCCCGAGGCCGCCTCAAAGCCCCGCACCGCTTCGAGCACGCTCGTGCCGGTCCACCGCGACCTGCGCAACAAGGGCATGAGGTTATTTGGGATCCCGCTCGGGTCTTCACCGTTGCGCCCTGAAGGGTGTGCGCCAACCGGGTTGAAATAGCGCAGATTCACGGCAGCGAGCGCGGGCCAAGCCGCGGCCGCGTCGCGGATGATCTGCTCGACGGTCTCGCCCACGGCCTTCAAACCGGCGAAGTGGATCACGGCATCGAACGCGATGCCGTCGAGCCCAGCCCGGCGAGTGTGTGGGTCGGTGAGGTCGGCCCGCACAAGCTCGATCGGTTGACCCGACGAGTCCGGCCTGCGGCCGCCCCATCCCACGGCACTCCCACCCGGCCGCACGCCAGGCGGCGGGCTCAAGGCAGTTGCGCCCGTCGACAATCGGCGCATTTTCAAGAGCCTGTGGATCAGTCACCACCACCTCCGCGCCCAGCCCGTGCAATCGCATGGCGACGTCGAGCGCGGATAGGCCGCCACTTGGCGGAGACCAGGTTGGAGACACCCGGGCCACCGCATGTGATGCAGCGGCGCACGATCAGGCCTACTCTCACATCAGTATTTCAGTAGGTGTTTGAGGTGGTTTCAATCCCCACTCTGTGAGGATCCGGATCGTATCGAGCGTTGACTCGGGCTCGATCACCTGAGCGATCACCGGATCGCCAAACACCCGATCGCCTGAGGTCGCGTCAGCAAACCTGAGACGCTCGTGCGCGCCTGCAAGGATTCCATGCAACAGCCTCGACTACGAGCGTTGGAGCACGGACCGCGGGGCTGGAGTATCGGGCTGGTCCATGCCGAGGTCGAACTCGCTCTAAACGGCGGCCCGCCCACGTTCTCGCAGAACCATGCCGATATGTGCAACGAAATGAGTCAAATCAGCTCAAAGTGGTCAACTCTGGAGAGAAATAGTTAGGGTGTCAGACGCGATCCACACCCGAGAACATGCGAATGATTGCCAATAACGTCCAATTTAGTGCGATTTAGAACATTGTTACGAACAATAAATTGCGGAAACATTCAACGCATGAACAACAATGACGTGTTTTTGCCCGCATCCCCCGAAGTTTTTCGTTCGGCCATGGCAGACCTGCCCGCCGCCGTTTCGCTCGTCACAACGCGTGATGCCGACGGCACGCCCCGAGGCGCCACAGTCTCTGCGATCAGCTCACTCTCGCTTGATCCGCCCCTGCTGCTCGTCTGCCTCGACCAGAGCTCTGACACTCTTGCGGCGTTGAGCGAAGGATCGCCCCTCATGCTACACATTGCCGCAGACGGCCAGCAGCAGACCGCACTTTCGCTCTCTCGTAAGGGCGAGCAGAAGTTCGATCAGATCGCCTGGACCGCAGACGCTCACGGGCTCCCGCTGATCGAGGGCTTTGCTTCCGCGTTCCGCTGCGTGGTCGAGTCACTGCTTCCGGGAGGCGATCACACCATCGTGGTCGCACGCATCAGTGACATCGCGCAGGCTCCGGCCAACACCCCGATTGTCTACCACCGCCGCCAGATGCTCCCCTCCCCGGCTGCGATGCCAGCAGCCGCATAGAGCTGGCTGAAGCGCAGCGCTCACACTCCACGCCCAACACCCATTCTCGGACCAGAAGGAATCACCAATGCAGTCTGATTTCGAAAGCCACCTTTCCGTCGCCGCACGTGACTTCATCCAGCGCCAACGCGGTGCCATTATCGCCGGCAGAATAGTTGAGGGCGAAGGCGGCATGTTCGCCACACTCGACCCGGCCAGCGGCGAAGAGATCGCCCAGTTGCGAGAGTCTGACGCGGCCACCGTCGACGCCGCAGTGCGCTCGGCAAGAGCCGCATACGACAGCGAGTGGGGCAAGATGCTGCCAGCGCAGCGCGAACGTCTGCTACACCGCCTCGCCGATCTCATCGAAGAACATGCTCACGAGCTCTCTGAATACGATGCTCTTGAGGGCGGCAAGCCGATCACCTATGTCGAAGCGGTGGATCTGCCGCTCGCGGTCGAGCAGTTCCGTTACTACGCGGGATGGCCGACCAAGCTTGTCGGCTCGGTGGTGCCGGTGTCGACCCCCGATGCGCACGTGTACACGCAGAAGGTACCCCTCGGGGTTGTTGCCGCGATCACGCCGTGGAATTTTCCCTTCTGTCAGGCCGCCATTAAGCTCGCCCCGGCGCTCGCCGCCGGCAACGCCGTAGTGCTGAAGCCCTCAGAGATGACCGTCTTTTCTTCCTTGCGCCTAGCTGAGCTGGCGATCGAAGCAGGCCTCCCTGCTGGTGCGGTCAATGTTGTCGTGGGCACGGGCCCAGTCACCGGCGATGCGCTGGTGCGGCACCCGTTGGTGAACAAGATCACCTTCACCGGCTCCGACGCGACCGGTCGGGTCCTGGGTGCGCTCGCCGGTGAGCGACTCATTGATGCGTCGCTCGAGCTTGGAGGGAAGAACCCGCATGTGATCTTCGCCGATGCTGACATTGAGAAGGCGGCAGCATTCGCCGCAACGACAGCGTTTTTCTACAGCGGACAGGTGTGCTTCTCGGGCTCGCGGATACTGGTTGAGCGGTCGGCAATGAATCGTGTGGTTGAGGTGCTTGAGGAGCACGCGAAGAATCTCGTGATTGGCTCGGGGTTAGCGCCTGAGACGACAATGGGTCCGCTGTGTTCGGCGAAGCATCTCGAGAAGGTAGAGAAGTTTATCAAGCAGGCGAGGGAGTCGAGCGCGACGATCGCTTTCGGTGGCCAGCGCGTGCCGCGCAACGGGGAAGGGTACTTCCTTGCGCCCACCGCGATCGTCGGCCCGGCCGACTCCGACGCAGTCGTCGCGCAAGAGATATTCGGCCCGGTCGTCGTGGTGCAGCCCTTCGACAGCTTCGAGGAGGCGCTCGCGCGAGCCAACGACAGCCGCTACGGCCTCACAGCCGGCGTCTGGACACGAGATGCCGCAAAGGCGCACCGGTTCGCGCAGTCGGTGGAAGCCGGAACTGTATGGGTCAACACGTACGCCGACTACAACGCTGCGGCCCCGTTCGGCGGCATGAAGGATTCGGGTGGGGGTCGCGACTGCGGCCCCGAAGGCATCGAGAAATTCCTCGACACCCGCACTGTCTGGATGTCGATCGCTTAGGCGCCCCATGTTCAGCGCCCAGCCCCAAGCACCCCCGTCAGTGGGGGAGGAGGGGCTTGTATCTCAGCTCGAGGTAAGGCCACACCTCCGCCCGCTCCACCCCCGATATCGCGCGAATGTGCGCATCAACGACCGAGATGAGGTGCTCATGCGATCCACACACGATCTCAGCGATGATGTCAAAGCGGCCCGCGGTGAGCACTACATAGGTGACCTCATCGACTTGGGTCAGTGCCTCGGCAACGCTCGACCACCCGGCGGCCCCGTTACAGGAAATAGCCACCCAACTGGTCGCAGAGAAGCCGAGGTGCAGGGGGTTTGCAATCGCCACAACGCGCATCGCGTTGCTGCGGGTGAGGGCTTGGTAGCGCTTTCGAGCCATGCTTTCGGAAATACCGAGATCGTAAGAGAGGGCCGCGAACTTCGTGCGGCCGTCGCGAGCGAGAATCGAAACCATCCGATGGTCGGTCGGGTCAAGCCCAATGGGGCGCACCCCACGGGGCTGCGGGGAGCGGTCGGTGTCGCTGAACCAGGCTCGCTGGTAGTGCAGGCGCAGGTACCGCAGCACTTCAAAGCTGCGAATACCGGGGTGAGCCTCAAAACTCGTGAGCACCTCAAGCAGTTCTCGCTCGGAACCACACATAACTTCCGCCTGAATGGAATGGGGACCCGTGGTGCGCGTGACGTAATCGACCTCTCGCATCGCGCAGATCTCGTCGTACATGGCCCCAAAGTTCGCACCCGGTGCGGTGGTCAGACACACCATCGCCATCGAGCTGTAGCCCAAGGCCCGCGGGTCTGCCACGGCAGCGATACGAATCACCTGCTCGTCGAGCAGTCGTTCCACCCGCCGGCGCACAGTGCGCTGGTCGAGCTGCAACTCCCGCGCAAGTTGCGCGGAGGGCAGGCGCCCGTCGATCTGCAAGCGGAAAATCAGATCTCGATCGAGTTCATCCAACCCAGCGAACTCAACATCAGGCCCCGTGTGGGGCATGGGGGTCACAGCGTCGGTCACTCTACCACCGTAGTTTACGAAAGGAAGTCCCAGTGAAAATTGGCCTGTTGCAAGAGGGCGACCTCACCAACACTGACCCGAATACCCGCTATCACCAGCTTGTTGACGAGGTGAAGTTGGCTGATCGTCTGGGGTTCTCCACCTGGGGCACCTCAGAACAGCATTTCAGTCCGCCCCGCTTCTCGGTCTCAGCGCCCGAGGTGCTGTATGCGGCGATTGCGCCGCAGACCAGCCGAATCAAGTTTCGTACGATGGCCTCGGTGATGCTGGCCTGGAACCACCCGATTCTGGTTGCCGAGCGGCTGGCGACCCTCGACATAATGTCGAACGGACGCGCCGAGATCTGTACGGCCCGTTCGAATAACCTGACCACGATGGGGGCTTTCGGAGTGGATCCTGCTACCACTCGCGCGCAGTGGGAGGACTCCATGGATGTGCTGATGAAGGCGATGGTCGACGACCGACTTTCGCACGAAGGCCCGATCTGGCAGATTCCCGAAGTGGAGATCGTGCCCAAACCCATCACCAAGCCGCACCCTCCCGTGTCAGTGGCGGCTTCAAGTGTCGAATCGAACGCGAACGCGGGCACCCGCGGCATCGGCGTCATTACTTTCGAAAACTACTTCGGGTTCGAATACCTGCAGCAGTGTAACGACGCCTACGAGGATGCATTTCAGGCGGCGGATCACAGCACCGTTGTGGCACCAAACCACTACAAAGGCCTATACGTGGCCACGGCGTATTGCGCTGCGAGCCGCGAGGAGGCGCGTGCCACGGCCCGCGAGGTAGCGCTGGGCTACTTTAAGTTCATTCTCGACCTCTATATTCCGCTGTCGAAGAATCCTAACTACCAGTACCTCGACATCATCGATAAGTTGCAAGAGCACGAAGGTGACCTCGACTGGCTGTGCGAGTACAGCCCCTCCGTGATGATCGGAGATCCGGAGGATTTCATTGAACGCCTCAAGCGACTCGAGTTGATGGGTATCGATGAGGTGTTGCTGCGCATTGACGGTGTCGGGCACGACAACATCATGAATTCTCTCGAGCTGATTGGCAGAGAAGTTCTTCCCCACTTCGCCGTCTAGGCAAACCTGCTGGCGGCGGGCCTTCCGTCGCCAGCAGCCCAAATCCACCTACGCTGTTCAACGAAGAGGAGCACACCACACTCATGTCCACCACTACTTCTGTCTCGCAGGGAGGCGGTGCCGTCGGTCTCGACGCGCGCCTGCACGACCTGATTGAGCAAATCGAGCAACCGGAGAACCAAGGCGAAGGTTTGCGTCCTCGCGACTATATCGCACTGCTTATTGTCACTATTGGCTTGCCGGTGCTACTGACAATTTGGGGGGTGCTCGCCTCATGAATAGCCAGGAGCAACTTGCCGCCCAGATCGACAAGGTCGCCATGCAAGATGGGCTTCCGCAGCCACGTGGTAAGCGCGCCTGGGGTCCATTTACGATCTTCAGCACCTCGGTAGCGACGGCAATCGCCACCTGGTGTTTCATCATCGGCGGTTTCGTCGCCTACTATCTGCCCGCAGGCACCGGCACCCTCGCAATCATCGCTGGTTCGCTTCTGGGCATCTTGTTCATTGTGCTCGCCTGCCTCCCGGTGTCATCGAAATATGGCATTGACGTGGTGGCGGCTTCGAAACCGCAGCTGGGTAGCCGGGGCTCTGTCTTTGCAATCCTGCTCGTGTACGGTGCCACCCTCGGGTGGAACGTGTTCCTCTTCGTCCTGCTGGGTCGAGCGGTCACGGCCATACTGGGCGGTTTCGGGATCGCGCCGCAAGAGTGGATGACAGGTGTGTTCGGCGGTATCGGTGTGCTGGTGGTCTTGGCCATGCTGCGCAATGGTGCTGAAAACGTGCGCAAGTTCGGCATCTTTATCTCGTTGGCCGTGCTGGGTCTGTCGATCGTCATCATGATCATGCTGATCGCTTCGAGTGGTCTTGAAACGCTGATTGCCGCGCCGGCGGTGGCGGCGTGGGATAGCACCGCGGTGAACTGGACCAGTGCGATCGAGGTGCTCATTGCTTCGAATCTGTCGTGGTGGGCCTACACCGGCGCGATGGTGCGCAATTCCCCGAGTGCGCGATCCTCGCTGTGGCCGGTAGTCTTCGGTCTCGGTCTCGCAGTCGGCGTGGGTTCGTTGACTGGGCTCTATGGTGCGCTGCTGCAGCCAGACTCAGGTGGCGATCCCACACAGTATCTAGTAGACGTGGGTGGCCCGGTGTTCGGCGTCATCGCATTGGTCTTTATCGTGCTCGCGAACGTAGGCACCGCGCTTGTGGGTGCCTACGCCAGCACCATTGCGTTCCGTCAGATTGCGACGGTGCGCAAGCTCAGCTGGTTCCCGTCGACGCTAATCGCGACGGTGCCAGCGCTGGTGCTCGTGGTGTTCTTCTCGGGCTTCGTGTTCGATAATTTCGGCACCTTCCTCAGCATGCTGGGCCTGGCGTTCGCTCCGATGTGCGGTATCCAAATCGTCGATTACTTCTTGTTGCGCAGGCAGCGGCTCGACGTCGCTTCGATCTACCAGAACAATCGTGATTCGCAGTATTGGTATTGGGGCGGAGTGAACATTATTGCGTTCATTGCATTCATTGCGGGCGCTGCAGCCTACTTGTACTTACTCGACCCGGTGACGTACATTTCGCGACCACCGTTCGAGTTTATGACGGCTTCGATCCCCGCGTTGGTCGTGGCGGGCTTTGTGTATTGGGTGGGCACCAAGTTGGTCTCGATCCCGGCTGGCAAGGGCGGCTACACGAAGCTACACACGAAGCTCGACAAGTAATTGCATTTTTCTGCACTACCCGCTCATTTCGAGTGGATCGCGGTGCGCGAGGGCGGGCTAGTCCCTCTCGCGCACCGCGAGATTACCCCACACTTTGGAGGACCGCTATGCACGACGTCATCGTTACCTACCATTCGATTCCTGATCGCGATGCCTTTGCAGCACATTACGTGGGCACGCACCAGCCGCTGGTGCTCGCGATGCCCGAACTACGGGAATTTGTCTGGGGCTTCGTCACAGATCCAGGCGAGGGCGACCCGAAACTCATTGCCCGTATGACCTACGTCTCGCGCGAGGTTGCGGATCACTCATTCGCGTCTGAAGCTGGCAAGGCCGCGGTCGCCGACGTAGCGAATTTCGCTACTGAAGGTGTCGCCGTGCTACACGTTCCCCGCGCTGTTTAGTCATGACAGTGACGGTAGAGCAGGTCTTTACGGCCGCACATATCCTCCCCATGCTCCGCGAGGGCGAGCGCACCGAGGGCCTCGCTGTCGTAGTGAGTGGCGGCCGCATTCTCGAAGTGTGCGATGCGGTGACCGGCTTCGGGTACGTACAGCAGGGGGTGCAGCACATCGATCTGGGCGAGCGCATTCTGATGCCGGGTTTTGTTGATCCCCACGCGCACACCGAGGTGGCTGCGCTCACCCAGTTTGGCGTGGTCGACGTGCGAGTGCCGCATTGCGATTCGATCGCGGAGGTACTGCAGGTACTGCGCGATTCATTAGGGCAGGTGACCGATGGATGGCTGGTCGCGCAGGGTAATTTGTTCTATGACCGCAAGCTGAGCGACGGTCGATTTCCCACGCTAGCCGAACTGGATTCGGTGAGTCATGAGATACCGATCATTGTGCGCGCTGGCGGGCATCTCAGTATTCTGAACTCGCGAGCGCTGGAACTGGCCGGCATTGGGCGGGACTTCGTGCCGCCGTCCGGCTCAGTTACGGGGCAGCCCGTGGTGGAAAAGAATCTCGGCGGCACCCCCACCGGGGTGGTGATGGAGATGGATAATCTCATCCCGTTTCCGCGCACTCCCGAAAGTCAGACCCTGGCAGCGCTTGAGTCAGGAGTGGCGGAACTTTTCACCCGCTACGGCGTGACGACCATTGGTGAAATCAGCGAAAGCATCGGTGGTTTGGGCGCATTCCGGGCTGGAATTGAGCGCGGCAGCATCCCCGCCCGCATGAGCGTGTATCTGTGGGTGCCGGGTACGGTGAGCCTGAGCGAGGCTACCAACCCGCGGTTCCTTGAGGGGCTGCGTGGCGAAGACCCGACGCTGTTCGAAATCACCGGCGTGAAGGTGTTCGCAGACGGCGGTTTCTCGGCTGCGCAAGCGGGCATCAGTACCGAGTATGTGCATGCGCCTGGGCAGTGTGGCAGTGTGGCGCTTGCGCCCGATGAGATTGCGAAGCTGTACCGGGCGACGCAGCAGACAGGCCTGCAACTGGCGATTCATGCAAACGGCGATCGTACGCAACTGGAAATATGCCAGGTGCTCGCGAGGGCGAGGCAGCGTTTTGGAACGCACCCCGGGGTGCGTATTGAACACGCGGGCAACTATGCGCCCGATTACCCGAAGCTGTCTGCGGCGTGGGCGGCGGCGGGTGTGGTGCCGGTTCCCCAGCCGATCTTCATTCGCAATTTCGGCGAGTTCGTGCCGGACTATGTGGGGCAGCACGCGTGGAATGCGCAGTTTCCGTTCCGCACGATGCTCGCAGATGGTTGGCCGATTTCGGGCAGTTCGGATGTGTGGATCGGCTCTGACGAGAACCAGTCAAACCCGCTCCGAAGTGTTGCGGCGACACGCGACCGTCGCACTTTTCACGGGCAGGTGCTGGGCGCAGGGGAAAGTGTTACCCCGTGGCAGGGACTCTGGATGCATACGGCCGGTGGTGCGCATGCCCTTGGCCGTGCCGGCGAGGTCGGATCCCTCAGCCCCGGTGCCCACGCCGACTTCGCTGTGCTCGACGCCAACCCACTCACCGTCCCCGCAAGTGAACTTGAACAGGTCAAAGTCTCCGAGGTCTACCTCGCGGGTGAGCGAGTGCATGTGTCGCGGGCCGAGCCTGAGAGAAATTAGTTGGGGTGCGGCAGGAGCCATTGGCCGCAGCCTCATACCCAAACTGCGAATTCTTGGGTTCTTCGGTCCCGGTGATTCGCACGGGGCCCTCGTTGGTTTTGATGGTCGATCAGCCTACCCGCTGCACATCACGGGCGCTACGGCCGCCCCATCCCGCAGAAGTACCACCCGGCCGCACGCCACGCGGCGGGGTCGAGGCAGTTGCGTCCGTCGACAATGAGTCGCCCCGTGGCGAGCGAAGCTGCGTGCGAGGGAGAAAGCTCTCGCCGGTACTCGTCCCTCTCTGTGACCACGATCACGGCGTCGGCGTCGGCCCCGGCGAGCGCAGTGTCGCGGTCGAGTTCGTGGTGAAGGTGCGGGTGCACACGTTGCGCGTTTTCAAGAGCCTGTGGATCAGTCACCACCACCTCCGCCCAGCCCATGCAATCGCACCGCTACGTTGGAGACAAGCGCCGGGTCGGCGACGATGGTCGCGAGGTCGCCCACGCGGCACCGATTGCGCAGGAGCCCCGGATCACCGGCGGTAGTTACCGTGGATTTGCTGCTACTCAGCCTTCTTGGTTTCAGAGCGAACAACGGTTCGAGCCAGCGGGGCGAAAGATATGGTGTGGCTTTTTGGTAGCGAAAGCGTATGCTTGTAAGAACAGATGAGAGGATCGAGGCCCACTATGTCTTCCGTAATAAACAAGCCGAAGACCTCAAAATCGGCCGCCTACAAGCAGGCGCTGAAGCTAGCCACTCCCGAGCTCACTCAAGATCTCATCGAGGTGCTCGGCGGCACGCTCGTGTCAGCGCTAGCAGGTGCGAAAGACACCAAGGCTGCGCACAAATGGGCTCGCCCTGATGGAACGACGCCGCGAGATGAAGCAGCAAAGAGGCTCAGGTTCGCCCATGAGCAGTGGAATCGCCTTGCGGCTTCCGAAGGTGCTCATGTGGCCCGAGTTTGGTTCATCGGAGCTAATCCCTGGCTTGAGTACGACACCCCTGTTCAAGCCATTCGTGAGGGTCGCTTTCGTCAGGTCGATGCCGCTGTGAGCGCCCTCCTTGATGACAGCTACAGCGGGTAGTAACACGCTTGGAATCTCATATTTGCACCGCTACCGGACTCGCGCTTGTTTCGAGCCCGGAAGTAGTGCATCGAATCACCAAGAAGGTCCATGGTCCGCTCAAGCCAAAGCTTCGAACGCCCGCTGAAGACCGGGCGCATTGGGGGCGCTACGACACTGTCGGTCAGACGGTCTACGCCTCAGACAGTGCAACGATTGCGTATATGGAGATCTTGTCGCCATATCGAACCCAGTTCGCTAGTGAAAAGCGAGCACTGAAAAAGACGGCTGATGCCATGGGCGTGCCGCTCGAGGTGCTTTGGTCTGAAATCGCGTCCGAATGGCATCAGGCAGGAAATATGCACGCCATGTGGCTTCCGCAGGCATGGCGAGAGGAAAGGGTCTTGCATTCGGTCGCCTTCCCCCGTGGTTGGTGGATCGACATCACCGCGACAGAAACCCTCACAGCGATTCGCAACGAGTTCATCGGCGGATTTCCAGACGAGCAGCAGGAAATCGCTGACTCCCTAACGATCTCTGATGTCACTGGAGAGGACCGCCTCCTCACGACCACGTTGGCAAGCATGCTTCGGGACCGCGTGGAGCTCGATGATGGATCGCTCCCTCTTGGGATTCGGTTTCTGTCGAAGCACGGAAACCCGGCAGGACAGAGCGGAGCGTGCTGGGCGCACTGGCTGCGTGGCAGTGAGTCACCGAACCTCCAGCAGCCCGCGGCACTCCCACCGGCCGCACGCCACGCGGCGAGCGTTCGCGATCGCCGGTCGATCAGTCACCGCCACATCAGCGCCGGTTGACCTTCCTGATTTGCCCCGGAATGGTGAAGATGTCGATGATGGTGCCGATGCCGAGCAACCCAAAGGTGAGTAGCCAGATGATGCCGCGCGCGATTTTCCCCATGTAGAAGTGCTGCACTCCGGCAACGCCAATCAGGGTGAACAGCATCAGCGCGTACGCGATGCCGGCTTCCTTCTTGCCGTATGTTTCCGCCATGCTTCGCAGACTACCGGTGGATTGCTTCGCCCGCTGAGCCGGCAAGATTCGAATAGCTCAGCCGCGGTACCCCTGCGGGTTCGCCGACTGCCACGCCCACGCGTCACGGCAGGCGTCGGCAAGTCTCCGGGTAGTGCGCCAACCGAGTTTGGCGAGTGCAGCATAGCGGTCGAGTTCGTAGTTGAGCTGCGGGTGCACGCGACGCGCATTTTCAAGAGACTGTGGATCAGTCACCACCCCATCAGCGCCGAGCCCGCGCAGGCGCACCGCGAAGCATGTTCACGGAGATCGGCGTCATCTTGTCATGGGTCGAGCGTGCGGCGCAATGTTCCGCGGTGGAGGCGCGCAGTCTGTTCAGTCGGTGTAATTGCGTGATCGAGCACGGCAGCGAGCCGGTCAATACGCCCCTTCGCTTGGTTGTGAAACCTCGACCAGACGAACTCGCCGCGAATCGGTTGAGAGGCCAACTCTGCAAGGCGCACATGAGTGGCAAAATCTTCCTTCTGACGGAGACGATCGGCATCAGTTTCACCGAACCTGTTCCGCAGAACTGTCGTGCCAGGGTAGAAGTAGTCGCCCCAAGATCGGATCAGACGCGACTCCACAGTAAATGTGGCGGATCAGCGAGCGTCGATGCGGGCAGTGCCTTGACGGACTGCTTCTTCCGCCGTGAGCTCACCGGCGGCGACCCGGTGGGTGAGATCACGCAGCGCCGAATCTGTAACCTCGTGGCCCGCGACGGCGAGAGCGGCATCAGCGAACTGAACACGACGAGTAACCTCGACGCGCGTTGCGCGGGTGGTCTGGGATGTTGCGATGCTCATCGATTCTCTGCTCGTTCTTACTGATTCTATCAGTCCGACGCTGTTGAAAGGTGGATCAGCCGCTTCTCAGTGCATCACAGGCCCTATGGTCGCCCCATGCCCTGATGCTCCGACCCAGGGCCGTGTCGGAGAGCGTTCCAGCACAAGCGGTGCCGGAGAGGTGTAAACGGTGAGTGCGGCCCCTATGGCTCGAATGCCCGATCGGAGTCGACCAAGCCCGAGCGGACTAGAGCAGCTCGCGCCGATGGTGCACAGTGTCAATGACCTCGTCCAAGGAGACGAGAACTCCATAGATAAGCGCTTGGGCTGCCTCATATCCCGCTTCGATCGTGCCGCGCGTGGGATGTGCGCGATCAAAGGCAGGACTGTGCGCGTAGCCTTCGATCGGCCGCGGTGTCGACGAGAATCCGGCGGCAGCGCTTTGGCTATCAATATCGTCGACCAGTGCTCTAACCCCTTCGCTGCCAAGCGCCTCAATTGCGTTTGTTACTTGTTCGTCCCGGAGGAGACAGCGGATGTCGTAGAAGTGACGACCGTGCTTGAGGAGTGCGTCACGGTCGGCTCGGCTTGCCGCGTCATGCACCGCGGCAAGCTTCTCGAACAGGGTCCGCTCCGGGGCCAAGACATTGACGCTGAATTCAGCGAACTCCTCCCACGTCGCCTCGCTCTCACCAAGTGTGGTGATCGCGTGCTCGGCGACAAGCGACCGATAGCTGTGCGTTGCTGACGGCTGCGTACCGCCTCGACTCCCGAGCTCGAGCAGAACGCCTTCCTTCAGCGAAGGGTCGCTGTTTCCCGTTGGGTAGAGGTAAGTCGTGTAACGCTTGATCCCGGTCGTCGATGAGCCCACAAGGATCTGCGGGTTTACGAACGCGAGGTGGCTCCTCGCTGCCTGATCAACTTCTTTCAGTACCTTGTGGCGGGCGCCCGCGGCGGCCTCGGACGGGAACACCGCGAGCAAGTCAACGTCTTCCGAGAATCGTTCGATGATCCCGAAGACGCGACTGAGGCTGGTCCCGCCCTTGAACGTGAAGGTCACCGGCGCGGTCGAGCCGTCCGGCAACTCCACAGACCGGTCGATGCTGGCGGCGCGGAGCACCTCGGTTACCCAGAAGTCCTTCTCTACGTAGACCGCAGGCATTCCAAGGGCTTCCGCGGTTATGCCTACGAGTGCTTCGAGATCATCGGGGTTGTCCCGGAGACGCTCGGTCATACGGCGGCCAGGTCGGCGAGTAGCCTGTCGAAGTTCTCACGCGCAGTGACCTTCCGCTCCCCCGCTGCCGCAACGCGCAGACGGCCTTCGTTGACCACGCCGTCCGAAAGTGCGTCACGGACTTTGCTTGCCAAGGTGTTCCAGCCAGCTTCGATGTATACCTCGGGAGCGCGCATCAACTCGAGGAGCGCGATCTCCTTCGGGTTGAGGGTCACGCGTTCCCGGTTACTGCGGGCGTGCTGAGTGACGCCTTCGATCGGGCCGGCCGTCCACAGCGCCGCGACGTGGAACGAAGAGGGAACCTGGGTGGTCACGCCCCACTCGCGCGCAGCGGAGTACCCGGCCGGCCCGTTGCCTGCTTCCCCGAGGACCTCTCGTACGATCTCTTCGATACGGGGCCGCGTCATCCCGTACCGGGTCTTCGCGCCGCGGTAGTAGAGGCCACGACGAACAGGCATGAGCTCTCCGCTCCGTGCAGCTCTGGATGCTGCTTGACGTGCAGCGGTCGCAGTACCGGGCAGCCGGTTTACGTGCACGAACGACCGCGCCGGGGTGCTCCGGATTGCAGTGGCGGGAGAGATGATGCTCATGTCACGAAATTTTACCGGGAACGTGACATAGAAGCAATGAAACGACGTGCCTCACCTAGTATGCCCGCGAAACACTTCCGGTGCATTACGTAAAAGTGCCCGCGAAAAGCTAGTGGATCAGCCGCGATACCCCTGCGGGTTCGCCGACTGCCACGCCCACGCATCGCGGCACGCCTCCGCGAACGAGCGCGTCGTGCGCCAGCCGAGCCGCGAAAGCGCGAGCGCGGGATCCGCCACCACCGTCGCAAGGTCACCGGCTCGCCGCGGGTGGATCGCGTACGGCACCGCACGTCCCGATGCTTCTTCGAAGGTGCGCACGGCTTCAAGCACGCTCGTGCCCACCCCCGACCCGAGGTTGAACGCCTCCACCCCGGGCTCTGCGTGCGTGAGCGCGGCGACGTGCCCCTCGGCGAGATCCATCACGTGAATGTAGTCACGCACCCCGGTACCGTCGATGGTCGGGTAGTCGTCACCGAACACCGCGAGGCGCTCGCGCCGGCCCACCGCAACCTGCGCAACATAGGGCATGAGGTTATTCGGGATCCCGCTCGGATCTTCGCCGATGCGGCCTGAGGGGTGTGCGCCGACCGGGTTGAAGTAGCGCAGGTTCACGGCAGCGAGCGCGGGCCAGGCCGTGGCCGCGTCGCGGATGATCTGCTCGTTCATCGCCTTCGTCCACCCGTAGGGGTTCGTCAGTCCAACGCCAACGGGGTGCGTCTCCGCGATCAGCGGGGTCTGCGGGCTACCGTAGACCGTCGCCGACGAACTGAAGACGAGCCGGGTCACGTCGCGCTCGCGCATCAGGTCGAGCAGCACGAGCGTCGAGTTGAGGTTCACGCGGTAGTAGCGGGTGGGCTGCTCGACCGACTCGCCCACGGCTTTCAGACCAGCGAAGTGGATCACGGCATCGAACGCGATGCCGTCGAGCCCGGCACGGGTGGCGTGCGGGTCGGTGAGATCGGCATGCACAAACTCAACCGGCTTCCCGGTGAGCGCCTCGACCCGGCGCACCGACTCGCGGCTGCTATTCGAGAGATCATCAAGCACGACCACCTGGTGCCCCTGCTCAAGCAGAACGAGAGCCGTGTGGCTGCCGATGTACCCGGCACCACCGGTGAGCAAGACGCGCATGATCTTCATGCTATCGGGGCACAGTGAGGTCCCAAGTGCTCGACTCCCTACGGCCGCCCCATCCCGCGGTACTCCCACCCGGCCGCACGCCACGCGGCGGGGTCAAGGCAGTTGCGTCCGCCGCCGATCAGCGCGCATTTTCAAGAGCTTGTGGATCAGTCGCCACCACATCCGCGCCCAACCCGTGCAATCGCACGGCGACGTCGAGCGCGGGGGAGTCGCGGATGTCCTCGGAGTGCGCCAGTCGGCATCGCTTGCCGATCTCGTGTTCGACATCCCGTTATTGATCGAATACGTGAGCACCTTCACCCCGCTGTCGCCGGGTGACAGGATCGTTACCGGGACGCCGGGCGGGGCATTCGCGTCGACTGGCGCAGTCCGCTACTCCGGCATCAGTGTCGAGATTGACGACCCCGCAGGGAAGTCGCGGCATTGGGTCACAGTTCGCCGACGTCTGGGTGGAAACAAGCGCCGGGTGGTGGCTCTTCGCCTTCCACGCGGCACCGTTTGCGCAGCAGGCCGGTGGGCCGCCCCCGTTGTTAGATCCGCTCGGCATGCGAGTCGGTTTCTTCTCACATGTGGGTGCAGGATCGAGCGTACTCGACCGGCGAGGTGAGGTACCCGCGCGATGAATGCCGTCGCCCGTGGTTGTACTCGTGGTTCCAGTCGCTGATCACAACCCGAGCATGAAGCAACGAGTAGAAGCTGTTGATATTCAAACACTCGTCACGGAGCCTCGAGTTGAACGACTCAACGTACCCATTTCGCCAGGGCTGACCGGGCGGAATGTAGGACAACCCGGATCTTATGCCCGCCCGGTCAGCGACGGTGTCGGAGATGAACTCTGGCCCGTTGTTACGTCGCAGAACCAATGGGGCACCATTCTCAGCGACGAGTTCCTCGAGATGATCGATGAACCGTGCGCCGGTGATCGACCGTTTTACAAGACCACCCAAGCATTCGCGGGTGCGCTCATCCACGATGGAGCAGATCATGATCGCTTTGTCACGCTCATCGACATCGAACTGGAAATCGACCGGTAAGTCCCAACACAGGCCCGGTCTGGCACTGCACAAACAAGATCGGCATAACCCAAACCTCGGCATAATCGTTCTTCTCGCTGCTGCAGAAGAACGTCCTCGACCACAAACCATGGGTCACCAGGCAAGAATTCAGACTCGCGATTGTCTTGTGGGTCGAGGGGAAGTATCACTAGAAGCGACGTCAGTGGGTTAGAGAAGCTGACCCCGGTCGAGTGCGAAGTTGTTAATGTAGTCAGCGTCGCACTCGCGGCGTGAAGAAATCCGAGTTAATCAAAGCTTCAGCAGACCCGAAGACCAGCGGTTCGCGCCCGGATAGGTCCCTCTCTGGACTGATGTCCCCGATTCGAGTGCGCCAGGTGAGGTGGACATGCACACGCTCGGGCCGGTGCAGAATGAGGCATCGTCGTGCATCGTCCTGCCGTTCCGACAGGTCGGGGGCTACTGGGCCCGACTCTGGCAGGAAATTTCCACAACATCCGGCGAAACAGGCGGACTTAAAGTTTCTCTTGAAGCGGTCCTGAAAGGATAATTATCCCATTCACCGGTAACCTCGCGGCACAGCGGCGAATCCGCACGGTCCACCTGATCGACGTGACCGAGAACGCTGGCACTGCGGAAGAAGCCCGTGTGCAGCTCAAGAACCCCGATTCGAGCGGCACGCTTCTGTGTGACATTCACATCAAAGCGGGCGAGCCTCGGCACATTGAGTTTGAAACACCAGTCCGCTTCCCTGGAGGGGTCTATGTGCAAATGTCTTTAGGGACCGTGCGAGGCTCGATCTCCGGCATCTGAACTCGACGGGGGCTGGGCGCTAGGATTGGCAAATGCTCAAGAGGATGACGATCATTACTGCGGGGATCGCGGTAGTGGTGTTCGTCACCTTCTCGGTTGTATTCCTAGCGGAGCAGTTGACGGCAACATTTTCGACGCTCGACATTCGTCCCGCCTTGCTTCTGATCGGTCTCGTCGGCTTCAACTGCATCACTTACGTTGTGTGGTTGAACAGATGGAACATCGTAGCTCACACGGCACTCGCATTCTCGATAGTGGCGTACATTGTGCCAATTGTGTTTCTGCACCAACTCGACGGGTTGAGCAGCGAAGCGATCGACCTTTACTTTCAGGTAATGGCGGGCGGACTGTTTTTCGCTGTGCTCGGCGTGCTCGCCGGAGCAGCGATCGGACGCCTATACGACGCAGACAAGCTGCGAGCCCGTGCAGCGTTTGAGGAGCAGCAGGTGCGGGCCAAAATCCGCCGCCGCATCATCGCCCTCAGCGGCCTGGCTGTACTCGGCGTGTTCGTCGCGTTCGCGGGGATGGGTTTCATCCCGGCACTCACCGCTGACCCACTCACCGCTAAATTCTTCCGCGGTGCCTACGCCGCCGCATACCAGCCAGTCGCGCCCCTGTACCGCGGCGCTACGAGCGTTCTCACCGTCCTCCTACCGGTGCTGTTCCTTTACGCGATGAAGCTTCGGTCTGGACGCTCGTTCCTTATAGCTCTCGCTGCCATGCTCGCCTTGTTCCTCGGTCTCCTGCGTGAACCCGCAGTGAGCGGAGCGCTCCTGCTCATCGGCGTATACATGGCAGTACGGCGCAAGCCCTGGGGGTTCTATTTCGCGCTTCTCGTCTCGACCTATTTCGCTGGTGGCGCGCTCTACTACCTACTTGCACTCATCGGCTTTGGCAGCTTCACTGGTTCCCCAGCCGCAGAAACCACAAGTCTCCTCGCCCAGGCGGCTGCGGGAGCCCCCGACATCCGCGACCAGATCACCTTCCTGACTGCCTGGTTGGTTCGCCCCGAATACACGCAGGGACTGACCTGGTTGGGTGGGATGATCCCCGGTAACAACCCCTGGAACCCGTCCGTGTGGTCGCTTCGAATCGTCAACCCTACGCAGGAAATCACTGCGATCGCTTCCGGTGGTCTGCGTCTCCCGCCGCCGATCTGGGGCATGGTCAGCTTCGGATGGCCAGGCGTGATCGGCGTCAGCCTCCTGACGGGCGGTATTCAGGGCTACCTTGCGAGCGTCGCCAAAAGGATCATCCCTAGCAACAGCGTCGAGACTTCGATCTACTGGTTGGTTCTTTACGTTGCGCTCGTTGAAGTGCTCCCGGCGTTTTTCCGGTTCAGCTACCTTTCGGTGTTGCAGCTGATCATCATTCTTCTCGTGTTCGGGTGGCGGACTTCCTCTCCTCCTCGCCGTCAGCGAAAAGTGCCCGAGAGAAGCACGACAGCACTACCAGGTGGAACCCCAGGCTGAACATCATCGGCCAAGTCTTATCGGGGAGCCATGCGGTGGACAGCATTGCGCCAGCGGTCATATTGGCGCCTGGTAGCAGGGTTCCCTTCTTCATGTTGGGGTCATCCCAGTCGTGCTGATTCTGGTGTGCGTGTTATTAATGGCTCGCTTCGCGGTTGGTCCAGTGATCATAGCGAAGGCAAGAAGTAAGACGGGGTTGAACCCGAAATCTGGTCGGGATCTCGGTGTTCACTAACAGTAGATTCTCTTTGAAGTTACAATCGACTCAATGGGAATAGTAATGTAGAGTCGGCGGGTGCTTAGCTTAGCTGCCGGTTTGGTTCCCATTGAAGTCAGTTTTCAAAACGCTCGCGAGACATTCTGAGGTCAGGAAAGCAATTTGCCCAAATGGTCGATTATTACTGTCGCATATAACAGTAGGAATGAGATCTCTCATTTCTGGAGTAGCTTGGCTCACGAAAAATCGATTGAGTGGATTCTGATAGACAATGCTTCCGCCGACGACTCGGTAGATCTCGCCGAGTCGTTGGGGGCGTTGACGGTGCGTCTCGCCACGAATCTTGGTTTCGGGGCGGCCAACAACATTGGGTTTGAACGTAGCTCCGGGGAATACGTGATATTTGTCAATCCAGACGTTTCGATAGACATCGATTGTTTGACTGCCTTGGGGGAACACCTTGATGAGCATCCAATGGATCTCGTGTCACCTCAGTTGGTGAATAGTGACGGCTCACTTCAGCCGAACGGCCGGGGCGAGCCCTACTTGGTTAGAAAAATTGTAAATCGCTTGGCGCCCAAAAGGGGTGTCGGCACCTATCTTCGATACGCGGCAGATGGCCAGATGGCTGAGTGCTCTTGGCTAATGGGTGCGGTTGTGGCTGGGAGGCGTGAGCGTTTTGCGGAGCTTGGCCCTTGGGATCCCCATTTCTTTGTCTACTATGAAGATTCTGATCTTGGTCTGAGGAATCTAAGGTCCGGGGGGCGAAATGTCGTGTTGGGCGGCTGTCGATGGACACATGGATGGGCTAGGGAGACTTCGAAGCTGTCAGTATCGGCATGGAAACTGGAAGTGCAGAGCATGCTGAAGTTTTATGCAAGGTACCCCTTGCTGCTTTCTGTACCAGGGAAGGATCGTGCTGCCTGATGCGTGTCGTCTTTGATGTGCTTGGTTCAACAGAGCATTCTGGTGGTATGCGTCTACACGCCACAGAATTAATCAAAAGTTGGCTGGAAAATTGGCCGCATGACTCCGTTACGGTTATCGGACCCGAGTGGGCCCGTAAGGAGTTCAGTACACAGGCTAATCTGGTCAATTGGCGCAACGAGTCAGTTCTCCACCGTTCCTTTGGCCAGCTCTTCTTTTCAGCGAAAGTGGCGCGTCTTCAGCGGGCGAACGTTCTTGTCTCGCTCAGCCCAATTGTCTCGCCACTAAGTGGGCGACTGACAGTCTGTTTCCAACACGACTGGCGGCATAAGTTGAATCCTGGGGAGTTCCCCTCACACCAGCGACTGTACCGAAAGCTCTGGGAAGTATCGGCGAAGCGCGCAAACTTTAACGCTTGTATCTCCAAGAAGGCGATTCAGGAAACCGAGCGATATGCGAGAGGCGCGCGTACAGAGGAAGTTGCGAACGGACGAGACCACGCAAGGCGTTGGGCGCAGTTCCCCCGGGATCCGGAGAGTTGCACGCTTGTGACATTTGGCCACCACAATAACAAGCGACCGGAGCTTGTGATTTCTGCTTTAGCAAAGATGAACCTGGAGCGGTTACAGAACGTTCGTCTCGTTGTGTTAGGTGCTCGTGGAGAATATCGTGAATCACTTGTAGACCTAGCTGCAGAAGAAGGTGTCACGGCCCAAGTGGAGTTCCCGGGTTTTGTGGAAGATGCTGAATATCAGCGGATCGTATCAACGGCTTCAGCGATTATTATGCCTTCGAGCGACGAAGGGTTCGGTCTTCCTGTTGCAGAGGGGCTTTACTTCGATATTCCAGTCGTCGTCACCTCGGACAGCGGAATGCCGGAGATCTTCGGAAGTGATGTGTTTGTGTCATCTCCAGATCCTGAATCTCTTGGGTCAGCGATTGAAATGGTCCTGGGAGCGAGAACCGTCGGGCAGGTCCAACCCATCAAGCAGACATGGGGTCAAGCTGCTCGAGACTTGCGCGAGGCAATCGAGCGTCAGTTGGTCGCAGACGGAAACCCCGTTCATCGTTGAAGTCTATGTCTCTTGTATAGCTCTGGAGCGGCGATCTTGAGCCCTTCATCTGTTCCCTTTAGGTTTCGTTTTGTGACTCGAGATCGGCTCCTTTAGTGAGAAAGGTCCTTCGAATTGCTTCACCGTCATTCTCCTCTGTCCTCCAGCGACTCACTCAACTCCTGGTACTTGTTGCGCTTGGTCAGCTGAGCGACGGACTTCAGCAGTCTGCGCTATTTGCATCCTTTGGAATCATCGCAGCATTTGGCGTGATTGCAGATTCCGGCGCGGGGAATTTTCTGCTCAGTCAATCTGCGCAATCAATCGGTCGTAGAGAACTTAACTACACGATTCTCATTCACTTTGGCATTGCGACGGCGGGAACCATTCTTACAGTTTCTTATTGCTTCCTTGTGTTTGGTGAAAGCCTCGGGGCTCTACTGCCTCTTGTAGTTTTTCTCGCTCTCGCGCAATTCATTGAGGGTCTGCTTCGAGTCGCAAAAGCGCCTCTACTTTTAGCAGGTAGGGACCTTGCCTTCGGAGCTGTCGACCTGCCAATTATCCTGGGAAGAGCCGCCCTGGTTGTCGCTGCAATGGAGTCGCGGCAGCTATATCTATTGTGCTGGATTCCGGCTGTCTCTGGAATTGTGCTAGTTGCTGCATACGCCTATGTCTACCGAAGGATCCAGCCTATTGGGACCGCGAAGGTCAGACCTCGTGCGGTGCTTAAATATGGTCTTGCTGGTGCTTCTAGCGCTCTGTACTCACAATCTCCAGTACTGGTAGCTGGCTTGATGCTGCCGGTGGCCCAGGCTGGGACGCTAAGCTTGGTAACCCGCCTGATTCAACCTACTGAGATACTCCCGGCTACTCTGTCACAGCAAGCAATGCCGCGCCTGCGCTCCAGGAAACTCGATGGTGGGCAGTTCGGACTGGGTTTATTTCTGATGGGCATCTGCATTGCTGCTTGTATCTTTTTTGTTTGGCCAGCCGTTGAGGCATTGTTTTCCGTACAGGGAACCATGGGCTTAATTCTGCTTCTGCTTCTGGCCTCTCTTCCTTTTAAATTCTTGAACTACGCCTTGGTCGCTCACCTCTACGTTCGTGACGCAGCCATCGCCAAGATGGCAGTGTCTATCGGAGTTGGCGCGCTCATCATTCTGTTGTCCGTAACTGGTGTGGCCTACTTCGGGGTTGTGGGAGTGGCGTCGGCAATTTTTGTCGGCGAAGTGCTCTTGATGGGCGGATTGCTATTCGCATTGCGTAAGACCGGAACTGAGAGGTCGGAGTAATTGAGGAAAAAGAGACACATTCTGGTTGTTTCGGCGGACAGAACGGATCACAACGGTGGACCCGCGAATCTTGGAGACGCGTTTCTCACGGATGCTTTCGCTGGAGCATTGCGCAGAGAAGGGCTCGAGGTGACGGTCGTGGACTTCGGTGCAAAACGCATCACAGGAGGAGCTTCGCGGGCTGTGGCTAGCGGGCCATGGGAGCTGTGGAGACTCGTGCGAGAGTCCGATGCTGTTGTGCTGGGCGGCGGAACTCTGCTGCAGGATGACACGCCAAATCGACTGATTGGTGGTCTCCCGCGGCTCTGCTTTGTTGTGACAGCATTGGCGAGGCTGGCGAGGCGGCCCGTCGCATTCTTCGGAGTCGGCTGTGACACTGTTCATCGGCCTGTGGCTAAGATGCTTCTTCGCGCTGCTACTTTCGGTGTACCAATCTGGGTTCGGGAAGAGAGCTCAGCGGGAAGACTTCAGGTGATGTTCAGAAAGTCTGCTTTTGTAGCAGCTGACTTAGCTCTGCTAACACGTAAGACTCGATCTAAGGCATCTGACCCCGCTGCTTACGTCATAGTTGCACTGAACTATACGGAGGTTCCACAACTCACCAGTTCTGTATTAGACGAGCTTGAGGCGGAGGGCCCGGTAACCTTCATATCGATGGACCAGCGCGCATTTGAAGGCGACTACCTTGCTTTGAGTGAAGAGGGGAGGCAGCGAACCCGATACAGGGACTCTGTGACAAGCTGGGAAGATGCATGGAAAGTATTGTCTGGGGCAAAGGTGGTGGTTGCTTCAAGGATGCATGCCCTCTATATGGCGGCACTGCTTGGTATTCCGATGGTTGCGCTGGGAAATAGAGAGAAGATTGTGGCCTTTGCCGAAGAGTTCAAAGTACCTCGAATTGAAAAAATGAACGAATTTGTTCCCGGCTTGGCGAAAAAAGCGGATCCTGAGGCAGTTGGGAAGGCAAGAAGCCGCGTTGAGATCAGCCAGAGGGAACTCCTCTCCTTGCTCGGGATTCGATAAAAGTACCGATCGAGCCAATTTGCATGAGCAGGACGTCCTTTCAGGATAGGGCGCCTACATTCGTTGACCCAGCAATGGCAAAATGAGGGACGCTTGGCCTGTTGGCGATCCGCATCCGCCTAGGATGTTAGGACTGTAGTTGTCGAGGGCTCTATTCCGCCTGCTTGTGCTTCTTGCGCATCGAACTTGCCACGAGGAAGCCGCCGCCAACGAGGGCAAGTGCCCCGCCGCCGACCCAGATCCACAGTGCCTGGTTCGATTCTGATCCGCCGACTGCGAGATCGGAGACGGTAGCTGATCCACCAGGAGTAGCCACGGTGATCTTCCAGGTTCGCGTCCAACCCGTGCCCGAAGCGGCGGCGGTGAGGTTGTAGGTGCCCACTGCGCTGGTCGGCAAGGTTACCTTCGCGGTGAGCGCACCCTGAGGAGTGGCGTTGAGCACCCTGCTCTGGGTGTCAATCGCAGTTCGGAATGACGCGATTGTGGCACCCGATTCAGCGTTCTCGCCGTTCAGCGTGAAGCTCACCGGCTGGTTGGCAGCGAAAGATCCGTCGGGAAACCCGAGGGTCACCGCGCCGCCCGGAGCAACCGACGCGGGGGGTGCCTGATAAGAATCGTCTGCGGGGTAGCCCTCGCCAACCGCCTGCGCCATCGCCGGAGCCGCCAGGAGCGCCGCCGCCACGAGTGCCAGCGCCGCGGTTGCTCGCTTCAAGAAGCGTGAATTCATGTGTGTTCCCCCAGCAAGAGTGCATATGTCGAGCAAAACCGCGTGTCGGCATTACAGATACTCCGCCTAACGATACACGAGGCCTAACAGAGGCGGCCGGCGGGGTCGGTGCCGGTGTGCTGGAAGGTCGGGGTCTGCTGCCAGGCAAGCTCTGCCCCCGCGTGGTCGATTGCGAAGTACTCGAGCTCGAGCACACTGCTCTGCCCGGGCGTGAGCCTCGGATTCCAGGTGGCAAGCGAGCGTTCGAAAGCAAACTCAGACGAGCCCGGACCCTCGGGCGCCCCATCGAACGTCATGCGCTGCAGCTCGAAGCCCGGGGGCGCGTAGACCTGTGCGAGCGTGAGGATGTCGCCCTTGGGCATGTCGACGAACCATCCGCCGCCCGTGATGTAGTCGGGCAGCGTCGCCCCCGCATCGGCTGGTGCCGTGTTCGTGAGTGTGACGCGCAGCGTGACGCGCGGATCCGCTGCGTCGACCGGGCAGCCGCCCGAGACGACCTCGACACTGCTCGCGAGGTAATAGTCCATCTTCGAGCCGGTGCCGTCATTGAGCAGCATCGCGAACCTCGCCTCGCCTGGCGTGCTCTGCGGCAGCGTGCCGGCAATCTGGCTACCCGCTATGACGGCCTGTTCGGTCTCAATGCTGCTCCACACCCGCACCCGGTTCTCCTGTGTGGCGGTCGCCAGCGCGCCAATCAGCGCGACCGGGTCGTAGCCGCCCGAGGCCACCGCGTCGAACACCTGGGCGGCCGCATCGGCGAACACCAGGTCTTGCATGGCCGGCTCGGGGTACGAGATGTAGACGTCGTGGAGGAGAAACTGCACCGCGTTCTCGCTCGAGAGGGTCTCGCCGCTGGTCAGGGTGATGGGGCCGGTGGCCCCGAGAATGCCCGCGAGCGTGAACGGGTCAAGCGCGATCACGGCCTGCGGCCGGGTGCCGAACTGCCGCTCCCACATAGTGACCGCGAGTTCGCCCGAGAGTGGGAACTCGGGTGCGTAGGTGACGTTCTGTATCCACAGCGCCGGTCGATCCCCATACACGCCGCGGATCTCGGGCGGCAGCGTCATCACCGGTTCGTCGAACTTCGGGAAGTCGCGGGTGGAGGCCTGCTGTGCGAGCGAGATCGCGCCCTGGTCGGTGTGCACGAGCGCCAGCGCCCCGGGAATGCCGACCGTCGAGCGCAGTTCGGCGTTGTTGAGGAAAAGCAGCAGCGTGTAGCGCGGGCCATCGGCGCCGAGCAGCGCGGGCACCAGCTGCGTGGCGCCGTGCACCGCGTGCACCCCGCCGGCGACCGGGGCCAGCTGGGCGGCGAACTCGTCGACCGCCTCGGAAAGCGGGCGCAGCAGCGCATCGGTGTCGATGCCGGCCATCGCCGCCTCGACCTCGGTGATGCGTGCGGCGGCGTCTGCGGCCACCGGCTGCATCGCGAGCAGGGGAGCCGGGTCGAGTCGGCCATCGACCGGCTTCAGCGCGCCCTCGAGCTGCGAGGCCGGCTCGATGAGGGGCACCCCGATCTCGCGCACCACCGCGTCGAGCGAGTCGGCGGTGACGCGAAACGCGGCGAGGTTTGGTCCGAGGCCCGGCACAAACTCGGCCGCGCGCCAGATCGGGTCGGAGGTGAGGCCCGCCGCCCGCTCGGTGTGTGTGCCGGTCTCAGCGAGCAGTGCGGCCGCCGCAGCGGGGTCTGCGGTGAGCTGTTCGCCGATGCTCGTGACCGCGGCGCGGGCCGTCTGCACCTCTTGGTACGCGAGCCACCCGCGGATCCCGATCCACGCGGTAATGGCGACGAGGGCGGCGAGCAGACCGACGATGATCCACACCCACGTGCGGCGGCGCCTGCGGCGCGGCCTCGTGCGCAGGGGCTGGGCGGCTGGGGCGGTAGTCGTGTCGATCATCACACCCAGGGTACTCACTCGCCGGCGCTCAGCCGAAGGTGCCGAGCAGCAGCATGCCCACCCCGGTGGCGTTGAACACGAAGTGCACGCCGATCGCGGTGCCTAGGCGGCCGGTGAAGGCGGCCAGTGCGCCGCACGCGAGCCCCACGGCGAAGGTGACGGATGCGGTGACCAGCGGCCACCCGCCCGGGTTTAGCGCCACGTGCCCGGCCGCGAAGAGCGCCGCGACGAACACCACCGCGACCGCCGTGGCCGTGCCGCGGTGCGCGCCCGCCCGGGTGAAGCTGCGCGCCGCGAGCGGCTGCAGCACGCCGCGAAACACCCACTCCTCTACCACCGGCGAGAGCAGCAGCGGCACCCAGATCATCCAGATCCACTGCGCCGGCACCAATTGCCCGTCGAACTGCACCAGGCCCGGCATGGCGAACCCGCCGGCCGGGAGGGCCTCGAGCGCCACCGCGACGCTGCGCAGGGCGATGCCGAACAGCAGCGCGTAGGCGAGGTCGATCGCCGCGAAGCGGGGGAGCAGCATGAGCTTCGTGGGATCCGCCCCCAGATTGCGCGTGGCGGGCGGCGCGGTGGGGGAGGAATCGATCACGGTGCCTAGCCTAGCGAGCGGCACCTGCACGAAATAGGAAGTTCATTGAATGCCGCTAGACTGCTCGTCGATAGTGCCCGCTGGGGGCGCGCGGCGGAAGGGGGCCCTGGTGCGGATCATTATGGTGTGCACGGGTAACCTGTGCCGGTCTCCGCTGGGCGAGCAGGTGCTGCGCGCCAAGCTCGCACACCTGCCAGCCGCTGCCTCGGGGCGACTCGTGATCGAGAGCGCCGGCACGCACGCCGAAACCGGGCAGCCGATGCCCGAACCCGCAGCGAGGTGGAGCGCGCGCCTCGGCGGCGAACCCGCCGGGCACGGCAGCCGGTACCTCGGTGAGCCCGTGCTGCAGGGCGCCTCGCTCGTGCTGGGCATGGAACGCGAGCACCGGGCCCGGATCGTGGGGCTCGCCCCCGCACTGCTGCGGCGCACGTTCACGCTGCGGGAGTTCGCCCGCCTCGCCGCACATTTCGACGATGAGGCGCTCGTGCGTGCCGTGGACGGCCCCTTCGTTACGGCCGATCCCGAGTCGCGACTCGCCGCGGTGCTCGGGCTGCTCTCCGACGCCCGCGGCATGACCCCGCCGCCCGGCGACCCCGCCGAGGACGACGTTGTCGACCCGTATCTGCGCAGCGAAAAGACCTACGCGCTCTCTGCCGAGCAGATGCAGCCGGGCCTCGACGCCGTCGCCCGCGTGCTCTCACTTCCGGTGCTATGGCAGGATTGACGCAGGCTGGCGCTGGGCGCCTGGCACATCGACTTGCGGGGTTCGCCCCCGCTCAAGGGGGAGGTCGCACGCATGGAACTGCGTGACTACATTCGCGTGCTGCGCAAAAACTGGCTGCTCATCGTGGTGATCACACTGATCGGTGTGGGGGCGGCTGCGGCATTCTCGCTCACCCGTACCCCGCTCTACGAATCGACCAGCAAGGTCTTCGTCTCGGCGCAGGGCACCTCGTCGGTGGCCGAGCTGCAGCAGGGCAACACCTTTACGCAGGCCCGCGTCTCGACCTACGTCAGTCTCGTCTCGACACAGACGGTGCTCGTGCCCGTGATCGGCGAGCTTGAGCTCAACACCAGCAGCGAAGAGCTGGCAGAGAAGGTCAGCGCGTCGGCCGCGTTGAACACCCTGATCATCAACATCACCGTTTCGGATTCCGACCCGGTGCTCGCCGCCGAACTGGCCGACGCGATCGCCGAGAGCCTCACCGCGACGGTCGAGGCCATCGAGCGCCCGGCGGGCGCGGAGGTGTCGCCGGTGCGGCTCACGCAGGTGCAGCAGGCGCAGGTGGCGAGTGCCCCGGCCAGCCCCAACGTGCCGGTGAACCTCGCGCTCGGCCTGCTTGTCGGCCTTGCGCTGAGTGTCGGCATCGCGGTGCTGCGCGAGGTGCTCGACACCCGCGTGCGCAACGAGCGCGATGTGCGCGAGCTCACCGAGTCACCGATTCTCGGCGGCATCGCCTTCGACCCGAAGACGAAGGATCGCCCGCTCATCGTGCAAGAGGATCCGCGGTCGCCGCGCGCTGAATCGTTCCGGGCGCTGCGCACCAACCTGCAGTTCATTGATCTTGACGGCCGCAAGAGCTTCGTCGTGACCAGCTCGATCCAGTCGGAGGGCAAGTCGACCACCGCCGCGAACCTCGCGATCGCGATGGCCGACGCGGGCCTCAGGGTCATGCTCGTCGACGCCGACATGCGTCGGCCCAAGCTGGCCTCGTACCTCGCGCTCGAGGGTGGAGCGGGCCTCTCCGACGTGCTCGCCGGGCGTGCGCAGCTCGCCGATGTCGTGCAGCGCTGGGGGCGGCAGACGCTCTACGTGCTGCTCGCCGGCACAGTGCCCCCGAACCCCAGCGAGCTGCTGGGTTCGAAGGCCATGAGCCAACTCATCGGCGATCTTGAGAGCGCGTTCGACGTGGTGCTGTTCGACATGCCGCCGCTGCTGCCCGTCACCGACGCCGCCGTCGTGGCGAAGGCGGCCGGTGGCGCGATCGTGGTGGTGGCCGTGGGCCGCACCACCCGGCATCAGTTGGAGGGCGCGATCGACAGCCTCGATCAGGCCGGTGCGAAGGTCGCGGGGCTTGTGCTCTCGATGATTCCGACCAAGGGGCCCGACTCCTACGGCTACGGCCGCTACGGGTACGGTCACTACGGGTACGGGTACACCGCGGCCGCCGAGCCGAAGGGCCGCCGGGGGCGCCGAAGCAAGGCACCGGCGTCGTCGTAACGCTGTCTACTGCACCAACACACTGACTGCGCACACACAAACTGCACGAACACACTGGGGGAGGGGCTGCAATGGGGCGAGCACGCGCGCAATTTGCGCTGAAGCCGCTGCTCACGTGGGCAGGCGTGGTGGTGCTCGCCGTCGTGGTCTTCGCCCTCGTAATGGCCTCCTTGCAGCTGGGCGCTGCCGCCGGCGAGCAGCCGGAGCGTCGCCCGGTGGATCTGGCCGCCGAGCTGGTCGACCCCGAACCCGTGCCCACGGAGGCGCCACCCGCGCTTCCTGAACTCACCCCCTCGCTGGCATCGCTTAGCCTCGCCGACGAGACGGTGCTGTGGCGGGCCGCCCCGGCCACCTGCACCGTTGGGGCGGCTGCGGCCACCCCGGTGGTGATGGAGCGTTCAGACGATGCGCAGACCTGGGCTGCCGTCACCCCCGCAGGCATCTACGTGCGCGAGGTGCTGTGGCTGCAGGCAATCAACGCCGCCACCGCCGAGGCCGTCGTGCGCGTGGGCTCCGAGTGCGAGACGCAGGTGCTGCGCACCTTCACCGGTGGCGACTTCTGGCAGGCGTACCCGGCATCGATCACCGGCGCCGCCGCGGTCGATGAGGCAGCCGGCGCATTGCGCACCCCGACCGCCGAACTGCCCCTGCCCTGCGAGGCTCCCGCGCGGGCGGTAGCCGGGGCACCCGCCGCGGCCCCCGTCGTCGTGTGCGCAGATCAGGTCGCCCAGTGGATCGCCGGCGTCTGGCAACCCATCGCCCTCGCGAACGTGGTCGCGGCCTCGGCTACCGCTGACGGGGCCCTCGTCACCGCACGCGAAGCCGTGGCGGAGTGCGACGGCGTGCTGCTGCAGCAGTGGGGTGCGGACGGCGCGAACACCGCGCAGCTCTGCACCCCCGGCAGTGGGGTGCTCGCGGTGCAGGCCGCGGGATCCACCGTATGGATCTGGACTGCTGCCGGAGTCGAGAAGGTGACATGGAACTCGTAACGGAACCGCAAGCTGCACTGACCCCGACCAGGCTGGATTGGCGTGTGCGCTACGCGAGAAACATGGCCCTTACGGACGTGCTCGTACTCATCTGGGTGGTCTTTGGGACTCAGATCGTATGGTTTGGTATCGGCGCTGCTGATGTAGCGATCCGCGAGGACAGTCGACTCTCAACGGTGTCATATTGGGTTTTTTCTTCGCTGCTCATCGTCGTATGGTCGATGGCGCTCGGCCTTTATGACACCCGCGACCATCGTGTCATCGGTGCGGGCGCAGACGAATATAAGCGCATCTTCCAAGCAAGTCTGAGATTATTTGGATCTATCGCGATTCTCGCATTCCTGTTTCGAATTGACGTGGCCCGAGGTTACCTGCTCATCGCGCTTCCCATCGGAGTGTGCGCGCTGTGGGCCTCCCGGTGGCTGTGGCGCCAGTGGCTCAGCGCCCAGCGCGAGGTCGGTTCGTACAGCGCGCGGGTGCTGCTGGTGGGGCGATCCACCTCGGTGCTGCGCGTCGCCCGCGACCTCGCGCGCAACCCGTACGCCGGATACTGGGTTGTGGGGGCCTGCGTGCCCTCTGGGGCGCACGATGACCTCGAGGAGCTCGGGGTGCCCATCTGGCGCTCCGTCGATGACGTGCAGACCGCGATGGCCATCACTGGTGCCGACACGGTCGCAGTGACAGGGGCCGAGGAGTTGCCCGCCGAGAAGGTGCGCGAGATCAGCTGGGGGCTCGAGTCGGGGCGTCAGCATCTTGTTGTAGCGCCAGCAATCACCGATGTGGGCGGGCCCCGCATCAGTACCCGACCCGTCGCTGGGTTGCCTTTGATTCATGTTGAAACCCCACGTTTTTCGCGGGCGGGCAGAATTAGTAAGCGATCGATGGATCTACTTTTCACTGGTTTGATCATTGTTCTTGCCTCACCGATTTTGCTCGGCACCGCGATTGCAGTTCGTGTGAGCTCGCCTGGGCCAGTGTTTTTTCGGCAGGAGCGGGTTGGATATCAGGGGAATTCCTTCACCATGCTGAAGTTTCGCTCTATGCGCGTCGGTGCTGATGCCGAGCTCGCGAAGCTTCTAGAGGAGCAAGGCACGAGTCAAACTCCTCTCTTCAAAGTGAAGAACGATCCACGGATCACGCCTATCGGAAAGTTCATTCGGAAGTATTCGCTTGACGAATTGCCGCAACTCTTTAACGTCTTTGGTGGCTCAATGAGTCTCGTCGGGCCTCGTCCGCAGGTGTCGGCGGAGGTTGCGCTGTATTCAGATGCGGCGCGTAGACGGCTGCTCGCCCGCCCGGGTATCACCGGTCTGTGGCAGGTAAGCGGTCGTTCAAACCTCACGTGGGAGGAGTCCGTGCGTCTTGACCTGTATTACGTTGAAAACTGGTCACTTGTTGGCGATTTGGCGATTCTTTGGAAAACCGCGAAAGCGGTGCTAACGAGCGACGGATCCTACTGATTTCGTCGGTTTGTGTGGATTGTTTCGGGTGATTTCGTTGTTTCGTGATCCTTCAAGCGCGGGACATGCCCCGATTTTTACGCGATGTTAACCTACGTGACTCGCAATGTTGGACGAAGTCAACTACGTTGGAGCTATGTGTTTAATGTGACCGAGAGACGCTTCAGCGTATTCTCAGTCAAAACGGGGGGAAAGAATCAATGAAGACTTCACGCATTCGGAAAGTAGTCGCTGGCTTCGCGCTGGCCGTGGCCGCACTTGTCGCCGTGCCCGCCGCCGCTATGGCTGTTGACACCTACCCGCCGGCCCCGTCCGACGGCTACACGGGTCAGACCGTGGTCGCGCCGGGCGGCACCACTACTATTACTTTCGGGGCAACCCTCTTTACGCCCGGTGAAACCGTGACCTTCTTCCTCACCGGCGAGAACGCCGCGGGTGCCACTCTTGCGAGTTTCCGCACCGTGGTGAACAACTCCCCGTCGATCAACAAGGTTGCTGGCGCAAGCGGCACTCCCGTGGCGGTCACGCTGCCGGCCAATGCGTCGGGCACCTACTCGCTCAACGCAAGCTCCCCCTCGAAGGGCACCGTATCCGTTGCCATCTCCGTGGGCAGCGCTGGCGCAGGTGGCGCTGCTGCAGGCGGCGCTGGCACCGGCCTTGCAACGACCGGTGCAGCGGGCGACCAGCTCCTCTGGGCATGGGTTGCCGGCGGCGCACTCGCATTCGTCGGTGGCGGCGTGCTCGTCGCGAGCGCGGTGCGCAAGCAGCGCAAGCTCGCAGAGTAACGCTCCGCTTTCTCTCCTTCAAGCCGCCGTGCAGCCTTCTGGTTGTGCGGCGGTTTTGTTTGTGTGCGGTGTGTTGTGTGCGAAGGCAAAGTATGTCGGTTGAGCTACTCACCTGATCCACTGCCAATTAAGAGGAAAGATAGACTGGAAGCCGAAGCTGGGAGGGCGAATCATGCGTCGCGATGAGGAGTACCCCATTGAGTCTGAGTGCTTTGCTCAGGCACTCCGGGAGCAGCGCGCGATGCGGCTCAAGGGTGGGCTCTATCATCTGAACCAGGTGCTGATGGCTTACAACACCAACCGCATCGAAGGCAGTCTGCTCGACGAGGATCAGACGCGCTACATCTACGAAACCCGCACTGTGACCGGCGATGCTGTGCGGGTCGACGATGTGGTCGAAACGATGAACAGTTTTGAACTTTTTGACGTGATGATCGACAGCTACGACGCGGCTATTACCGCTGAGACTCTGAAGAACTATCACCGCATACTCAAGACGGGCACCGCTCACGCACGCGCTGACTGGTTCGCTGTGGGGGACTGGAAACGTGTCGCGAACGTGGTCGGTGGGATGCGCACCACGCCCCCCGAACATGTCGCGCTGGCGGTGGAGGCGCTACTTGAACGAACTCCGCCACCCGGGCAAATGACGTTTGCCGAGATCTGCGATTTTCATCACGCCTTCGAAGCGATCCACCCGTTTCAAGACGGCAACGGGCGGGTTGGGCGGATCGTGATGTTTCAGCAGTGCTTGCAGAACGGTGTGATGCCGTTCATCGTGCTCGATGCCCAGAAGGAGTTCTATTATCGCGGCCTCGCCGAGTATGCGAACGAGCCGGGTTTCCTGCGTGAGACGTTTCGGTCGTTTCAGGATGCGTACTACGAGCGCTTCGCGGAGTTGGTGCCAGGGGTGTAGCCGGGCTGCTGCTTGGATCTCAGCTCCGGTCGTTATGCAAGGTGCGCAGTAAAGACGTGGTGGAAATTTTGGGCCCAAATTGACGCTCGCGGGTCGTGCATGTCGGTGGCGCCTGGTTGACTGTACATATGTTCGAAGAAACCCTCATTCGCGACGAAGCTGGGTCCGCTGGCACTGCCGGTTCGGTGCCCGGTGCGGGTGACGCGCGGGCCTCGCGGGTGCGGTTCGTTGCCTCGGGTGAGGCCCCGCGGGGTGCCGGTGCCGGTGCCACGGATGGTGCCGGTGTCGCGACTGGTACCAGTGAGGCCGCCTCGGGTGGTGCTGGTGCTGGCTTGGCGCCGGGTGGTATTTCAGGCGAGGGGTCTGGTGCGCGTGCGAGTGCGGGCAGCGGTGGGCGGGGGAGGGCTGGCGGGCCTGGTCTGATCCACGATTACGATCTGGTGTTGCTCGCCGGGTACCGTGACGATTGGGTCGCGGCGACGAAGCGGAAGGCCGAGGCGGAGGCTGATCAGGCGCGGGCGCTCGCGAAGATCGTGGCACTGTCGCAGCATGTGCGCGAGGAGGTGGCGCCGGGGGCTTCGGATACGCACGATGTGGTGTTGCGATCTTTCGTGGCGGAGTGCGCGACCCGGGTGCAGGTGAGTGACCGTGCGTTGCTTGAGCAGTGCTCGCAAGCGTGGAATCTCGCGACCCGGTTCCCGACCGTGTTGACGGCGTTGGGGGTGGGGCAGGTCACCACGGCGCATGTGCGCGCGATCGTCGCGGCGGGGGCGCAGCTGCCGGGCGGGGCCGAGGGCGCCACAGTGCGGGCCGGGTTTGAGGCGCGGGCGCTGGAGCTCGCGGGCGAGCTCACCCCGGGGAGGTTGCGCACGAAGTTGCGGCAGGTCGCAGAATCGCTCAACCCGGTGTCGCTCGACGTGCGCCACGAGGCGGCGGTGGCGTGCCGTCGGGTGTGGGTGCGGGAGCTGGAAGACGGGATGGCGGAGGTCGGGGCGGAGGTCTCGGCGGTGCTGGCGTATGGCATTTTGGATCGTCTGACGCAGGGTGCACGCGCCACGAAGCGTGCGATCGGTGCGACGGGGGCCGCGGATCCTGATGTGGATGTGCGGGGAGTGGATCAGCTTCGCGCCGACATCTTCGCTGATCTGCTGCTGACGGGTGTGACCGGGAGCCCGTGTGAGATCGACGCGGAGCGGTGTGCTGGCCTCGCCGGCGATGACGAATCTGGTGCGGGTGCTGGCGGTAGTGCTGGGGGTTGCGGTGCGGGTCACGGTGCTGCTGGTGCTGGTGCAGGCGATGCTGATGCTGATGCTGGTCCTGGTCCTGGTCCTGGTGCGGGTGCTGGTCGTGTTTGGCGGGCTCCGACGCATCGGGCCGGGATCTTGGGTGTTGCCCCGACGATCACGGTGTTGCTTCCCACCGGGGAGCACGCTGAGCATGCGACCTTGTCGGGGTATGGGCCGATCGACGCGGTCACCGCGAGGCAGCTTTCCGCGGTCGCGCCGGGCTGGAACCGTGTGGGCCTCAACGAAGACGGCGGGGTGACGAGCACCGACCGGTATCGGCTCACGGAAGCGATGCGGCGCACGCTCGAGGCCCGAGACCAGCACTGCCGGTTCCCGGGGTGTCGAATGCCGACCCACTTCTGCGATGTTGACCACACGGTGGAGTGGATGAACGGTGGGAAGACCAGCCTCGAGAATCAGGCTTTCATGTGCAAACGCCACCACGCGCTGAAACATCCTGACTTGCTGGACACGGCACGCTGGTCGGTGCGGCAAGAATCGTGTGGCACACTGATCTGGACGAGCCCGCTCGGGGTGGATCATCCCGACCGCCCCGAGTACGCCTATGCCGGGCCACCGTCACCACCGTCGTCATCTCAGCCACCGCCGTCACCTCAGCCACCTCAGCCACCCCCGCCACCCCCGCCACCGCCGCCACCGGCGCCGGGCCAGGGGAGAAGTGCGCCAACCGATAGTCCCGCTTAGGTTGCAGCGAGCAACTCCGAATAGTCAAGTTGATCCCATCCAGAACTGCACGGCGTACCCTGTGCGACCTCGAGCGCGCGTGATTTTGGGTGCAAGACCACCGACGAGAGCGTGGCCCAACGGCTCCGCGGGTCCGCCGCCACATCGGGGTGACAGCAGATTGAGTTCGGGAAGTCGCTGTGATCACTCAGCGCGCGCTGAATCTCCGTGGGTGAGAGACGCTCGTGCTGATCCACCGCGCGGCGCAGCCGGCCATACCTCACGAAGCTGTCGGGCATCGCAAGCGCCGCGAGATCCGCGCCCCCCGGAACCGGGTCAAGAAAATGATTTGTGTGCACCAGCGCGCCCGAAAGACTCACCTGAGGCGAGATATTCTCGGCTGCTCCCGGAGACGTCTCGATGTTGAGCACAGCCCCCGTCGCCGTCGCAAGCATAAAATTACCCCCGGTCGCGCGAGGAACGCTCGCAAGCATCTCAACAGCCGCCGACACGTGAGGCGCATCAGTAAGCATACGAATCAACACATGAAACGGAAGCCCGGTTGGCGTGCCATCGCGCGTTGACGCGAGGGTCGTAATGCCCATCGCGACCCCGTGCGCATTCATGCTCATTTTGGCGAGTAGCCCCGCCTCAACCAGCGTCACATAGTTGGGCCCGTCCTCTCGCTCGACTTCGAGCAGGATCACTCCGGGTCCGAGCGCCTCAAGCCAGTCCCAGTTCTGAGCCACCAGGGGCTGCCCGGTCGACGTGCGATCTCCCTCCAACGCCATCGCACTGCACTCCCCAAGCAGCGGCATCGCAGGGTACGCGCTTCCGGCCTTGATGCTCGCGTGCGTGCGAACCGTCGCTGCGTACAAGATTTCTGACCGGCAATTCAGCGTGAGAATCTCGTCAAAGCTCAGACCGCTGCCCGCGGCGATTCCCTCCATCTCGCCCCGCAGATGGCTCGCGTGCGCGTCAATGAACGGAAGAAACTGGCGCGCGAAATCAACCGCGTGCTCCCAGCTCGTCCCCTTCGCGGCAAACGCATGCTCGTACCCGGCACGAATGTGCAGAATCTGTTCGCGCGCCAATCGTCCGTACTGTTCACTGCGTTCCGCGGAGGATCCACTGATACGAATGCGGGGGAATGTCACGCCGTTCCTCCTTGCCACCGACGCAGGGCGATCGGGCCGTTGGCGCGAGCATGCGCGGCCACCTCGCGAGTCGTCGCGATCCAAGCCCCCTGCTGCTTGAGATAAGTGAGTACCTCATCGAGCATCGCCAGGCGCGAGGGCCGCCCGATGAGCATGGGGTGCATGGTGAGCATCACGTGACCACCAATCTGTGCAATGCCATCAATCTCGGGCAGCCACACCTCCAGCACCTCTCGGGTCGAACGCATGGTCTTCTCCCAGGTATCATTCGCGAACCAGAAGTGGGGTGCGTCATCGAGTATCCACGACACGGGCACTTCGATGAGGTCGTGCTGAGCGTGGCGATAGGGCACCAGATCATCAAGCAGGTTCGAGCTGTAATCGAACCCGGCCTCCTGCAAGAGATCAAGTGTGTCATCGGTGAACTCCCACGAGGGCGAGCGGTACCCCACGACCTCAGCACCGAGTTGACGCAGAGCAGCCAAGCCCGATTCGAGTTCGGCTCGCTCTTCCCCCGACGCAAGCGCTGTGGGCGATCGGTGTGAGTGACCATGATGCGCTACCTCGTGCCCGGCAGCGATGATGCTGCGCACCGCACCGGGATGCCGCAGGGCGTCCTTCCCCGGTACAAAGAACGTTGCGCGAATCTCATGGTGCGCCAACAAATCGAGAATCAGCGGAACTCCCACCTTCGCCCCGTAGGCACCCTGCGAGAGCACGCCCGGGGCGTTTGCGTGCGCCGGGTTCTCGCCGATCCACACCTCTTCGGCATCGAAATCGAAGCTGATGGTTGCCGCGAACGGTCGGTTCTCGGGCCACGCACTCATCGGTTCCTCCTCGGCGTGCAGTTCCAGACTCACGATGCGTGGATCCGCTCTTCGCGCATATCCCACTTCACGAGCTCAGGCTCGCGCTGGGCGTGGTCGCCAAACCCGCCGCCGCCCGCGGTCTCCACCCGCACAATCGTGCCGGGCTCGAGAATGCGAGAGGCCTTCATGGGGGTGTCCAGCTCCTCCCCGTCTGGCCCGATCACCGTGATGATGGTCGCCGCAGCGCGGCTGCCGCCTGACGCACCCTCGGGGGCGAAGCGCGCGTCAGTCTGCTCGGAATAGAACGTGACGTGCTGCGGATGCGCGAGGATTTCATACTCGCGCACCAGGCCGAGCCCGCCATTGAACGCACCGAGCCCCTGCGAACCCGCCCGAAACTCAGTCTTTCTGATGCGAATGTTGTAGTTCGTCTCGACCACCTCGGTGGGCATCACCCCTACGTTCGACATGTAGGTGTCGACCCCATCCAGCCCGTCGCTCCACGCGTTGGCACCCGTGCCGCCGCCCACGACATCGGCCATGACCGAGGGGATCCCGGTCGACGGGTTGGTGGATCCCGCGTTGAAACAGAAGAAACTCACTGTGCTCGACGCCACCGCGCGATCTGGCCAGATTGCATACATCGCACGAATGAGCGTGTCGGCCAAACGCTGGCAGCTGTTGTGACGAATCGACACTGCAGCCGGAGGAATCGGATTCACCACAGTGCCCTCGGGCGCGGTGATGTCAAGCACCCGCAGCAGGCCATCATTTGAGCCGAGCCCCGGCGCCACCACGCAGCGCACCGCATACACCAACGCCGCGCGAGCGCTCGCCCACGGAATGTTCATCGCGCCGGCGGTCTGCCGGTCGGAACCCGACAGATCGATGTGGAGCCGATCGCCGCGCTTCTCGATGCGTGCGTGCACGCGCGTGGGGGCACCGCCCCGGCCATCATCATCGAGCGCCCCCTCGGCCTCGCCCACACCGTCGGGCAGGCCCTGCAAGAGCTTGGCCACCGCGGTCTCAACAACATCGAGCATCCGCTGCATGATCTGCAACAACTGCGCGGTGCCATACAGCCGGGCAAGTTCGTGCACGCGCTCCTCGCCCAGCTTGCACGAGGCCCGCTGAGCCCGCAGATCGCTGAGCGTGCTCAGGGGATCACGGAAGTTTTCGGTGAGCAGATCCACCAGTTCTTCGTTCTCAACCCCGGCGACCGACAGACGGAGTGGGGGAATGATGACTCCCTCGCCGTAGATCTCGGTCAGTTCAGGCCCCTCGCTGCCAGGGTTCACGCCGCCGACGTCGATGTGGTGGGCGGCAGTTCCCGCCCAAGCGATGAGTTCGCCATCGACCATGATCGGCGTCACAATGTTCACGTCGGGCAGGTGCATCGCGCCCTGATACGGGTGGTTGCAGATAAACGCGTCGTTCTCGTTGATGCGTCCCTCCCAGCGGCGCAGCACCGACTTCACCACCAGCGACATCGCCCCGAGCTGCGCGGGGATGTAGTCGGCTTGGGCGACAAGTTCGCCCGTCGCAGTGAAGATCGCGCACGAAAAATCATCCATATCGCGAATGATGGGGCTGTAGCTCGAGCGTTTCAGCACGCTGCCCATCTCTTCGGCGGCGGACTGCAACGCAGCGGAGGCGACCTCGAAGGTCACCGTACCGATGCTCGGTGCGTGTTCACTCGGTGCGTGTTCACTCGGTGCGTGTTCACTCGGTGCGGTGGTGGCGTTCATGCTGCGTTCCCGTTCTGACGTGCGTCGGTGATGAGGAGATCTCGGGTGCTCAGCACGCGCACGTGCTGCTCGGGCAAAATCACGGTCGTGGCATCCATCTGCTGAATAATTGCGGGGCCCTCAAACTCACACCCCACCGGCAGGCTTGCGCGGTCAATGATCGGCGTGTCGATCCACCCGAAGTCATCGAGCAGCACCCGTCGGGTGCTGAGCACCGCGTCACCCGGCAAGGAAGCTCGGGGTACTTCGGTGAGTGTCTCGCGGTCGCGATCAATGGCCCCCGTAGATGCGAGCCTGATGGTCACGATCTCAACCGGTTCATCAGTGTTGCTGTGGCCGTACCGTTCCTCATGCGCAGCGTGGAACCGTTCGGAGACCGTGTGCAGGGTCTCGGGTGTCCAATCGGGCAGCGTGATGCCGAGCTCGAAGCCCTGGCCGCGGTATCGGCAGTCCAACGAGGCCTCGGTGCGGATCTGCTCGGGCGAAATGCCATCTGCGGCGAACTGTTCGAGGGACTCGGCCGAGCTGAGATCCAGCCACTCGGCGATCTCTGTCGCGCTCTCCTCCGACACGGTGCGCAGGATCGTCTGCGACCGGTCGATGCGGAGGCCGGCAACGAGCAAGCCATCGGCAGAAAAGAGCCCGGGCCGCAGCGGCACAATCACGTTCTTGAGCGCCAGGTGGCGCAAGATGAGTCCGGCGTGCAGGGGGCCTGCGCCCCCGAACGGCACGAGGCAGAATTCTCGTGGATCGAGCCCTCGCTCAACGCTCACCTTGCGCACGGCGCGAATCATGTGGGCCAGCCCGATCGCGATGATCGCCTGTGCACCCTCCTCCACGCTCATGCCCAGCGGATCCGCAATCCGTTTCACCGCGGCCACCGCAAGCTCGCGATCAATCGTGAGGCCATCGGCGAGCTCTCCAGCGCCGAGGGTACCGAGTACCGTGTGCGCATCCGTGATCGTGGGCTCGACACCGCCACGCCCGTAGCACGCGGGCCCGGGCACCGCCTTTGCGGACGCGGGGCCAACCTTCAGGCTGCCCGCAGGATCGAGCCAGGCGATGCTGCCGCCACCGGCTCCAATTGTGTGAATGTCGACGGTCGGGGCGAGCAGGGTGTGATCCTGAATCTCTTGTGTCGTAATGAACGGAATCGTCGCTCCCCGCAACAAACACACATCGGTGGACGTGCCGCCCATATCGAGGCTGATCAGGTTGGGCTCTGCGAGCGTTTCGGCGAGCGATTGGAGGCCGGCGACGCCCCCTGCCGGGCCCGAGAGCACCAGCTTGTGGGCCTCAGCGCCAGCGCGCATCGCAGGCACGCTGCCGCCGTTGGATTGCATCACGAGCAAGGGGGCAGCCACTCCGGCATCTCGCAACGCATTGCTCGCATTGTTGAGGTAGGTCTCAACAATGGGGCGCAGCGCTGCGTTGATGGCGACCGTCGCGGTTCGGGGATACTCCCGGAACTCACGGGCAATTTCAGAAGACAGCGTCACCGGACGATCAGGGAACGCGTCTCGGATTGCGGCCCCGACCTGCCGTTCGTGGGAATCGTTCAGATAGCTGAAGAGGAATGACACCGCGATCGCATCGGGGTCAGCGACGCGAAGCTGCGCGATGACCGCGTCGATGTCTGCCTCGCTGGGGGAGATGAGAACCTCGCCCGCAGAGTTCAGACGCTCGGTGATCTCAAAGCGCAGGCCACGAGGGACGAGGTCGGAAGGCCGCTTCGGCGTCAAGCTGTAAACGTCGGGGCGGTTGGACTGGCGATACCCCAGTACATCCCGGAAGCCAGCCGTGGTCACGAGGGCAGCGCGAGCCAGGCTGCCTGTGAGGGTGGCGTTCGTGGCGACGGTCGTGCCGTGACACACGAGATTCACATCGGCGAGACGTACACCGGCTGCTGCGAGTTCTCGCACCGCGTGTGTCAGCCCGGTCGACGGATCCTCAGGCGTGGAGGCGACCTTCGCCTCACGGATCTCACCGTGCGAACTGCGCGCGATCGCATCGGTGAACGTGCCGCCGGTGTCAATACTGATCGTCCACCGGGCTCCGGCGGGTGTGCTGGCGGCTCCTGCAGCATGGTCGGGTGCGGCTTCGGACGGTGAAATCGTATTCGGTTCAGTCATCGATGACTCCCCAGAGTGTCTCGTGATGGCAGGCGACAACACGCCTGAATGACAGCGGCACGGGTGGCCTGTAGCAATTCTCGGCCGACTGCGTCGCCCGGTTCATGCGTCATTCGACGTAGATTTATGGAGGTGAATGCGGAGGGTCGGAGTGACGCCCGCACACATTGGCCAAGAAATACGTCAATCAGCCGATGAGCTGACCGTCAGGTGGAGCATAGTTTGGCTTCTGATGGTCAATGAAGACGCATTCTCAAGGAGAAACATGATGAAGAAAAAATTTGCGGCACTCGCACTTGCAGGCGCGCTCGGCGTGTCCGCCGCCCTGGCTGGTTGCAGCCCCAGCGCAGAGGGTGGCGATTCGGGCGGTGGTGAAAGCAAGGGAGCGATAGCGATGAGCTTCGCTGGCCTTGACATACAGATCTGGGTAGACATGCTCGGCATGATCGAACCCCAAATTGAAGAAGCGGGCTACGAATTCCTCACGCACGATCCCGCGTGGGACATTCAGACGCAGGTGCAGGATTGGGAATCGTGGATTGTGCGCGGTGATCTGAAGGCACTGATGGGATATCCCGTGCAATCAGATTCCGTCTTCCCAGTGACCGAGCAGGCAAATGCTGCCGGGATCCCGGTGCTCGGGTACGCCACCGAGTGGGAGGGCATTCAGGCCGCTCTGCTCATCGACAACTATCAGGACGGGCTGACGCTCGGCACTGAAGCTGGCGAGTGGATCGTCGAGAACTACGGCGACGAAGAGGTGGGGCTCTTCCTCTACTCGTACTACGAGACCGATCTCGGCCGAGATCGCTCCGAAGGCATCAAGGAAGGCCTGGCTCAGGCCGGCGCGAACGTGAAGATTTCTGAGGCCTCGACCCTGAGCGTTGAAGAGAGCTACGACGCCGCCATCAACCAGCTTTCCGCAGAGCCCGATACCAAACTGTGGCTCTCCGTTGGCTCTGATCAGCTCATCGGCGCCTACCGAGCCCTCGCCGACCGTGGCGTGGCACCCGACGACAGCAGCTACATGTTGGGTGCCCTGGACGCGACCAACGAATCGCTCGACATCATTGTCGAGGAGAACACGATCTGGCGCTTCGGGTACATCCTGCCCGCGGCTGAGCTCGCCGACAACATCGTGAAGCTGCTGCTCGACGCAGCTGATGGTGGCACGCCCGAGAACATCAACATGTCCTCCACCCGTGTGACCGCGGAGAACGCTGATGATTTCCGCGTTGAGTAACCACCGCCTCGCAGAGTCGCAGGCCGCCCAGCTTGAGCTGGTCGGCCTGCGGGTCGATTTCGGGGCCACCCGAGCGCTCGACGATGTGTCGCTCTCCTTCGGGTCGGGTGAAATCGTGGGGTTGCTCGGTCACAATGGTGCCGGCAAATCGACGCTCTTCAACGTCGTCTCGGGGGCGCTCGCGGCCAGCAGTGGCTCCGTCTCAGTCGGCGGCGAATCCGCGCCGGTGAAGCCCTCGCCCAGCCAGATGGCGGAGCTGGGCATCACCGTGATCCACCAGGAACCCGCTCTCGCTCACAACCTGACCGTGGTGGAGAACATCTTTCTCGGGCAAGAGGATCTGGCACCTCGCGGCACGCGTCGCGCGCGGGCCCAGGCCGCGCTCGAGCGCGTCGGCGCGACCCTTGACCTCGACCGCGAGGTCGCTTCGCTGGGACTCGGCGAACGACAGCTCGTGGATCTTGCCCGCGGGCTCGTGCGCGGCGACATGCGCGTGTTGATGCTCGATGAGCCGACCGCGGCACTGGGTCGCGCCGAGACCGACGCGCTGCACGCGCTCATTCGCCAGCTCGCCGCCGACGGGGTCACGGTGATCTACGTCTCACACCGCCTCCCCGACATCCTGGATGTGTGCACCCGGATCGTGATCTTGCGAGCGGGTCGCGTGCAGGCCGACGGCCTCGCGTCAGCGTATGACGGGCGCACCCTGTCGCAGGCGCTGGCCCCCGACGCCGAGTTCGACGATCTCGCACGCCGCCACCTCGCCGAGCAGCCGGAGGCCGTCGCGCTCCACGGGACGTTCGAGGGTATCACCGCGCGTGCAGGTGAAATCGTCGGACTCTTCGGGATGGCTGGCGGTCGTCAGTTCGAGATTCTCGAGTGCATGTTCGGGTTGCAGGGTACCTACGACTTCACTGTGGACGGTGCCCGAGTGCAGAGCACTTCGCCACAGTCGGCAGTGCGCAAGGGTGTGCATCTCGTGCCCGCTGACCGCGAGCGCGACGGGCTGATCAGCGGCAACACGGCGCTCGACACTGTGTTCCTGCCGTGGTATCGCACGATCCCTGGTCGCGGTGCGTGGATCTACTCTGGGACCGGGAAGGAAGCCTACGACCTCGCGCGGTCTGAACTGCAGATACTGGGGCCCGATGGCGCTGCACCGATCGACGAGTTCAGCGGTGGCAACCGCCAGAAGCACCTCATCGCACGCTGGGCCTTCGTTCAGCCGCCGAAACTGCTCCTCCTCGCCCAGCCCACCCAAGGCGTGGACGTCGGGGCTCGCCTTGACATCGTGCGCGCCGTGCGGGCTATTGCCGAGACCGGAACTACTGTGCTCGTTGCCTCCTCCGAATCCGACGAAATCGAGCTGCTCTGCGATCGCGCCTACGTCATCGCAGACACGAATTACTCGCCCGTCGAGCGCAGCGAAGACTTCGGAGCCACCCTCCTCACCACTTTGCTCTCTCTTGCCGAAACCACCGGGAAGGTCCGGAACTCATGAAAACTCGCCGTTTTGACTTCAAAACCGAGCTTGCGAAGAATGGCATCTTTGTCGCTCTCATCGCGCTGATCATCCTCTTCAGTATTGTCAACCCGAGATTCCTCTCGCCGCAGAACGGTCTGAATATTCTGCTGCAGGTGGCGGAGCTGGGGCTCATCGTCATTCCGATGGCGTTCCTCCTCATTACCGGCGTCGTGGATCTGTCGGTTGGTTCGATTGCCTCTGTTGCGGCGGTCACCTCCGGCATCACCATGGTCAACTCCGGTTCCGTCATACTCGGCTTCTTGGCCGGCCTGGCATTCGGCGCTGTGGCAGGGGCGATCAACGGATTCTTGGTGGCCTACCTGCGTCTGAACCCGATTGTGATCACGCTCGGCTTCCTGAGCGTGTGGGGCGGTCTCGCCATGCTCTTCACGAACGGGCGTACGATCACCCGCACCGACCTGCCTGAGGCCTTCCGTTCTATCGGTTCGTTCATGGTCGGCCCGATCCCGCTGCGCCTCCTCATTATTCTGGTCGTCGCGGCAATTGCCTGGTACGTGCTTGCGCGCCATCGCGCTGGCCGCACCGTGTACGCCATCGGTGGCAATGAGCGTGCCGCTCACCTCATGGGTCTTAGCGTCGTCGGAACCCGCTTCGCTCTCTACATCATTTCCGGTGTTTTCGCCGCGCTCGCCGGCATCATGCTCAGTGCCAAGGTGCAGTCGGTGAGCCCCGCAATCGGCCTCGGTATGGAGATGCAGGCGCTGACGGTGGTCCTCCTCGGTGGTGTGGCCTTCGCCGGGGGCTACGGTCGTATGGGAGGGGTGCTCGCGGGTTTGCTGTTCTTCAGCGTCTTGCGCAGCGGTCTCATCTTTCTGCAGGCCTCTGCCTTCCTGCAGACCGTGATTGTCGGTCTGACCCTGGTTATCGCGGTGAGCCTGGACGAGTCGATCCAGCGGATTCTCAAGCGTTCCTGGGCGAAGCGAGGTCGACTCGCTCTGACCGAGCTTGATGCTGGAAAAGACTCCACCACGCAGGCGCTTGCCGTGGCTGACGAATACGCCGCGCAGGCAGAACGGAAGGGTAAGCGAGATGACTAATTCACATACAGGCTGGGTATGGCGCGAGGCCTTTAACTGGCACAACACGGGGAATGGTTCGGGTTTCTTCCCGGCGGGCGGGTTCGTGCAGCCGGGCGAGCCCTTTGATAACCCCGACACGAAGGGGCGTTTCGCCTCGCTGGTCGAGGTCTCCGGATTCGACCAAGAGCTGCACGCGATTCGCGCCCACGAGGCGACCGATGAAGAGATTCTGCGAGCTCACACTCCCGAGTATCTGCAACGAGTGGTGGATCTGAATCCGACCGGTGGCGATGCCGGCGAGTTTGCGGTCTTTGGCCCGCAAGGGCTGCCCATCGCGAGGCTTGCGGCGGGTGCGACGCTCGCCGCCACGCGAGCAGTGCTCACGGGCGAGGTGCGCAATGCGTATGCGCTGGTGCGGCCTGCCGGGCATCACGCCGAGCCCGATCGCGGGCGGGGATTCTGCATCTTCGCAAACACCTCAATCTCGGCACGCATGGCTCAGGCCGAGTTCGGTATCGAACGGGTAGCGATCGTTGACTGGGACGTGCACCACGGCAACGGCACGCAGGCCGTATTCTGGGACGACCCCTCGGTGCTCAACATTTCACTGCATCAGGAGCAGCTTTATCCGGTGGATTCTGGCTTCCGCGAGGAAAACGGTGGCGAGCGTGCGCGCGGAACTTCGATCAACATCCCGCTGCCCGCCGGAACCGGAGATGGGGGATACCTCGACGCGATCCGCCGCGTGGTGCGGCCTGCGCTGGAACGCTTCCGCCCGCAGCTGATCATTGTGGGCAGCGGCATGGACGCTGCGGCGACCGACCCGCTCGGACGCATGGTGGTGACCAGCGAGGGATTCCGGGCGATGACGGCCGAGATGGTTGAGGCTGCCGAAGAGCTGTGCGAGGGTCGCCTGGTCTTCTCGCACGAGGGCGGGTACTCCGCCAGCTATGTGCCGTTTTGTGGCATGGCGGTGCTTGAAGCGCTCAGCGGCAAGTCATCGGGAGTGGACGACCCCAACATGGCGTTCTTGAGCGCGTACCCGCAGCTCGCGTTGCAGCCCTGGCAGCAAGTAGCAGTAGACAGCGCGGCCGAATTGGTTCCGCTCGTCCCCGCGCACTGAGCGTGCACGATGACTCATTCAGAAGCACCCGCGGCGCACCAGCCGCACGAGGCGGCCCCGGTAGCCCTGGTCACCGGGGCCGCGTCTGGCATCGGCTACGCGATTGCCCGCAGCCTGCACAGCGATGGGTTTCTCCTCGGTATCTGTGACCGCAACCCTGAGCTGCTCACCACCTGGCGAGACGAACTCATCGCGGGCACCGCAGTGGTTCGGGTGGGCGATGTTGGCGACGAGCTCTTTCGTACCTCGTTCGTTTCGGAGGTCGCCGAACGATTCGCGGGAATCGATGTGCTCGTCAACAATGCCGCTACCGGGGGCGCCGGAGGGCCGATCGCCCACCTTGCGCTGCAAGATCTGCGTGACACGCTCGAAATCAACGTGGTCGCACTGGTGGGTATGACCCAGCTCGCTCTGCCGCACCTGGCGCGATCGTCGCGGGGGCGCGTCATCAACCTTGCGTCACTGTTCGCGCATGATCCGGCACCCAACGGTGGCGACTATTCGGCGAGCAAGGGAGCGGTGTACAGTCTCACGCGTCTCATGGCGCTCGAGTTCGGCGAGGAGGGGATCACCTGCAACGCCATTGACCCCGGCTACATTCTCACTCCGATGCACGAAGCGGAGGTGGCTGCGCAGGCGGCGGCACGCGGAATCTCCGTCGAGACCCGCTTTGCGCAACTGCGTGCTGAGGTGCCGATGGGTCGGCATGGCACGAGCGATGACGTTGCCCAGGCTGTGTCCTGGCTCGCTTCAGAAGGAGCCTCCTACGTCACCGGTGTGAATCTTGCGGTGAACGGTGGGGTGAGTTTCGCGTGATCACGGACACGCTGGCATCTGCGCCGGGCTTGGTGCTTGCTGGTGCCGCAAGCCCCGCCGCGCAGGCGCTCGTCGAACTCGCTCGCGAACGCGGTTGGAAGATTGCGGTCTTCAGCGATCCGCATGAGAGCTGGGGCACCCTGCCCGACACTCCGACCTATCCCGTGGACCTGTCGGATGCCCAGGCGGTTGAAGAGTGCTTCGCGAGGGTGTCCTCGAACTGGGGGCATCCCGCCTCGGCGCTCGTGTACTTCGCGACATCGGATACGCCCGATGCCCGCGCACGGCTCGCGGTCACTGAGTCAGCCGACGGCTGGGAAGCGACCCAGTCGCATCACCCGCTCTCGGGGTTTCTCTTTGCGCAGTCAGGCGCACGCGAAATGTTGCGACTGCGCGGCGGTCAACAGGTGGAAGATGGTGCCGTCGTGCTCGTGGTCGATGTCGGGGTAGCGCACAGCGCGCCGGGCTTTGGCACTGCATCCATGTCTGCGGCAGTCGGCGGGCTCGCCGGCACCGCACGCCAACTCGCGGTCGAGTGGGGGCCGTTTGGCATTCGGGTCAATACGGTGCACCTCGGCATTACCGAAGGCCTGACCGGCCGTGGCGCAGAACTGCTGCGCCGAGTTCCGCTCGCACGGGTGGCCGATCCACGCGAACTCGCTGAATCTTGTTACTATCTGATGAGTCGCGCATCTTCCTACGTCACCGGCGCTGTCTTGCCCGTTGACGGGGGGTATCACGCCAGTTGATTCAGAGCCTGAATGATCGTTCGCGAGTACACAGTTCGACGTAGCGAGGGTGGGCTTTGGTGTTAGACCAGGTGTTTGAGAGAACCATCTCCGTCGATACGCCCGAACGCGACCTGCCCCGGCAGGTTCCCGCCGAGATTTGGCGCTACGCCCTCGCGTTTCTCCACCTGCGTCGCCCGACACTCCGCTTTGTGTGGAGAGACGACAAGCAGTGGATCGATGTGCAGTTTAGTCGCGAGAACCGCAGCGGGGTGGGCAACCACGGCCACGATCACGTGCGCGTGCTGGTCTCACCGACCGAGATGCCACGCGGCATCACCGTGCGAGAACTCGACGTATTGACGCTGGTGGCACTCGGCCTCACCAACGGCGGCATCGCCGAACGGCTCGGCACCTCAGCACGTACCGTGTCGAGCCAGTTGGAGCGTCTGCTCGAGAAGCTTGGTCAGACATCGCGAGGTGGATTGGCTGCCGTTGCCGTCGATCTCGGGCTGCTGCGCCTCCCGTTTCCCGGAGGCACTCCCGAATCCGGTGGCATCGGTATCGCAGAACTCGAACTGGCTCTGCACGCGCAGTTTGATCCCAGCCTCTCTGTGGCGAGGGGAGGGCTCGCGGCGCGGGTGCCCATTCGCTTGGGAATCATCGAACCCGGGGGCCTCGGCACCGACTCCGCGCAGACGCTCAACGGTGCGTTGCTCGCGATCGACGAGATCAACGCGCAGGGCGGCATCGGGGGGCGGCGCATCGAACCGATCATCGAAACCGTCGAGATTTTTGATTGGGAGAGCGTCGCACGTGGGCTCGACCGGGTCATCGAGGCCGACGTTGACGCGATCATCACGAGTTACGTGAGCGCCGAACATCCACAGTTCCTCGACGTCATCGCCGACTACGGCAAGCCATTCCTGCATACCGCGACATTCGAAGCTGATGTGTTGCGGGCCGAGCTTGAGCCGTGGCGGTACGGCATGGTGTTTCAAACCTGCGCCTCAGAAACCTATTACGGGCCCGGAATGCTCAGGGTGCTCAAACGCCTCGAGGAGGCACGGTTGTGGGCTCCGCGTGAGCGGCGAATCGTGTGCCTGGAAATGGAGTCAGTGAGCATGCATCTGGCGACCCCAGCCTTCCTGGAGCGCGCGAGTGACGCGGGATGGACCGTCGCGGCCACCATCGAAACCCCGGTCGGGAACACCGACTGGTCGGCCACTGTTGCCAACCTCGCCGATTTGCGCCCTGATGTGATCCTGATCGCCAACTATGTTGAGACCGAGTTGGTCTCGTTTCAGCGCGCATTTGCGCACTCGCCCCTGCCCGCGCTGGTCTACAGCATCTACTCACCGTCCATCCCCTCCTACCTGCGGGAGTTGGGAGCGGCAGCAAACGGCGTGATCTGGTCGACCACCACCGGCACGTACGACGACGAATTGGGGCGGCGTTTTCGCCTCCAGTATGCGACGAAATTCGGCGAAGATCCGGGGTGGTCGCAGGCCGGGGCGGTGTACGACCAGGTGCGGATGCTTTCCGCGGCGTGGTCGTCAGTGGATCCGCGCAACGTCGAAGCCGTCGTGCAGTACCTGCGGCGGTGGCCGTACCGGGGCGTCAACGGTGTGTACTACTTCGGCGAGACCGGGCATGCGCCCAGGCTCTACCCCGATACCACCTCCGATGCTGCGCTGAGTCAGGCCCATCTCGTGTACCAGATTCAAGACCAGCAGCATGTGCTGTTGCATCCTGAGCCCTTTGGAAGCCTCCAGAGTTTCGCACTGCCGCCCTGGTTTGATGCGACGACAGAGCGCGCCCGCTGAGGTCGCACGTGCTCCCGCACGCTGCCGCGATCCACTGATTACGAAACGAGAAAACCGCCGTCAACCGGCAGAACGACACCCGTGATGTAGCTCGCCGCCGGGCTACTCAGGAAGAGGCAGGCGGCCGCGACCTCGTTCGCCTCGCCGAGGCGTCGGAGCGGGAGTCGCTGCAGGAGGCCAGCCGTCGCGTCCTCGTGCTGCGTGATCGTAGTCATCGGGGTATTGATGACTCCCGGCGCAACGGCGTTCACTCGGATGCCGCGCGGGCCGAGCTCCGCGGCCAACTGCGTCGTGAGCGAAACCACCGCGCCCTTGCTTGCGGCGTAGGCTGCGCACGGTTCAAAAAAGTCACCCCGGGCGTAGGCGATCGACGTGAGTAACACGAGCGACCCGCTGGTCATGATGCGGCTGGCCTCACGCGCCACGAGGAACGAACTGGTGCTATTGGTGCGCATGCTGTGCTCCCACTCGTCGAGCGACATATCGCCGACCGGGGCCTGCCGGTAAATACCCGCGCTGTGGATCACCGCATCCGGTGGGCCGCCGAGGTCGTCTTCTGCGCGAGCAAACACATGCGCAAGCGCGGTGGCATCGGTCACATCGACAGCTCGAGTGATGAGTCGGCCGGGGCCCGCGCCGCCCTCCGTGGCCGGATCGATTGGTGCGGCAGAATCGATTGGCGCGGCAGAATCGATTGGTGCGGCAGGGGCGTGCAGATCGAAGCCGAGCACGGTACCGCCCGCGTTGCGGACCGCGTGTGAGACCGCACGGCCAATGCCTGACTGCGCGCCGGTGACGATGACGCGTTGAGGGAGGGAGAAAGAGGTGTCTGTCATGATCTATCTAGTCCATCATGTTGTCGTGCCTCCCGCGTCGGGTGAATGACGGAAATAGGTGTGGAAATAGGAAGCGAGACAGGTGTGAGAGAGGAGCGGTAGTGAGTGATCAGACGATCGACGAGGCGTGGCTGACCGAGCTGGTCGCCGCGTGGCCCGGGGCCGAGGCCGCCGAGAAGCCCGAGTGGGAGACATTCGTGCTCACCGTCGCCGGCAAGATCTTCGGCATCTTCGGGGTGGGCAGCGGCGAGCTCCTCCTCACGCTGAAGGGCGATCCGCTCGACAACGAGGCGTTGCGACAAGAGTTTCCCGAGGTCGTGCCCGGCTACCACGTCAACAAGAAGCACTGGATCTCGGTGCGGCTCGCCGATTCGACCCTCTCTCGCGACCACCTGGCCGAACTCATTGAGGAGTCGTACGCGCTAGTGTTTGCCACGCTCACGAAGAAGTTGCAGGCAGAGCTTCGCGAGATCCACAAGATGAATCGCCTCACCCGCGAGGAGTAAGCCGGCGCCTCAGCGGGACTAGGCTCTGCCCCACAAAGAATATGAGCCGTCCCTTCCGAATTGACCGAAATGGTGCCTCCGCATGAGAGCCTTGCCGGATCTATTGTCAACATGAACTTTTGCGAAAACGCCGCGTTGGAGCCCCGACGCAGCGTCATGCTCACGCAGCACTTTCAGAAGTTCTCGCATCGCTTGATCCGCGACATCAGTGCCGTGGAAGTCGTTTGAACGGGCAAGGGCTTTTATGAAATGCGGCGAACCCATATCTGCTCCAGTCGCAGTTTCGTAGATCACCACCACCGCGATTTTCCCTAGTGAGCGACCCACGAGAACGTGATCAGGAATGGGAACCGGGTACTTCAAGTTCCGAATGTAACTCTGAACCTCCACTTGCCACTTGCGTGGGTGGGTGTGAGGTCGTGAGCGAAATCGGCTTACCTTGGATGGATAGGCACAAGCAAACTGCTGAAGCTCCCCACGAGTTTCACGGTCTGCTTCTTGCCATTCAAGCCTCACTCTGCTGTGATCGCCATCGCGAGAACTTCAGACGATCGTCGTCTGTTGGAGTGGTCTTTGCGTCGTAGAGTTTGGCGAGTTTTTCTCGTTCGGCGTCTGTAAGGCCGTCACTGCCGACGGAGGCTCGACTGTCCAGATCCAGCCTACTTGGCCGAACTACCTGATTGAGGATCGAGCCGTTCATGACTCATATACTAATCCCCGTTGCTGCGCGTCGTCGGAGAAAAGAAACTCGTCAGTAGTTCAGCCCTTCTTCTCATCGGGGGAGAGGGAGATCGGGGTTGTCGACGCGATTTCGTCCGAGAATTCCTCGGGGTGCACGACCGTAATCGACTGGGTGCGGTCGAGGGTGAGCCGCCACCTCGATTCACCACGGTGGATCCGCCCCGACGTCACCAACCACACCAGGCCGCCGATGCAGCCAATCAGCGCGGCGATCGCTCCCACGCCGATCGCCCAGCGCGGACCCATCGCGTCGGCCACCCACCCGATGATCGGCGCGCCGATCGGGGTGCCACCCATCAGAATTGCCATGTAGAGAGCCATTACGCGACCGCGCAGCGCAGGATCGGTCGTGGTCTGCACCACCGCGTTCGCCGTGGTGAGCAGCGTGACCACCGCGAACCCGGTCAGCATGAGGCTTGCGGCATACAACCAGTAGCTCGGCATGAACACCGAGATGATGCTCGCGACCGCGAAGAACCCCGACGCGCCAATCACGACGCTGATGCGTGCGCGGTCGCGCCGGGCCGCCAGCAGCGCGCCCGTGAGCGAGCCGATCGCGAGGATCGAGGAAAGCAGGCCGAAGCCGTCGGCATCCTTCCCGAATTCCACCGCCATGGTCGAGGCGATGATCGGGAAGTTCATGCCGAACGCGCCCATCAGAAAGACGATGCCGAACACGACGAGCAGGTCGCGGCGCTTCGAGACGTAGCGAAACCCCTCGAGCAGATTCCGCTTCTGGGTGCTGCGCACGCGGGCGGGAAGCTGATCCACCCGGAGCAGCTTGATCATGACCAGCATGATGACGAACGTGGCCGCGTTGGCGAGAAACACCCAGCCCGAGCCGAACGCCACAATGGTGAAGCCGGCCACCGCCGGGCCGATGAGCCGCGCGGTGTTGAACGCCGCCGAGTTCAGGGCGACCGCGTTTGACGCGTTTTGCAGCGACACGATGTCGGTCACGATGGTCTGCCGCGCCGGAGTGTCGAACGCCATCACCACACCGAACAGAGCCGCCAAGAGATACAGGTGCCACAGCTGCGCCTGGCCGCTGAGCAGCAGCAGTCCGATCAGCACCGCGAGCACCGTGAACGCCAATTGTGTGACGTACAGCACGTGGCGGCGATCGAAGCGGTCGGTCACCCACCCCGTGACCGGCACGAGTAGCAGCGGCGGGGCGAACTGCAGCGCCATGGTGATGCCGACGGCGGTGGCGTCGTAGTCGGTGACCTCGGTGAGCACGACCCAGTTCAGCGCGGTCGCCTGCATCCAAGTGCCCACGTTTGAGACGAGCGCGCCGATGAACCACACGCGGTAGTTGAACGACGCGAAGGAGCGGAACATCGCGGTCATCGGCCGGCCAACTTGTTCAGGGCGGCGGTTGCGTCGGTGAGTAAGCGCTGCTCGTCTGGGTTGAGTTCGTGCATGGCGCTAGCCAGCCAGTTGGTGCGCCGACGTTTAACCTCGGTCACGAGGGTGGATCCCGCCTCGGTGATCTGCACCGACACCTTGCGGCCGTCTGAGGTGTCGGCGACGCGCTGCACGAGGCCCTGCTCTTCAAGGCAGTTCACCGTGCGATTCATGGAGGGGGCCGAGATGCGCTCGCGCGCGGCGAGCTCGCCGAGCGACATGGGGCCTTCGTGCGCGAGCACCGCGATCACGCCGTGCTGGGCGTCGCTCAGCTGGTTCGCGCCGCGCTCGGCGCGCAGGCGGCGGGCCAGGCGAAAGACCGCGAGGCGCAGATCGGCGGCCTCCTGGAAGTGCGGGTCGGCGGGGCCCTCGGCAAGGCCCTCGGCAAGGTTCTCGACGGGGCTCTTTGCGAGGTTCTTGGTGGGTCTGTCTGGCGGCATATTGCTTAGTCTAGCTAATTAGTCTGGCTAAGTAAATTTTGGCAAGTGCAGATGACGAAATTCCGTACCGTGTCTGTACCGTGTCTGTGGTGTGGTGTGGTGCGGTGCGGTTCGGAACTCGTTAGCTATCGAGGAGACGGCGACGGTGGTCGAGCTCGCGCTGCCAGTCGCGCGTTTGGGCTGCGGAATAGGGGAGGCGCAATTCGGTGAGGTCGCGAAGCGTCGGCGCGGTGCGCGCGAGGAGACGATCGAGGCTGCGTTCCGCCGCACGCTGCGGGAGGCCGATCCGCTCGGCGAACAACATCGCCTTGCGGCGCGACAGCCCGCGCTTGGAGCCTGAAATCGACAGAGCAGTTGTTGCGTCGCCGTACACCGCGGTAGACGGAAGGTCGTAGGCGGGGCTGATGCGCCACTCGCTGTCTCTCTGGATCATCGACACGTTCTTGGCGTGCTGATCGCCGTTGCCCGTGATCACCGCGAAAAGCACCTGCTCGAACAGTGTCTTTGCGGCCACCGGTCGCGCCGCGCAGTGTTCGATCAGCGCCAGCGATGTTTCTTCTGCGGTGACGTGATACTTGTCTGCAGGCCAGATGCCGAGCACCTGCGAAGCGTCCTCAACGGCGAACTTCGTGTCGCCCTCGCGGTCAAACCGGGTGACGATCAACAGATCTACCCCCATCGCATCGGTGGCAAGCTGCCACTCGGGAACGCGCACCCCCGACTCCCGTGCCACGCGCAGGAACGCCGCCTCGTTGCGCACGACGTGTGGAAAATCGGGAGGATCGAGCTTCACTATGACACTTGCGCCAGCCTGGGCGCCATGCAGGTTCAGCATGCGTCCCGAGAACTTGTCTTGAACACCTGGGATCGAGACACTGTCGTAGTCTGCATCTCCCAGAAGTTCGAGAATGTTCAACTGAGAGATGTCGGCGGGCAGGTTGAGCATGGGGACTGGCCTGGGCGCGTCCCCTGATTCGGTAATAGTGACATCGCCGATCACATCTCCACCTACAGCGAGGAGCAGCCCGAATTCATCGTCGGCCGAGGTTTTGAGTGCGCGTCTTAGCGCCGAGAGCCTGCGACCCTCGGGGAGGAGCCCCGCAAAGAACGGCGGAACTGCACCAGCTCTCAGGGTGATCGGATCTGATGTGCGGGGGAGCGAGGTAGCAACCGCCGGCCCACCCGATGTCAGGTACTCGGGGAGGTAGCGAAACTCCACTGCCTCTCGTGTCTTGCGGAGGATTGCGGCGGGCACGCCGTGTTTGGTGACGGTCGCGACGGTCGCGTTGGCGTTGGCGTTGGCGGTGTCGGTGGTGGTGTGGGCCAGGGCTTGATTGCGCTCACTCATGAGATCCGGCCTTCAATGCATGCAGGGTCAGGCCGAGCGCACTGAGTGTGGCGACGAGCACGGCGAGGCGGATCGTTGGCTTTCCCCGTTCAAGCTCGTGGATCGAACGCACGGCAACGCCTGCCAGATCAGCAAGGTCTTGCTGCGTAAGTTCAAGCTCGCGGCGTCGAGCGCGAATCGTGGCACCGAGCGAAGCTGCCACGTGTTCCGCTTGGGAGGTGTGCTCGTTCATCTCGCCTCCGATTTTGTGCGATCGTGCAGAAATACTCGCTGGTTGGGCTTAGTCTACGCATCTCGGGCCAGAATCTGCAAGATTGTGCATATTGGGTTGATCTTGCGCCTGTCTTGCGTCGTTCGAGGCATCTGATCTCATTGCATCTGCGTGATCGTGCACCCCAAGGGAAGAGGTGCGGAAACGCAGCGGCCCCCGCGATCCACTGGGGGTGAAATCGCGGGGGCCGCTGTGTGTGCGAGAGGTGCCGGCTCTGCCGAACCGGCACGCCTGCCTAACCCTTGAAGGTCTCGAAGATCTTCGTGTAGTTCGACATTTCCTCGTTGTTGCAGGGGGTGACCGGCTTCGCGCCGTCGTAGCCCTCGGGAACCACGATCGCCGAGCTGTTCTTCAACTCGTCGCTCATGAGCTCGTCGGTGCCCTCGACGCCCGAGGCGTAGGCCTGGAAGTTGACCGCGACGGCCATATTCTCGGGAACGAGCATCCAGTTCAGGAAGGTCTTGGCCTGATCCACATTCTTCGCACCCGACGGGATCGCGAAGTTATCCTGCCACAGCGCGATGCCCTCCTCCGGGTACACGAACTTCAGGCTCGGGCGATCGATCGCGGCCCGGTGACCGGCACCGTTCCAGATCATTGCCATCGCCTGCTCGCCGTTCGCAAGACGCTCCAAGATGCCGTCGCTGTTGATGGTGTCGACGCGCGGCTTGAACTGCATGAGCAGATCCTGCGCGGCCTGCAGCTCGGCGCCGTCGGTGGTGCAGAAGTCACCGCCGGTCACGCGCAGTGCCGAGTTCACGACCTCGGTCTGATCGTTCATGGTGCCGACGTTGCCGGCCGAGGCGGGCGGGTTGAAGTAGTCGGCCCACGAGTCGAGCTCTTCGGTGATCACCGCGGTGTCGTACATGAACGACGTGGTGCCGTAGAGATACGGGGTCGTGTACTTGCGGCCCTCGTCGAAGTAGACATCCATGAAGTCGTCTTTGATGTTGCCGCCGTTGGGGAGGCTCTGCGAGTCGAACTCGAGCAGCATGCCGTCGTTCGCGAGGATCTCGACCATGTAGTCGCTCGGCACGACCACGTCGTAGCCGGCGCCGTCAGACGCGCGCAGCTTCGCCTCGAGGCTCTCGTTCGAGTCGAAGAAGTCGACGTTGAGCTTGATGCCCGTCTCGTCGGTGAACTTCTTCACGAGCTCGTCGGGGAAGTAGTCGCTCCACGTGTAGAGGTTTACCTCGCCGCTCGTCGCCTCGACGTACTCGGTAGATGCAGCGGCCTCGCCGCCGCCCGAGTCAGAGACTCCGCCGCCGCAGGAGGTGAGGGCGAGCGCGCCCACGGCCGAGATGGCCAGTGCTGAGGCGATCCTGCGCCCCGTTTTGGTATTACGCATGTTGCTTACTCCTTCGTTGTGATTGCCAGAAAGTGATGAGGGTGACGACGATCGCGAGCACGAGCAGCATCGTTGCGATGACGTTTACTGCGGGGCTCGCGCCGCGCCGGATCAAGCTGAACAGGAACACGGGCAGCGGGGTCGCGCCGGAGGCCGACAGGAAGTTCGAGATGATGAAGTCGTCGAGCGAGATCACGAACGCGAGGATCGCGCCCGAGATGATGCCGGGCACCAGCAGCGGCAGCGTGATGCGCCGGAACATCTGCCAGGTGTTCGCACCCAGGTCGGTCGCCGCCTCGAAGTAGGTGGTGCCGAGGCTGCGCAAGCGGGCGCGGATCGGCATGAGCGCGAACGGGATACAGAACGAGGTGTGCGCGAGCATGAGCGCGGTCATTCCGGGCGGCAGGCCGATCATGCGAATGAAGCCGAGGGTCGCGACCGCGAGCACGATCTCGGGAATCACGAGCGGGGCCGTGAGGATCGCCGTCGCGATCGCGCTGCCCTTTGCGCGCAGCCGCTCGACCGAGAGCGCGAACAGGATCGAGAACGCCGTCGCCACGACGGTCGCAACCACCGCGATCTGCAGCGACACCCACACCGAGCTCAGCAGGTTCGCGTTCTGCGCCACCTCGCCGAACCAGCGCACGCTGAAGCCCTTCCAGATGAGCGCCGAGTCGCCGTCGTTGAACGCGTAGATCGTGGTGATGAGGATCGGCACGTAGAGGAACACGATGCCGAAGATCGCGATCGGGGCGATGCCCGGGAAGTCGCGCAGCCGCAGCGCGCGCGGGGATTTGCGGGGCTGGGTCACAGGCTGTGCTGCGGCGGTGGATGGCACAGCGGCGGCAGCGCCGGGCGCGCCGGTCGTTGCGGCGGATCCACTGCTGGTGGCGGGTGCGGTCATAGCGAGATCTCCACCTTCTTGCCCGACTTTCTCGAGTACAGCGCAATCGCGATCAGCGCGACCATGAGCAGCACGAGCGTGATCACCGACAGGGCCGCACCAAACGGCCAGTTGCGCGAGTCGCCAAACTGCGACGCGATCAGGTTGCCGATCAGCAGCACCTTCCCCCCGCCGAGCAGCACGGGCTGCACGTACGAGCCGAACGCCGGCATGAACACGAGCAGCACGCCCGAGATGATGCCCGGGGTCGCGAGCGGCAAGATAATGCGGCGGATCACCGTCGACTTGCGCGCCCCCAGGTCGTACGCGGCCTCGGCGAGGCGGAAGTCGAAGCCCGCAAGCGACGCGTAGATCGGCAGCACCATAAACGGCAGGAATGTGTAGATCAGGCCGAGCTGCGAGGCCATCGGCGTGTAGAGCAGATCCATCTGCGGGAGGCCGAGCGCGGCCGCCCCGGTGTTCACGATGCCGTTGTCGTTCAGGATCAGCATCCACGCGTAGGTGCGCACGAGCAGGTTGGTCCAGAAGGGCACCGTGATGAGCATCACCAGCAGGTTCTGCTTCTTCTCGGGGCGAGTGGCGATCCACAGGGCGATGGGAAACGCGAGGATCAGGCAGACGATCGTGGTGATCGCGGCCTGCCACAGCGAATCGCCGAACACCGACAGGTAGCGCGGGTCGAAGGCCGTGTTGCCGAGGAAGTCTGACTGGAAGAGGAAGTTGACGTAGGGCTCGAGCGTGAACTCGTAGATGATGCCGCCGCCGGTGGGCGGGCGCGTCATGAACGAGAAGATCACGATGATGACGAGCGGGCCGATGGTGAAGAGCGCGGCCACGATCAGCGCCGGGATCACCGCGAACCACGGGAAGCGGCCGGGCACCTTCGGCTGTTTCTTGCGCTTCGTCGCGAGCGGCACCAGGTTCACGCCCGTGCGGTCGTCGCGCACGGTGGGGGTGCTCATTGTGCAGCCTGCGGTTTCGCGTGGGTGGCGGCACGGCCGGGTGCCCCGTGCCCCGCGGCGGTCTCGGGGGTGAGGGGCCGCAGCGCCACTGGGTCGGCGTAGAGCGACACCTCGGCGTCGGGCTGCACCTCGGCCGGGAACGGCGGCGGCACCCGCACCGCGAGTTCCGTGCCGTCGGCCAACATCACGTTGCAGCGCAGGTCGGTGCCCATGTACACGAGCTTCGAGATGCGGCCCGACGCGAAGCGCACACCGGTCGGGGTGAGGCTCACCCGTTCGGGGCGAATGGTGAGGGTTACCTCGCCATTCGGGGTGTCAACGACCTTGGGCAGGGTCACCGAATCGCCGCCCGGCAGCGTCACCACGAGGCGCTGATCCGCCCCGCTGTTCTCGTGAGAGACTCCGCTGCTGTTGCTGCTGCTGCTGCTGCGCTTGCCGCCGCCCTCGCCGCCGCCCTCGCCGCTGCCGGCCACGCGCTGGGCTGGCGTCGTCACGAAGTTGGTTTCGCCGATGAAGTCGGCCACGAAGCGGCTCGCCGGCTTCTCGTAGATCTCTTCGGGGGTGCCGATCTGCTCGGGGCGGCCCTGATTGAAGACCGCGATGCGGTCGCCCATGCTCAGCGCCTCCTCCTGATCGTGCGTGACAAAGACGAAGGTGATGCCGGTGGTGCGCTGCAGGCGCTTCAGCTCGGACTGCATGCCGCGGCGCAGCTTGAGATCGAGCGCGGCCAGCGGCTCGTCGAGCAGCAACACCTGCGGCTGCTTCGCCAACGCACGGGCGAGGGCGACGCGCTGCTGCTGGCCGCCCGAGAGCTGCGCCGGCTTGCGATTCGCCATCTCCGAGAGCTGCACGAGCTCGAGCATCTCGGTGACGCGGGCGGCCACCTCCGCCTTCGGGCGCCCCTCCATCTCGAGGCCGAACGCGATGTTTTGCGCGATGGTCAGGTGCGGAAACAGCGCGTACGACTGGAAGACCGTGTTGACCGGCCTGGCGTGCGGGGCGAGCTGGTCGATGCGCTGATTTCCCAGGTGGATCTCGCCGCCGTCGAGCGTGTCGAGCCCGGCGATCGAGCGCAGCAGGGTGGTCTTGCCGCACCCCGACGGGCCGAGCATCACGAAGAACTCACCCTGTTTGATGGTGAACGACACGTCGTCGATCGCGTTGACGTGCGTCTTCTCGGGGGTGATGAAGGTCTTGCGTGCGTGCGAGATCGTGAGTTCGCGCGAGGGGGAATCGGTGGGATTGACGCGGTCGTGCCCGCTGATTGTCGGGATGGGCGTGGTCATAAATCGCCTGCTTCCTGAAAACCCGAGCCCGCATCGGTGCGAGCCTGTGTTGGTGTGGCTCGCACGAGTGCGAGCCGGTGAAGTCGGGATCCGCTTCGGTGCGAACCCTTGTGATCGATAAACCTAATGGGGTTAGATAAGGAGCGCAAGGGTCGTGATGCGACCGTTTCCGCATGGTTACCAACTTGAAATCTTGAAGCAACAACCATGAGCGACGCTGCGATGGGAGGTGAGCAATGGGTGAAACGTCGACCCCTGACGCGGACACTCCACGCAAAGCTGGAAGGCCCACGCGCCCCGCCCTCACCGAAGACTCCATCGCCCGCGAGGCGCTCGCGATCATCGACGAGCTCGGCTGGGCGGCCTGCACCATGAAGGTGCTTGCCCAGCGCCTCGGGGTGCGTGCGCCCTCGCTCTACCACCACGTCGACGGGCAGAAGGGCATCGTCGACCTCGTTCGCGCGCTCGTGGTGCGCGAGATCCACACCCCCGAACTTGACCGGCAGCCCTGGGATGAGGCGATCCACACCTTCGGGCTCGCCTACTACCGCGCCTTCGCGCGCCACCCCAACACCATTCAGGTGCTGTCAACGACGCCGGTGCGCGACGCCGGCACACTCGCGATGTATGAACTCTTTCTGCGCACGCTTACCGAGCAGGGCTTTGAGCCCGTGCGCGCGTTTGAGGCGCTGCTCGGGCTCGAGCACCTCGCCCTTGGTTTCGCCTACGAGTGGAACGCCGAAGACCTCATGCTCGACCCCGACGTGGTGGCGGCTCAGGGCGCACCGATCCTCGCGTCGATTACGCGCGGGCGCACCGACCAGCGACGCGTCGCCGAGACGACGTTCATGAATCTCCTCAGCCGCTACATCGAAATGTTCCGCCACGAACTCGACGACCTGAAAGGCGCCACCGCATGAGTACCAATGGCCCGAAGCACGCCGACCAGACACACGCTGCACAGAACCAGGCTGCACAGACGCGCGCTGCACAGAACCAGGCTGCACAGACACACGCCGACCAGGCGCACGCGACCTCAGCAGAGCACGCCTCGGCCGAGCTGGTGATCCACAATGCCCGCATCTTCAGCGACGGGGCCATGTTGCCGCACACCGCGCTCGCCGCAGCGGGTGGGCGCATCGTGGCGCTCGGTGGCGACGAGATTGTGGAGAGCTTCGCCGCAGCCCGGGTTATCGATGCCCGCGGGGGGCTCGTCACCCCGAGCTTCGTCGACGCGCACGTGCACACCACGATTGGCGGCATCGAGTCGCTGCGGTGCGACCTGACGGCGTGCACGAACGCCGAGGAGGTCTACGCCGAGATCGCCCGGTACGCGGCGGCGAACCCCGAGCTGCCGTGGATCGTGGGCGGCGGATGGCGGATGCCGCAGTTCGCCGGCGGCACCCCGCTGCGCGAGGACCTCGACCGCGTGGTGCCCGACCGCCCGGTGTATCTCATCAACGCCGACCACCACGGGGCGTGGGCGAACACGCGTGCGCTCGAACTCGCCGGCGTCACCGCCGAGACCCCCGACCCCGCCGACGGGCGCATCGAGCGCGACGCCACGGGCGCACCGGCGGGCACCCTGCAGGAGGGGGCCGCCGAGCTCGTCGCCGCAGTGATTCCCGAGACGACCGACGCCGAGATGCGGGCCGGCCTGCTCGCGGGCGAACAGGTGATGTTCCGCTACGGCATCACCGGGTGGCAGGAGGCGATCCTCGGCAGTTACGCCGGCTACACCGACTTCACCCCGGTCTACCGTTCGCTCATCGACGCGGGCGAACTGCGCGGGCGGGCGAGCGGGGCGCTGTGGGTGTCGCGCGACTTTGACGGGATGTCGATCGCAGACTTCGTGGCCGATCTCGAGCGGCGGCGCGCGCAGTACGAACGCGAGGGGCTCACGCTCGACACCGCGAAGATCATGGTCGACGGGGTGCCCGAGAACGAGACCGCCGCGATGGAAGAGCCCTATATCGCCGAGTGCTCCTGCACCGGTGGATCAGGCCTCGCCTACTTCAGCCGCGAGCAACTGCTCGAGCTCGTGCCGCTGCTCAACGCCCGCGGCTTCACCGCGCACTTTCACGCCATCGGCGATCGCGCGGTGCGGTACGCGCTCGACGCGGTGGCCGCGGTTCCCGAGGCGGATCGCGCCCGCGTGCGCAACCACATCGCTCACCTGCAGATCATCAATCCCGAAGACCTGCCCCGCTTCGCAGAGCTCGGCGTGACCGCCAACCTGCAGGCGCTGTGGGCGTGCCTCGACGCGCAGATGCTCACCCTCACGATGCCCCTCATGGGGGAGGAACGGGCCGGGTGGCAGTACCAGTTCGCGTCGCTCGAGGGCGCGGGGGCCGCGCTTGCCTGTGGCTCCGATTGGCCGGTCTCGAGCCCCGACCCGTGGCTGGCGATGCACGTGGCGGTGACGCGCCGCGAGCCCGGGGTGACGGAGTTTGATCCACTGCTGCCCGACGAGGCGCTGTCGCTGTCGTCGATCCTCACCGCGTACACGCGCGGGTCGCACGAGTTGCTCGGCATGCCGGGCGGGCGCATCGCGGTCGGCGAGGTGTGCGATGTGGCGGTGGCGGATCGCGACCCGTTCGCGGCAGATGCGGCCGAGATCCACCTCACCCGCAATCGGGTCACCGTGCTTGCCGGAGAGGTCGTGTACGAGGCGGAGTGATCCGCCGCCCCGCGGAACCCCGCCCCGCCCCCTGCACCCCGCCCCGGCACTCCGTCCCCTTGCGCCTGGCTGTTGGCCATGAATTGCACGAAAGGGTAGTCAGGCCCGAGTGTTTACGTTATCGTAGTCAACGAGAAAACTTTACGAAAACGTTATCGGAGGCCGTGTGCAGGCGATTGTCACCAGTCCTATGGATGTCGGCCGCCTCGTGCGTCACGTGCGCCGGGCGCACGGCCTCACCCAGCGTGAGCTCGCGGAGCGCCTCGGCGTGACCCATCGGTGGCTCTCCGAACTTGAATCGGGCAAGGGAAAACAGGCCAACGAGCGGTATTTTCAGGTGCTCACCTCGCTCGGCATCAATCTGACGGCGACCGTCGATGAGCCGTGATCCACTGGAAGTGCGCCTCTCGGGTGTCTCGATCGGCGAGATCCGTGGCGACGGTTCGTTCGCTTGGGGTGGCGACTGGTCGTGAATCGCTCCGCTCAACTCACCCGTGCTGTCGCACTCGCTGCCCTTTGGCGCAGAGGGGCTTGACCCGGGGCCATTCTTCGGCGGGTTGCTGCCCGAAGGAATAGGACTGAGCCGGCTCGCGCGCGAGGCTCACGTGAGGGCAGACGATCTGTACGGGCTCCTCGCCGAGGATGGGGCTGATGTAGGTGGCAGCGTGACCATCGGCGAACCGCGCCCGCCACTCGAACCGATTGACATTGACGAAGACGAGTTTGATCGAATTCTTGCCCGCGCTGCCGGGTACATCCGCGGCGCAGCGGTGGGTGGGGGCGGATCCGCGCTGAGCCGACTCTGAACGGGCCAGCCTCGCGCAGATCGCCCGTTTACTGCCGGCCCCGTCACCGTTGCGGCGGGAGCCGGAGGCAACGGGCATCACGCTCGCGCCCCGAGAAAGACTCCTCGCGCTGACCGTGCTGAATGTTGCGTGCGGAAACACGGATGCGCATGCAAAGAACTTTTCCTTCATGCTGCCGGGGCTCAGTGGGGCGTTTGAGCCGCGCGGCCGCGTGGCGACGCTCGCCGATGCCTACGACATTGTTCCTCAGGTGCTTTTCGACCATGAGGCCGCTCTCCTCTCCATGCGGATCGGTGGAAAGAGATTCTGGCGCGAGATCACGGCCGAGCACCTCATCGATGAGGGCATCGGGTGGGGGTTGCCTCGTGCTCGAGTTGCGTGGGTGGTGGAGGAGACTCTGCGCCGCGTTCAGGGTGCGGTTGCAGAACTCGCGGAGAGTTCGGGTGCGGTGTCTGGTGATACCGACGGAGACACGCTCACGGGCGTGGATCGGCTCGTCCGGTTCCTGACAGAGGTCACGAGCAATCTGCTGCGGGGCGACCCTGCCTGGGCGGGGCGATCCATTCCGCCGGCCATCGCGATTACGGGTGTCCGTGGGCAGTAGATGCTCGAAAGCACGGGCTTTCCGACATCTACTGCCCACGGACTCGTGCGAGAGGAAAGCCCGAGTCGCCTGCGCGATGCGCGGGAGGCTGTGCAGTGCGCGGTTCAGGCGGCGAGGAGCGCCCCGCCGGCTGCGCCCACGAGCACGACCACCCACGGGGGAGTGCGCCACGACACCAGCAGCGCGAAGCACACGAGGGCGAGGGCGAAGGTCGCGGGATCCACTATCGCGGTGACGAATACCGGGTCGTAGAGCGCCGCCGCGAGGATGCCGACCACCGCCGCGTTCGCGCCGCGCATGATCGCCTGGGCGGGGCGCTTCGTGCGGAAGGTGTTCCAGAAGGGGAGCACTCCGACGAGCAGCAGCAGCCCCGGCAGAAACACCGCGACCAGCGCGATCGCGGCCGTCACGAGGCCCGCGGGGCCGGGCTCGGCGAGCGCTCCGAGGTACGCGGCAAACGTAAACAGTGGACCCGGCACGGCCTGCGCCGCGCCGTAGCCCGCGAGGAATGCGTCGGGGGTGACCCAGCCGGCGGGGTTTCCGGTCACGACCTCGGACTGCAGAAGGGGGAGCACGACGTGCCCACCGCCGAACACGAGCGCGCCCGCCCGATAGAAGGAGTCGGCCACGTGGATCGCGGTGCTGCCTGGCGCGGTGCTGCTTGGCGCGGTGCTGCCTGGCGAGGTTGTGCCTGCGGCGCTGGTGTTAGCGGCGCTGGTGACTGAGCCGTTGCCAGCGTTCGCGGCGGAACTTGTGCTTGGCGGGGTGCCGAGCGCGGCCGCGGCGGCCGGGAGCGCGACGAGTAGCGCAGCGAAGAGGCTGAGAGCGACGACGCCGGCGCGGCGCGAGACGGGAATGCGCAGGGCACCAGAACCCGCTGGCCCCTCGGCGCGACGAGCAGTCGAGTCGGTTGCCAGGCCGGTGGCGGGGCTGTCTTCTGCCTCAGCGGGTTCCGCAGCGGTTGGGCTGGCCGGCTTTCGGACGGGAGCACTGGTTGGGAGACCAGCGGGAGCGTCGCGACACAACAGGTATCCGGCCAGGGCGCCGAGCACGATCGCGCCGACCTGCCCCACCGGGCCGGCGACGAACAACACAAGAATCGCGGCGACCACCGCGATCGATGCCCGGCGCGCGTCGGGTGTCAGCGTGCGGGCCATGCCCCACACCGCCTGCGCGACGATCGCGACCGCGACGACCTTCAGCCCGGCGAGCACCCCCGCGCCGATCGCATTGTCAAAGAGCGTGGCCCCGTAGGCGAACGCCACGAGCAGGATCGCCGACGGCAGGGTGAAGGCGATCCACGCGGCAAGCGCGCCGAGCGGCCCCGCGCGAAACAGCCCCAGCGCGAACCCCACCTGACTCGACGCGGGCCCGGGGAGGAACTGGCCGAGCGCGACGAGATCCGCGTATTCGCTCTCGCGCACCCACCTGCGGCGGGTGACCAGTTCGTCGCGAAAGAACCCGAGGTGTGCGATCGGGCCGCCGAAGGAGGTGAGGCCGAGCTTCAGGAACGCGCGAAAGACCTCGCCGGCACTGCCGCGCGGCGCCGGGCCGGTGGTGGTCGCCGGTTCGTTTACAGGTGGATCCTCACGCACACCTCGCACGGTACCAGGTGAAAGTAGCGCGTGTGAGTCTGCGCCCCCCGGCAGGCGAGGTTGGGGAGGTGACCCGCTGCACGTGGGTGACGTGATCCCTCTCCGAGCTGGCCCCAGCGCCCGGGAAAGGGTGCGTTATTCACCTCAGGGTGCCCTATTTGCGGGAATAAGGCACCCCGAGGTGAACAAGGCACCCGGGTGCGCAGGGGTCAGCGCCCACTCGCGAGCGCCCCTGCGACCCGGCTGCCCAGCGACCCAGCTGCCCTGCTGCCCGGCTGCGCGCGGGCCAGCGCCCGCTCGCGAGCGACCCGGCAACCCTGCTGCCCTGCTGCCGGAAGGCCGGTAGGGCGCAAGTGGCGCGTTGCACGCAGGTGAAGCACCCACTTGCGCCCTACCTGGTCGGGGCATCTACGCGAGGGGCACCTGCGCGAGGGGCATCCAAGCGAGGGGCATCCAAGCGATGGGCACCTGCGCGAGGGGCACCTGCGCGAGGGGCATCCAAGCGAGGGGCATCTACGCGAGGGGAATCGGCTGGGTCGTCGGAGGCGGTTCGCCCGGGCGGCGCCGCTTCGACCGCGCCAGCCCAACCGTCCCGCCGATCACGAGAATCAGCACGGCGGTCCAGATCGCGCCGTAGGTGAACCACTCGCCCGGCGCGATCCGCTCGCCGATCAGCACCGCTGCTACCACGAGCAGGGCCGGCTCGAGGTAGCTCAGCAGCCCGAAGATGCTCATCGAGAGGTAGCGCGAGGCGAGGAGGTAGAGCAGCAGCGCGAAGGCGGCGAAGAGGGAGAAGCTGGGTGCCGCCCACCACAGTGCGGGATTCGCGGCGAGTAGGGATCCACTGGAAAAATTGAGCCAGACCACCACGATCGCAACCGGGAACAGAACCGCTATCTCCCAAAACATCCCGCCGAGATGCCCTATGCCGATCGCGCGGCGCAGCACGAAATAGACGGGGTATCCGAGGGCGACGACGAGCGTCTCCCACGAGATGCCGCCGACGCGAATGATCTCAAACGCGACACCGGTCGCGGCGACAGCCGCGGCGATCCACTGCCACCAGACCATGCGGTCGCCGTAGAGGAAGCGGCCCACGAGCACGAGGACGAGCGGGAGAAGGAAGTAGCCGAGCGCGACCTGCATGGCGCGGCCGTTGAGGGGAGCCCAGCTGAAGATCCAGAGTTGGGCGGCGAGAAGCAGGCCCGATGCGACGACGCCGAGCGCGAGCAGCGGTGTGCGCCGGATGCGGCGGGCAACCTCTGCCGCGAGACCCCATCGGCGCAGGGCGATGAGCACCACCGCGATGAACGGCAGCGACACCAGGGTGCGCACCGCCCACACCGACTCGCCAGACATCGGGGCCAGCAGCGGGGTGAGGAAGTAGATCAGGCCGAATGAGACCGACGACCCGACCGAGACGAGTACGCCGCGCGACTGAGACTGGCCTGCGGTGGGCATGCTGCTCGCTTTCGGATGATGGAGGAGTGGGACTGGGCGAGTCTAGGTGCCAAGCCAAGTGGTGCGGAGAGAGGGGCGACGCGTGGCACGACGCGTGGCGCGACGCGTGGCGCAGGGAGGGTCACGAGGAGGAACTCGGGGAGAAACGGGGGACATGCACGGAGAGTGCAAATGGGCGAAAAAATGCCCCCACACCCTGCGGGCCGGGGGCATTCTCCGCGGTGCGCTAGAGGTCGATCGCGCCGATAACCTCGCCATACTCGGTCTCGCCCACCTGCTTGAAGCCGATCCGCAGGAAGAACTGCTCGGGGCCATCCTCGCCCCGTTCCCAGAGCACGGTGAGGCGCTCGACTCCGCGACGGCGCGCCTCCTCGATGAGGGCCTCGACCGCGAAGCGGCCCACGCCCTGGCCTTGCGCTTCGGCGTCGACGTTGATGCGCCACAGCGCCGCCTTAAACTCCTCCTGCAAAGCGTCGGGGTCAAAGTTGCCGTGAATGAACCCGACCACTCGGTCGTCGTCGAGCACCACGCGCTGCCAGGCGGTGTGTACGGGGGTCACGGCCGCGGCCGCCGCGTACGACACGGGGCTCACAAACTGCTCTTGGCCCGGTTTCAGCCCAAGGCTGTTGACGTGCACGATCGTGGAGGCGGACAGTTCTTCGAGTCTGAGGTGGCTCATGCTTTCAGGCTAGCGTGCATCGCCGCGAGCGCAAGTGCGGTGATCCACCATTGTGGATCGAGGTATCTCGACATCGAGATACCTCAACACGGGTCTCCTTGCTGCGGGGAAGTGGCGAGGCTGGGGTGTCGCGGGGTAGGAGAGTCTCACCCATCGCGGCGGTCGAGTGTGAGAGCGTGGAGTGATCCACCCGCTAACCAAACCGAAAGCCGCACTCAGCAGACCATGACTCACACGAATCCCGGCACCGATTCCGCAGTGGGCACGCGCCATTCGCGTGCCCACTTCGAGCTCGCGGGCACCACCCCGCGCGAGCTCGGGCGCGCACGCGGGCTGGCACTGCGCGACACGATCGACGCTGCCTACCGGGGGTATGCCGCGATCTTTCGCGCGGTCGGCGTCAGCGAAGCGGCCGAGCGCGAGTCCGCCGCCGCATCGTTCGCCGCGGTTGAGGCCTGGCGCCCCGAAATCGCCGAGGAACTCCGCGCGGTCGCCGACGCATCGGGGCTCGCCCTCGACCGGCTCATGGCGCTCAACGCGCGCACCGAGATCCTCGCGTTAGGCAACGCGCCTGCTCACGAGTGCTCGACGGTGTCGATCCGCCTCGGTGGTGCGATGCACAGCGTGCAGACCTGGGATTGGCACGCGGACCTCGCCGAGTTTTGGCACACCCAGACGGTTACTGGAGATGGTGCCGCCGGGAGTAGGGCCGCAGGGGGAGGCGAGACTGCCGGAGGCGCTCACCCGCGCCCGAACTACCGTTTCGCGGGCATCACCGAGCAGGGCATCCTCGCGAAGATCGGCCTCAACGAGGCAGGTCTCGCGGTCAACTTCAACATTCTGGGGCACGCCGCAGACGGGCCGGGGGGCGTGTCCGTGCACCTCCTCGCCTACGCGGTGCTGCGCGAGTGCGCGAACGTCGACGAAGCAATCGCGCTCGTGCGCGCCACCCCGGTAAGCGCCTCGACCTCGCTCACGCTCACCGACGCGGGCGGCGCCGTCTCGCTCGAGGTCACGCCGGTCGGCGTCTTCGAGGTGCCGCTGCGCGAGGGGGTCCTGATCCGCACGAACCACTTACAGCACTCCACGCCGCTGCGCGAGCAGAAGGCCTCGTACGAGCCCGACTCATCAGAGCGCTTCGACCTGCTCGAGCAGCGGATCGAGGCGTGCCGCCCTGCTGATCTCACCGCGCTGGTGGCGCTGCTCGAGAGCGGCGAGGGCGATCCGCCGCTGAGCTGCGTCGCCGATCCCGCGATGCCGCTCGGCGACCGGTGGGCGACCCTCGCAACCGTGGTGATGAGCCCGGCCGAGCGCCGCATCCGCGTGCTCGACGGCATGCCGACCGGGGCCGCCACGGGCGCCTGGCGGGAATTCACGCTCTAGACAGCGCGGGGCACGCCCCGCCCGCCGCCCGCCCGCTAGTCCGCGAGCAGCTCGCGCACGCGCGGGATCACCTCGCGGCCGTAGCGCTCGATGCTCGACATGAGCAGTGCGTGCGGCATCGTGCCGTTCGCGTACTTCAGATCGAAACGATCAGCACCCAGCGTGCGCACGGTCGCGGCGATCTTCTGGGCGACGGTTTCGGGGGATCCGACGTACATCGATCCACTGTCGGCCTCGTGCTCGAATTCGGCGCGCGCCGCCGGCGGCCACCCGCGCTCGCGCCCAAGCCGGTTGCGGAACGCCTCGTAGTGCGTCCACAGTTCGTCGCGCGCCTCGGCATCGGTCGCGCCCACGTGCCCCGGCGAGTGCACGCCGACGGGCATCTGCTCGCGCCCGAGCTCGCGCTGCGCGTTGCGGTACAGCTCGACAAACGGCAGGAACCGCTCGGGCTCGCCGCCGATGATCGCGAGCATCATCGGGATCCCCACCTGCACCGACCGCATTACCGAGTGCGGGCTGCCGCCCACGCCGATCCACGCCCGCACGCCGCCCTCTTGCTCGGTCTTCGGGAACACCTCCTGGTTCACGAGCGCCGCGCGATGCTTGCCCGACCACGTCACGGCACCCTCGCCGCGCAGCTGCGCGAACAGCTCGAGCTTCTCGTTAAACAATCCCTCGTAGTCGTTGAGGTTCAGCCCGAACAGGGGGAACGACTCGGTGAATGAGCCACGCCCCAGCACCACCTCGGCGCGACCGTTGCTCACCGCGTCGAGCGTCGCAAAGCGCTCGTACACCCGCACGGGGTCGTCGCTCGAGAGCACGGTGACGCCGGTGCCGAGCAGCATGCGCTCGGTGCGGCCGGCGATCGCCGCGAGTACGATCTCGGGTGAGCTGATCGCGAAGTCGTCGCGGTGGTGCTCGCCGAGTGTCAGCGCGTCGACCCCCAGTTGATCTGCGAGAACCGCCTGCTCAACCACATCGCGCAAAACCTGCGCGTGGTGGATCGGCTTCCCGTCCGGGCCGACGGTGACGTCGCCGAAGGTGTCGAGTCCGAGGATGAGCTGCGAATGATCCACTGCGGGAGAAGTATTCAGATTCATATAATCTTCAACTAAGCGCGCGCCCGCGATATTCCCGCGAATCTTGCCCGGTTTCTGAGGGTGGATCGCGCCGCTCGCCCGGCGTGGTGCGCCTGCCCCACTTCAATGTGACGCAAAGTGTGGTCAACCTTGCTTGGGGGCGACATTTCGTGTCACATTGCCCGAGTCATGCGCGCATAACTTAGGCCGGAGTGAGACGACTCGGCGCGAGGTAGCCGACCACCGCGGCCACGACACCGAACGCAACCGCGACCACCCAGTGCACGCCGAGGGCGAGCATGGCGCCCACTCCCGACGCGATGAAGAGCAACTCGATGAGCCCCTGGCCAAAGCGATCGGTGTGCAGCACCGGCTTGGGCGAAAGGAAGAGTGCCCAGATGAGGATCGCGAGGATGGTGAAGCCGATTCCGGTGAGGAGCCCGGGCCACGGCCATGCCCAATCGAGGAAGGCCCAGAACGCCACGATGACGACGGTGATGAGGTGGCACGCGGAGCGCACGAGCTGCAGGATCAGCGTCGCGCGCGAGGGGGACGCGGGCGATGCGGGTGAGGCGGGGGTCTCGGAAGTCACCCCAGGAGTCTACCCGGGGTCGGCTTCGCGCTCGCCGTGACCGATGACGGGGGTGCTCGATAGACTGAATCCAACGCACAGTGAGGAGGCCGCACGTGAACGACATCATCTCGTGGTTCGAGCGGCTGATCGATGGCTCGCTCGTGGCCGGCGGCATCTTCCTCATCATCGGGATCGCTGGCGCGATCCTGCTCCTCATCTCGGTCTTGCTCGACGGCGTCTTCGACTTCTTCGACTTCGGCGACGGCCCGCTCAGCCTCACCACGATCGCCGCGTTCACCGCGATCTTCGGGTTCACGGCGTTTGCCACGGTTGGGGCAGGTGCCTCGACCCCGGTGGGTGCGGTCGTCGGCGCGGTGGCCGGTGTGCTGGGCGGCGCGATCGCCTGGTGGCTGAGCCGAGCGATCCGCCGAGCAGAATCGACCACCTCGGTGACTGCCGATGAACTCGTGGGGGCCGAAGCGAGCGTGGTGCTCGCGATCCCCGCGGGCGGGCTCGGCGAGGTCGCGCTCGTGCGCCACGGTGAGCGCATCTCGCTCTCCGCCACCGCCGACGCGCCCATCGCCCGTGGCGCGCGCGTGCGCGTCGCGCAGACCCTGACCGCCACCTCGGTTCATGTTGAACTCTTGAATACCGACCCGTAACCGCCACCGAACCATCGGAGACGACATGCTTTTCGCCACCCCGGCCATTATCGGCATTTTCGGCGCCATCATCGCGCTGGTGCTCGTTGCGCTGGTCATTATCAAGCGCTACCGGATCGCCAAGCCTGACGAGGCCATCATCGTCACGGGCGGGAAGGGCAAGGAGATTCGTGGGGCCGACGGCAGCGTCAACCGCGACCTCTCTGGCCAGAAGGTGGTCACCGGCGGCGGCGTGTTCGTGCTGCCGTTCGTACAGAAGTCGTTCACCATTTCGCTGCGGTCGCGCCGCCTCACCATCACCACCGAGGCGCAGACCACCGACGGCATCACCATCCAGGCGCAGGCCGTGGCAGTCGTGAAGGTCGGTGGCACTCAAGAGATGATCCGCGCCGCGGCCCAACGCTTCCTTTCAAACTCTGACGAGATCGACGAGTCGACACAGGAGGTGCTGTCGGGTTCGCTGCGTTCGATCATCGGTGGGCTCACCGTGTTGCAGATCATTCGGGATCGCGCGGTCGTCGCGCAGAGCGTGCTCGAGGCGGCAGAGGAGGCGCTGACCAAGCAGGGCCTCGTGGTCGACACGCTGCAGATCCAGGAGATCCGCGACGGCTCCGACTACATTACAAACCTCGGTCGGCCAGAGGCCGCCAAGGTGCGCCAGCAGGCCGACATCGCGGAGACCAATTCGTACCAGGCGTCGCAGGAGGCCAAGATCGCGGCCGAGCGGGTGTTGCTCGATCGCAACCGAGAGCTGAAGCTGCGCCAGGCCGAGATTCAGGTCGAGACCGACAAGGCGAACGCCCAGGCGGGCGCCGCCGAGCCGCTCGAGCAGGCGATCCAGCAGCAGGCCATCGTGCAGCAGCAAGAGATCACCGCGCAGCGGGAGGTCGCGCTGAAGAAGGAGCGGCTGAACGCGGAGGTGCGTGCGGTCGCCGAGGCCGAGGCCTTCCGCGTCGAGGCGCTCGCGAAGGCGCAGGCCGCAGCCACCATTGCGACGGCCGAGGCCGACGCCCGCACGATCGAGACCCGCGGCCTTGCCGAGGCGCGGGCCACCGAGGCGAAGGGTCTCGCCGAGGCGCAGGCGATCGATGCGCGGGCGCGGGCGCTCGAGACGCAGTCGCAGGCGGTGTTGGCGCAGGAGTTGATCCACCTCTTGCCGTCGATCGCGCACGAGTACGCGCAGGCGATCAGCGCGATCGATACCATGACCGTCGTCTCCGCCGACGGCACCGCGAAGGTCGCCGGCGAGGCCATGGGCAATCTGAAGGGGTTGCTCGACATGGCGCGCGACACCGTGGGCATCGACCTGGTGGGCGTGCTCAACGGTGCGGTGACCGGGGGAGCCGCCGGGGCCGCGGCCGGGCACGCGTCGGCGCGTGCCGAGCGTGCTGAGGGTGCCGAGCGGAGTGCGCGTGCCGGGCGGGCCGGTGAGATCAGCGAGTCTCCGGGGCCGCGAGAGACGCGAAATCCGAGCACCGATGCTGAGCGTGCGGCGCGTGCCGAGGAATCGCTCGAGGCGCAGCGTCAGGCCGCAGATGCCGCGCGTGCCGAGCTCGCAGGCCTGGCTGAACGAGCCGGGCAGATCGCGCGCACGCGCCTTGATGCCGCCGTGAATGATGCGGGTGACCGGGGAGCCTCGGCGGCAGGCGAGCCCGGGGCGGCAGAATAAGGGGCATGTCGAACCCGCGCCCCGCTGAACCGCCGATTCAGGTGGAGTCCGTGGTGATGCGGGTGCGGAGGCACGGGCGCGCGCTCACGCTTCCGGTGCTGATGCTTGCTGCGCTCGCCGTCGCCGCGGGGTTCTGGGTGGGGGCACTGCCCGAGGCCTGGATGAATCTGGCCGCTGCCGGCGGCGCGGCGGCGCTCGCGCTGCTTCTCGGCGTGGGCCCCCTGCTCAGCTGGCTCACCCGGCGCACGATTATCACCAACCGGCGGGTGATCGCCCGCAGCGGGGTGTTCGTGCAGCACCGCAGCGAAGTGCCGCTGAGTCGCGTGCGCGAGGTTCGATCGAGGCGCACCCTCGTGCAGCGCGTGTTCGGCTCGGGCGACATCGAGCTCGTCGGCGGTGCGGGAGGCATCGACGGGTCGACCGTGCTGCGTGACGTTCCCGGGTTCGAAGTGGCGGCGGACGCGCTGCAGACGCTCATCGAGCACAACTTCACGCACGCTCAGGGCAATCCGTCGGGCCGGGTGCCCGGGGCTCCCGCGCCGCAGGCATCGTTTGGTCCCGACGACACGGTTTCGATCCCGCGCTAGCTGTCGCGACTACCGCGAGCGGGCGATCAGGGTGTCGATGAGCTGACCCGCAAGTGCCACGAGCTTTGCGATCTCGTTCTCGTCGCGATCCACCCAGCGAAACTGTGGATCGCCGACTGGCGTGAAATTCTCGTGGCGCTCCCACACCATGAGCGTGCGCTCAGCGCCGAGCACGTGCTGCTGCCACCACACCTGACGCAGGTAGGAGCGAGGGATCGAACGCCATTCCTTGTTGGTGGTCTTGATCTCGGCGAGCTCAAGGTGACCCGCATCTCTCAGCACGAGCCCATCGGGGGTGGCCAGGTGCCGCGCGTCGTCTTGTGCGTGGAAGAGCGCCTGGCTCGGCTCGATGCCGTATTCCCGGAGCACCCACGCCGCGATGACCGGCTCGCGCGCCTTGCCGTGGTCGGTAAAGGCGTTACCGGAAAACCCACTGCCGTGCAGTTTCTGCCAGGCCGCCGTGTCGATGGAGCGGGGCGTTGACAGCTTCGCGACGTCGGTCGCCGTGATGCCGCGTGCGCGTGCACGCATCCATGCCGCGCGATCGGTGCCATCGGTAACAATACGTTTGAGGTGCTCAGGCCTGTGGATCATCGCCCCTCATTCTGCCAGTTGTTCCGGCTGTGAGGAGGTAGGCCAGCCGCGAGCAGCCTGCGTGCGGGCCACGTCGAGTCCTCATGCGGGCTACGTCTCGTGAGATCAAACGATGAACTGAGTGTGAATTAGACCCCAGTGTGCTGTTGGCGTTCATGCAGAAAGTGCTGAACTCCACAACGATTTCTGTGGGTTTTTAATACATGCGTCCGTAATCTTTTTGGAACCAGGCTCTGCATAGCTCGACCCGCCATACTTGCAGGTTATGGGCGCAGCAAAGATACAGCAAAGCGACGGAGCGAAGACCCGCGCACTCGTGGTTGATGACGAGGATTCAATTTCCAATCTCATTGCAATGGCATTGAGATACGAGGGGTGGGATGTTGACACTGCCTCGACTGGCGCTGAGGCAATAGAGAAGCTTCGCAGCTTTAACCCCGATGTCGCGGTGCTCGACATCATGCTTCCCGATTTCGATGGCATTCAGGTGCTGTCGCGTTTTCGCAGCGAGGGCTACCTCCTCCCGGTGCTCTTCCTTACGGCGCTCGACTCGGTCGACGACCGAGTGAACGGTCTCACTGCGGGTGGCGACGACTATGTGTCGAAGCCCTTCAGTCTCGAAGAGCTCATCGCGCGACTGCGCGCCCTCGTGCGTCGCTCACAGTTGATGCAGGATCAGCACCCCGACCCGATCCTGCGCGTCGGCGATCTCGTGCTGAACGAAGACAGCTACGAGGTTGAGCGCGCGGGCGAGCCGATCGACCTCACCACAACCGAGTTCGAGTTGCTGCGCTACCTGATGCGCAACCCGCGTCGCGTGCTTTCCAAGTCGCAGATTCTGGATCGCGTCTGGAGCTATGACTTCACAGGGAAGCCCAGCGTCGTAGAGCTCTACATCTCCTACCTGCGCAAGAAGATCGATGCGTCCAAGCCCCCGATGATCCACACGGTAAGAGGCGCGGGCTACATGCTCAAACCATCGGTTTGAGCCGGCCCGCGCTGCCGACATCGTCGGCAGCCCACAGAGCATTGCGTGGGGTGGCGGGCTACATGCTCAAACCATCGGTTTGAGCCGGCCCGCGCTGCCGACATCGTCGGCAGCCCACAAAAACGCAGTGTGGGGTGGCGGGCTACATGCTCAAACCATCGGTTTGAGCATGCACGAGGTTTTCCTAAGAAGTTCCGACGCGATGGGCTAGACCTGCAATAGTCTGCTGCTATGGATCAGCGGGTACTGGGGCTCACGCGCGAAGAAGCCGAACAGCGACTGCGTGAGGGCCTCGGCAACGAGGCACCGAACTCCAGCAGCCGCACCCTGCGCGAGATCCTCGCGGCGAACGTCTTCACCCTCTTCAACGCGATCGTATTCACGGGCTTCGCGACGCTGCTTGTGCTCGGCCGCTGGCAAGACGCGCTGTTCGGCCTGCCGGCACTTTTCAACACCCTGATCGGCGTGGTGCAGGAGTTCCAGGCAAAACGCACGCTCGACCGGCTGGCCGTGCTCAACGCCCCGTCGGCTCGGGTGCTGCGCGACGGCGAAGAGATCGAGATTCCCCTCGAACAGGTGGTGCTCGGCGACGCGCTCGTGCTGCGCGCGGGCGACCAGGTCACGGCCGATGCGCGCGTGATCCACACCGCAGATCGCGGCCCCGGCACCCTCGAACTCGACGAATCGCTGCTCACCGGCGAATCCCACTCGGTGCCGCGCCACACCGGCGACGAGGTGCTCTCGGGGTCGAGCGTGGTGGGTGGATCCGGGCTCGCCGAGGTGCTGCGCGTGGGGGCCGACTCATACGCCGCGAGCCTCACCGCTCAGGCCCAGCGCTTCTCGATGGTGCGCTCGGAGCTGCGCGGCAGCGTCGACCGGCTGCTGAAGTGGATCACCTGGCTGCTCGGCCCGGTGGTGCTGATCGTCGCGAACGGGCAGATGCAGTCGCACGGCGGCTGGGAGGCAGCGATCGCGAGCGGGGCCTGGCGCGAGGCGGTGGTGGGCGCGGTCGCCGCGGTGATCGCGATGGTGCCGCTCGGCCTGGTGCTGGTCACGAGCATCGCGTTTGCGGTGGGCGCGGTGACGCTCGCGCGCCGTGACGTGCTCATTCAGGAGCTCGCGGCCGTCGAGGGGCTCGCCCGCGTCGATGTGCTGTGCCTCGACAAGACCGGAACGATCACCACCGGCGAGATGACGCTCGACGGGGTCGAGCCGATCATCGAGGCCCCCGGGTGGGAGGCGGTGCTCGCGCACCTCGGCGGTGCCCAGGGTGCAAACTCCACGGCCCGCTGCCTCGCCGAGCGTTTCGAGCCCGGCGGGCGGGCGCTCGAGGTGGAGCACGAGATTCCGTTCGGCTCGGCATGGAAGTGGAGCGGGCTCGTGGTACCCGCTGGCGTCGCCCCCGGCACCTGGATCTTTGGCGCGCCGGAGTTCGTCTTTGAGGCTGGCGGGGCGGATCCGCTCATCGCACAGACGCTCGCACGCGCCGGCGAGTGCGCTGCGAATGGCCTCCGCACACTCGTGCTCGCGCACACCGTAGCGACCGCGCCACCCGCCGAAACCCCGACCCTGCCCGCGGGGCTCACGCCCGTGGCCCTCGTCACGTTTCGCGAGCGGGTGCGTCCCGATGCCGCACGGACCATGAGCTATTTCGCCGAGCAGGGGGTCGGGATCCGCATCATTTCGGGTGACGACCCGCGCACCGTTGCCGCGGTGGCGCGCGAGGTGGGCATCGACTGCGACGGTGGGTTCGACGCGCGCGAACTGCCCACGGGCCTGGCCGAGCTCGGCGAGGTGCTCGAGCGCAAACGCGTGTTTGGTCGAGTCACGCCCGAGCAGAAGGTGTCGCTCGTGCGGGCGCTGCAGGCGAAGGGTCGCGTGGTCGCGATGACCGGCGACGGGGTGAACGATGCCCTGGCGATCAAGGAGGCCGATCTCGGGATCGCCGTCGACAGCGCGGCGCAGGCGACGAAGGCGGTGGCGAGGCTCGTGCTGCTTGACGGGCGCTTCGAGCGGCTGCCGGGGGTGGTCGCCGAGGGGCGACGCGTCATCGCGAACATCGAGCGCGTCTCGATGCTGTTCCTCACGAAGACCACGTATGCCCTCTCGGTGGGCGTGATCTTCGGCCTCCTCGCGTGGGCATTTCCGTTCCTGCCCCGCCAACTCTCGATCACCGACGGGCTCACCATCGGCATCCCCGCCTTCTTCCTCGCGATCATGCCGAACGCGGCCCGCTACCGCGAGGGTTTCCTGCGTCGCTCCCTTCTCTTCGCGATCCCCTCGGGACTCATCGTGACCGCGGGCCTCATCTCGGTGTACCTCGTGGGGGAGCGGCTCGGACCCTTCACGGTGAGCGAGATGCAGTCGGCCTCGACGCTGACGCTCGCAGGCATCGCGCTGTGGGTGCTCGCGGTGCTCTCGCGCCCGTTCCACTGGTTCCGGCTGCTCATCGTGTTGGCGATGTACGCGGGGCTCGGCGTTGTCTGGGCGATTCCGTGGTCGCGACAGTTCTTCGAGATCGGGTGGCTGCCCGAGCCGCTGGGGCTCGCCGTGCTGGTGATCGTCGGCGTCGGCGTGATTCTCGTCGAGTTGCTGCGCGCGTGGCACGTGCGGCAGATCCGCAGAGCTGACCCGCCGGGCTGACCCGCCGGGCTGACCCGCAGGGCAGATCCGCAAACCTGATCCGCAACCTGTGATAAGCTAGCCGATGGCCCAAGACCGCCGGTAGAAACTCGCAAGAGTTCTGTAACAATCGCAAGAGCGAAGACCTGCGCAGGTACGAATATTTGAGTGTGGATCTCGATCCGCCCCCGAAGCTCCGTGCATGCGCACCGGAGCTTTTTTTATTGTGACGGGTGGTTCGGCCCCCGGGAAGCATCCGCTTCGCGGGGACACACAAGCTAAGGAGCGCCATGGCTACGAAGGATGCTAGGCTCGCCGACCTTCAGAAGAACTTTGAAGAGTCGGCCGCCGTATTGCTGACTGAGTACCGCGGTCTGACGGTTGCCGAATTGCGCGAACTGCGCGCCGGCATCCGTGAGCACGCGACGTACGCCGTGGCGAAGAACACGCTGACCAAGATTGCCGCGAACAACGCTGGCATCACCGCATTCGACGACGAGCTGACCGGTCCTTCGGCTCTCGCCTTCGTGCACGGTGACGCTGTCGCGGTCGCTAAGTCTCTGCGTGACTTCGCTAAGGCACACCCTCATCTGGTGGTGAAGGGCGGCTACTTTGATGGCAAGCCCCTTTCTGCTGCTGAGGTTGGCAAGCTCGCCGATCTTGAGAGCCGCGAGGTGCTGTTGGCCAAGGCTGCCGGCGTCATGCAGGCGTCGCTGATCGGTGCCGCACAGCTGTTCAACGCTCTGCCCGCCAAGGCCGCTCGCGGTTTCGGTGCGCTGCAGGAGAAGCAGGACGCGTAAGAACCGTTTCGGTTCACCCCCATAAGACCCGCTCGTCGCGCGCAGCGTGACAGGCACACATCAAGGAGATACATCATGGCAAAGCTTTCAACCGAAGAGCTGCTCGAGCAGTTCAAGGAGCTCACCCTCATCGAGCTCTCGGAGTTCGTCAAGGCATTCGAAGAGACCTTCGACGTGTCGGCTGCTGCTCCGGTTGCAGTTGCTGCTGCTCCCGCTGCTGCCGCTGAGGCCGTCGAGGAGAAGGACGAGTTCGACGTGCTGCTCGAGGCTGCCGGCGACAAGAAGATCCAGGTCATCAAGGTTGTGCGCGAGCTCACCGGCCTGGGCCTGGGCGAGGCCAAGGCTCTCGTTGAGGAGGCTCCGAAGAACGTTCTCGAGGCCCTCAAGAAGGACGCAGCCGAAGAGGCACTCGCGAAGCTCACCGAGGCTGGCGCAGTCGCAAAGCTCGTCTAGTTTGCTCTCACTAGCTCGCTAGTGGATCAGGGCGGGGTGCGTACGCACCCCGCCCTTTTGCGTGCTCACGCGGCCTCGATGATGCCCATCATGCCGAGATCCTCGTGGTCGAGGATGTGGCAGTGGTAGACGGTGCGGCCGGGGAAGCGGCCAAACGCGATGCGGACGGTGACCGCACTGAACTCGGGCACGTGCACCACGTCGCGCAGGTCGATGCTGCTCACCTCCGCGTCACCCTCGCGAATGACCTGCATGGGCCAGATGTGCAGGTGGAACGGGTGAGCCATCGGGGAATCGTTGACGATCGTCCACTCCTCCATCGTTCCCAGCTGCACCGCCTGGTCGACGCGATCGTGACTGTACTCCTGGCCGTCGAGGAGAAACTGCATCCCCATTCCGCCCCCGCCGCCCATCCCCATCGACATCGTGATGGTGCGAGCCCCGTCCGGCTCCCGGGTGCGAAGGTCGGGGTGCGCGGCAGTCATGCTGGCAGGGACGGGAGGTGCAGAAATCGCGGCATCGGGGGTCGCCGTGAGTACCACGGCATCGGGGGCCGTGGTGCTCTGGCCGCCCATCATCCCCATGCTCATCCGCCCGCGATCAAAGGATGCGGCGACCAGCTCAGTCGCCGCAGAAGGCATCACTACGCTCAGGTCGACGCGGTTGCCCGGCGCGAGCAGCACGCGATCGACACTGCGCGGTTCGGCAAGGGGCATCGAGTCGGTGCCCCGCAGCTGCGCAGAGAATCCGGCCAGCCCGAGGTCAAGGTAGCGGCTCGCACACGCGTTGATGACGAGCAGTCTCTGGGTGGATCCCGCCGGGCCCCGCAGCTCGGGCGCAACCTGGCCGTTCGTGAGCAGCGTCTCGCCGGTGCGACCCATCATGCGCTGGGCCTGGGTGACTCCGGCCACTCCGCCCCCGGCGAAGGTGGTGTCGGAGACCAGCACCACGCGGGGAGATCCACCTGCTGACCAGTCGTCGGTATCGACCACAATCGCGCCATACATGCCGCCGAACACCTGGTCTGCGGCCAGGCCGTGATGGTGCGGGTGGTACCAGTTGATGCCCGTGGGATGGTCATCGGGGATGTCGATCTCGTAGTCGAAGCTCTGCCCGGGCTCGATGTGAACGAACGGGTTGTCGCTGTTGCCTTCCGCGGAAACGTGCAGCCCGTGGGTGTGCAGATTGGTCATTTCGCCGAACTCGTTCACGAGGTGGACGCGAAGGCGGTCGCCCGGGTGGAGATGCAGAGTGGGCCCGGGAACGGTGCCGTTGTAGGTGAGCATACGAACGGTGGATCCGCCCACCACAACCTCGGCCGCCGCGACCCTGAGGTCGAATTCGAGGAGCCCGTCCTTCGCCGAGAGCACCTCCGGCTGGGCCCATCCGCCTGCTGCCTCGCCCACGGGGGGTTCCGGTGTCGGGGTCTCGGGCGACGGGTCAGCGTCGGAGGCGGGCCTCGGTGCCTGCAGGGAGAGTACCAGGCCGGTGGCTCCAATGGCGAGCGCCCCCGCGCCGACCGCGCCGATCGCCAAGGCCTGTCGCCTGGTGATGCCGTCGCTCATGGGAACTCCCCTCCACGGTGCAACACTACGCCGAGCTGCCGGTGCGCGAAAGGACCCTTCTTCCGGGCATGTGCCTGTCGAAAGGTCAGATTCTGTGGTGCGCTGGCGCGCCGGAACGCAGGTTTTGACCTCTCGAGGTGGGGGCGGGGTGGCGGAGGCGCGGGTGGGAGAGGGCCTGAGCCAGTCGGTGGGCCGGCGTTAGCGGGTGGGGCTGCGCTCGATGAGGGCCGTCGCGATCGCCGCGAGCCCCTCGCCGCGACCCGTGAACCCGAGTCCGTCGGTGGTGGTGGCGCTCAGACTCACCGGGGCGCCCACCAATTCGGACATGCGGATCTGCGCCTCAGCACGGCGCGGTGCGAATTTTGGGCGCTGCCCCACGATCTGCACAGATATGTTGACGGGGCGCCAGCCCGCTTCTGCAAGGCGCGCGAGCGCGAGCGTCACAAAGCCGGTGCTTGCCGCCCCCGCGGTGTGGGGCTGATCCACCCCGACGAGCTCGCCGATATCGCCGAGCCCGGCCGCCCCCAGCAGTGCATCGACCACCGCGTGACAGACCACGTCGCCGTCGCTGTGCCCGGAAAGCCCGGGTTCGCCCGGCCAGTCGAGCCCGGCGAGCCGAAGTGGCGCGGCGGGATCATACGCGTGCACATCGACGCCGGTGCCGACGCGGATCATTTCGCCGCGCGGCTCTGTGGCGTGGCCGAATGTCGCCCCGACCGTGGTGCGAAGCTGTTCGCTTCCGAATGCAGCAACGTGCCCTCGAGCATGACGAGGTCAGCCGGGGTGGTGACTTTGTGTGCCAGCGGATCGCCCGGCACGACGTGGACGGTGCCGCCGAAGCGCTGCACCACCTCGGCATCGTCGGTGGGGGCATCGGCCCCGCCGGCCCCGCCGGCCCCGCCGGCCCCGCCGGGTGCGCCTGCGCGCGCCTGCGCGGAGTCGTGTGCGGCGGCGAGCCCTTCGCGGGTGAACCCCTGCGGGGTCTGCACGGCGACGAGCGACGCACGATCCACAGTGGATATGACCGTGCCGCGATCATCGACCTGTTTTAGGGTGTCGGCCACGGGAACGCCCGGCACGACCGCCTCGCCCGTCTGGTGCACGCGATCAAGCACGCGCTCGAAGACCGCGGCCGGGGTGAGCGGGCGGGCCGCATCGTGCACCAGGACGGTCTTGATGGTGTCGTGTAAAGCCTCGATGCCGAAGCGCACCGACTCGTGGCGCTCGCGGCCGCCGGGCACAACCGACACCTGCCACGGCGAGCCCTCGGGCACCAGTTCATCGGCAAGCGCCAACGCCTCGCCCGCATGCCCCTCGGGCACCACGAGCACGAGCTGGCCCGGATGGGGGAGCGAGGTCACCGTGCAGATGGCGTGGGCCAGCAGCGGTGCGCCGCCGAGCTCGACGAACGCTTTGGGCAGGGAGGCACCCAGGCGCTCGCCGCGGCCCGCCGCCACCAAGATGACACCCAGTTCTGCGACGTGATGCAGGGAAGTATCAGCAATCACCGACGTGTCAGCACGCACCGGTGTATCAGCACGCACCGGTGTATCAACTCGCACAGGGGTGTCCGCGCTCATGGCCGGGGCAGCTCGCTAGGAAGCGAGCACCTCGTCGAGTACCTTCGATGCCTGCTCTTCGTCGGTCTTCTCGGCGAGAGCGAGCTCAGACACGAGGATCTGACGCGCCTTCGCGAGCATGCGCTTCTCGCCCGCGGAGAGCGAGCGCACCTCTTGGTCGCGACGCCACAGGTCGCGAACGACCTCTGACACCTTGATGACATCGCCGGAGGCGAGCTTCTCAAGGTTGGCCTTGTACCGGCGTGACCAGTTCGTCGGCTCTTCGGTGAACGGCGCGCGAAGCACCTCGAACACCCGCTCAAGCCCGTCTTGATCAATGACATCGCGCACACCGACCAAGTCGCAGTTCTCTGCGGGAACCTCGATGGTGAGGTCGCCCTGGTTGACCTGCAGCTTCAGGAAAAGCTTTTCCTCGCCACCGAGCTTCCGCTTCTTCACCTCGATGATCTTGGCTGCGCCGTGGTGGGGATAGACGACGGTCTCTCCGACCTCAAATTGCATCGAGTTGGCTCCTTATATCAGTCCAACCCTTAGTTTACCACATCACTCGCCGTCAGTGAGGTGAGCCTAAGCTGCGGCCAAGACCTCGGACGAGATAGTATAGTTTCAAACCGTCAGCGCCGTTTGTGATGCCTCGTGCATCGCCCACCGTCCGGAGGACACCCACCTTGAAGACTCGTCGGATCGCATCTTCCATCGCTCTCGCGGCGGCCATCACCCTCGGGGCAACTGGCTGCGGCTTTGCCGTGCCTCAGGCGACGACTGATCCGTACGCCCCAAGCGACGGCATCGACGTATCGGTTGCCGGCGTTGAGGTGCGCAACCTGATGCTGATCGCCGACGAGAAGAGCGAGAATTTCAACGTCGTGTTCACGGGCGTGAACACCGGTACCACCACGCTCGATCTGCGCATCACCTTTGTGAGCGAGAGCGGATCGGCCGAGGCCTCCGCCGACTTCACGATCGAGCCGGGCAGCACGCTCTTCGGCGATCCCGAGGGCGACAACCCACCCGTGTTCGTGTCTCTTCCCGACCTGGCGGCCGGTGCCACGATCAACGCCTTCCTCCAGGTTCCGGGCGGTGCCGACGTCGAGCGCGAGGTTCCCGTGCTCGATGGCACGCTGCTCGAATACCGTTCGTTCGTGCTTTCGCCGTCAGACATCGCCGAGGAAGAGGAACTCTCGACCGAGTCGGTCGATGCGAACAACACCGATACCGGCGCTGAGGGCGCGGCCGAATAGCCTCCCGCGCACAGCGACGACGAAGGGCCCCTGGGATTCCAGGGGCCCTTCGTCTTGTGTGGGGCAAGAGCGCCGCGTGTAGGGAGCGGTGCGGCGGGCGCACAGACCGATACGCGGGCGTGCCGGCCAGCGTGGAGGTCTACGCGAAGCGGTATCCGACGCCGCGCACGGTCGTCACGAGCTTCGGGTCCTTCGGCTCTTCTTCGATGCGTGAGCGGATCCGCTTGATGTGCACGTCGAGGGTTTTCGTGTCGCCGTAGTAGTCGCTGCCCCACACGCGGTCGATCAACTGGCCTCGGGTGAGCACGCGGCCCGAGTGACGCATGAGCAATTCGAGCAACTCGAATTCGCGCAGCGGCATCGAGATTTCCTCGCCGCGCACGGTCACCGTGTGCCGCTCGGTGTCGAGCCGCACGCCCTGTTCGTCGAGCACGCCCTCCTCGTAGTAGTCCTCCTCCGGGTCATCACCCTCGCCCTCGCCACGTCGCAGGGCGGCGCGCACGCGAGCCAGCAGCTCCCGAGTGGAGTACGGCTTCGTGATGTAGTCGTCGGCACCCAGTTCGAGCCCCACGACGATGTCAATCTCGCTGTCCTTCGCGGTGAGCATGATGATCGGCACTCGCGAGCGAGCGCGGATCGACCGGCAGACCTCGGTGCCGGGCAGCCCGGGAAGCATGAGGTCAAGCAACACCAGGTCTGCGTCGGCGCCGGGAAATACCCGCACCGCCTCCGTACCGTCAGCCACGATCTGCACGTGGTAGCCCTCACGCTCGAGGAGAAACGCGAGCGGCTCAGAGATCGAGGCCTCGTCTTCTACAAGCAGGATGCGCTTACTCAATTGTTTGCCCTCTCGGTACGTGAAGGTGCGGTGTCCGGTGCCGCAGTGCGCGGGCCGAACTGCTCGGTCAAAGCTTGGGCTTCAGTCTGCCTCCGCTTGCGCTTTGGTTTCTTCGCGGCCCCGCCATGATTGACCAGTGGGAAGGTGAGAATGAAACTCGCGCCGACGCCGGGCTGCGACCACACATCAATATCGCCGCCGTGCGCGCGCATCGTGTGCCGGGCGATCGAGAGCCCCAGGCCGGTGCCCCCGCCCTCGCGGCTGCGTGCCGCGTCGACCCGATAGAAGCGCTCGAAGATGCGGGGCAGATGCTCGGGCGGAATGCCCTCTCCCTGGTCGGTGACCGTGATCGTGCAGGTGCGTTTCGTCGATTCGACACCGATGCCGACTCGCCCGCCCTCCGGCGAATGGCGGATCGCGTTACTCAAGAGGTTCGCCAGCACGGTGCCGATCGAGGCGGGGCGTCCGAGCGTGACCAGCTCTTCGCTTGCGCCGCCGACATCGGTGAGTACCAGTGTCACCCCGTGTTGTGACGCGAAATCGCGATGCGCCTCGACTTCGGTGCGCACGACGGCGCGGAGTGAGACCTCTTCCCGGTCTTCGGGGCGCAACGTCGACTGCGCCTCCGAGAGCTGGATGATGTCACGCGACAGGTCGCCAAGTCGGCGGGATTCCTTGATGAGCCGCCTCGCGAAGTTGCGCACGATGTCGGGCTCGTCGGCGCCCTCGAGTACCGCCTCGGAGAGCAAACCGATTGCGGCGATGGGTGTCTTGAGCTCGTGACTGACGTTGGCGATAAAGTCGCGGCGCATGGCGTTGACCCGCTGCTCCTCGCCGAGATCGAAGGCAAACACCGCCAGAAACCTCTCCTGTATGCGCACGATCAGCACACGCACGGTGTCGCCGGGGTCTTGGGGGTCGGGCAAACGGGTGTCAGGCACCCCCGTGGTCATGACGCGGCGCGCCCGCTGCAAGAAGTCGGGGTCGCGCAGTTCCTCGCCCGTGATCCGGCGATCCTCGCGCGCTACGGGGTTCGCATACACGACCGACAGCGAGGCGTCCAGCATCACCGCAAAGCTATCGACCGCATTCAGGATCTCGACCGCAACCTCGGGAAGCTCCGGTCGCAGTGCTTGTGCCCGCCGCTTGCCCGCCGCTCGGGCCGTGACGACCATCCATGTGGCCAACGAGCCGGCAAGGGTGCCGAGGGCCACGGAGGCCAGCACGATGGCGGTCGGGGTCATGTCCCCATCGTATGCCCGGCCGTCACCCACACCCTCGCGCGTTCAGTTCCTGTTTACCTCCCGGGAGGTGACTGTTCACCTCCGCAGGTGAGACTATGGAACCAGTGCGTCGATTGCGGCGTGCCTGCAACGGTTGTCAATTGGCGGCTGGACGGCGATCCGCAATGGCACGACGCACTATTTTGGAACCGGAAGGGAACCGTTCGACATGCGCGAAGTATTTCAGCAGGAGCTCGCCGAGGTGCAGAGCCGCCTGGTGCAGATCGCCGAACTCGTGGAGATCGCGATTCAGCAGGCCACCACAGCGTTTCGCACGAGCGATGTGTCACTCGCCGAGCAAGTGATCGAGAACAACGAGCGCGTCGAGCAGATGGCCGCCGAGCTCGACGAACTCACGATCGACATTCTCGCCCGGCAGCAGCCGGTCGCCAGCGACCTCCGCCTGATGGTGGGCTCGCTGCGCATGGGCTCGTCGCTCGAGCGGATGGCCGACCTGGCCGAGCACATCGCTCAGCTCGCGCGGTACCGCTACCCCGAGAGCGCGATTCCGCAGGGCCTGCGCAAGACCTTCGCGCGCATGGGTGAGCTCGACGCCAAGATCGCGGGCAAACTCGTGGAATTGCTGCGTACGCAGGATCCCGCGTTCATCGACGAGATTCGCGATATCGACGACGCGATCGACGAGTTGCACGCGAAGGTCTTTGAAAAGGTTCTGAGCGACAAGGTCAACACCGACATCACGGGTGTCGTCGACGCGACCCTCGCGAGCCGCTACCACGAGCGATTTGGCGATCACGCGGTGAACATCAGCCGGCAGGTGAACTATTTCCTGCGCGGCGCGCTGCTCTAAGCCGGTTTTCGTGCATCCAGGTATTTCCGTGAATTCCCAAGTGGATCGCGATGCCAGGGCCCACTGCGCCCGGGGCCTGTCGTTGCCCTAGTCTTGAAGCGTGAAACAGCGCATCTACGACTCGCGAAAACAGGACGTGGTCGACCTCGCACCGCGGGTGTCGGGCGAGGTCTCGATGTATGTGTGCGGGCCGACGGTGCAATCGGCCCCACACATCGGGCACTTGCGCAGCGCCCTCGTCTACGACCAGATGCGTCGCTGGTTGACGGCGATGGGGCAGCGAGTCACGCTGATCCGCAATGTCACCGATATTGACGACAAGATTCTCGACAACGCACGCGAGGCGCAGCTTGCTGGGGGCGAGGAGCAGTGGTGGGCGCTCGCGTACCGCGTGGAGCGCGATTTCACCGCAGCCTACGACGCGATCGGGGTGCTGCCCCCCACCTACGAACCGCGCGCCACCGCGAACATTGCCGAGATGGTGGCGCTGATTGCGCGACTCATTGAGCGCGGGCACGCCTACCAGGCCGAAGACGGTTCGGCGAGCGTGTACTTCGACACGGGCAGTTGGCCCGACTACGGCGACCTCACCCGGCAGCGCCGCGATCAGATGGAAGATGCTACCGACTCGGAGCCGGTCGGCAAGCGCGATCCGCGCGACTTTGCGCTGTGGAAGGCGCACCGCGCGCACGAGCCCGAGAGTGCCGCCTGGCCGTCTCCGTGGGGGCTCGGCCGTCCGGGCTGGCACATCGAGTGCTCGGCCATGGCGACGAGATACCTCGGCGAAGAGTTCGACATTCACGGGGGCGGGCTTGACCTGCGCTTCCCGCACCACGAAAACGAGTTGGCACAGTCGACGGCGGCCGGGCATGCCTTCGCGCGGCACTGGATCCACAACGGCCTCGTCAATACCGGCGGCAAGAAGATGTCGAAGTCGCTGGGCAACTCGCTCTTCGCGCACGACCTACTGCGCGCCGCGCGCCCGGTGGTGCTGCGCTACTTCTTGGGCTCTGCGCACTACCGCTCGGTGCTCGAGTATTCTGCCGATTCGCTCGCCGAGGCGGCGGCCGCGTTCGAACGCATCGAGGGGTTCTTGGAGCGTGCGGAGACGTTCGTGTCGGAGGGTCATGCGGGTGGCGGCGCGGCCGCGCATCTCGTGCGCATGATGCCGCTCGGCGGGACCGCGACGAGCGAGATGCTGCCCGATGACTTTATTGCGGCTATGCTTGACGACTTCGGGGTGCCGCAGGCGCTCGCGACCCTTCACGGGGCCGTGCGCGCAGGGAACACCGCGATAGACGCGGGTGACGCAGGGTCGGCCCTGGCCCGCGCGACCGAGGTGGTCGCCATGCTTGACGTGTTGGGCCTTGACCCACGCGACGAGCACTGGGCTGCCTCGGGAGGAGTCGCGGGCGGTGCGGAAGCCGCAGCGCTCGACACCCTGGTCACCGCCCTGATCGAAGAGCGCCGAGAGGCGCGCGCACGCAAGGACTTCGCCACGAGCGACGCGATTCGCGATCGCTTGCAGCAGGCGGGGGTCGCCCTGGAAGATAGCCCGAACGGAACCCGCTGGAGTCTCGCATGAACATGAAGAAATCGCGCCCCGGCGCAGTACGTAAGAAGAGTCGCGGCAAGGCCGTCGGTTCGGGCGGGCAGGGGCGCCAGGCCCTTGAGGGCCGCGGCCCGACGCCAAAGGCAGAGGACCGGCCCTACCACCCCGCGGGTAAGGCGAAGGCCGCAAAGGATCGCTACGTGGCGGCCGGCGGCAAAGACCCGCGTCGCGGCGCAAAGCCCGAACGGCAGCAGCGCGGCACGCGCAAACCCACCGACGACACCGAGCTGGTGACCGGCCGCAACTCGGTGCTCGAGGCGCTCCGCACCAAGATCCCCGCAACCGCGTTGTACGTCGCGGCCAAGGTTGAGATGGACGAACGCATGCGCGAGATCCTCGGCATCGCCGTGGGTCGCGGCGTGCCCGTGCTCGAGATTATGCGCCCCGAACTCGACCGCATGACCTCGCGCGACACCGTGCACCAGGGCGTGGCGCTGAAGGTGCCCGCGTACGAGTACGCACACCCGTTCGACCTGCTTGAGTCGGCAGTGGATCGCGGCGAGACGCCGTTGCTCGTCGCCCTCGACGGCATCACCGACCCGCGCAACCTCGGGGCGATCATCCGCTCCGTCGCCGCGTTCGGAGGGCAGGGTGTCATCGTGCCCCAGCGCCGATCGGTCGGGCTCAACTCCGCCGCGTGGAAGACCTCGGCCGGGGCCGCCGCCCGCATCCCCGTCGCCATGGCCGCCAACCTCACCCAGACGCTGAAGGCGTTGAAGGAGCAGGGCGTGTTCGTGCTCGGGCTTGACGGCGACGGCGACGTGTCGCTGCCCGGTCTTGAACTTGCGGATCGCCCGCTCGTGATCGTTGTCGGCAGCGAGGGCAAGGGTCTGTCGCGGCTCGTCACCGAGACCTGCGACGCGGTCGTGTCGATCCCGATCACCGCGGCCACCGAGTCGCTGAACGCGGGCATCGCGGTGAGCGTCTCGCTGTATGAGATCTCGAAGCTGCGGGCCGAGCGCGCGCCAGAGCAGTAGCCGCACCGGCACCAGCACCGAACTCGCACCAACACCCTCACCGAACTCACACCGACACCGTAACCACTACAGCACCGAAATTTCGGTCGCCCGCCAGCGGTCGGTCACCCACTCGAATCGCATGGCGACCGCGTGGGTGCGCCGATTCGTTTCGAGCACCACCGATGCTTCGATCGCGTGTGGTGCTGGCCTGCACAGCACCACACGCTTCGGCCTGGGCGCGGAGTGACGCTCATCCTTGAAGAGGTGACGTCGCTCCATGCGCGCGGCGCGCACCTGGCCGAGGTGCACGGCGAGCTTCCAGGTGATCGCGTTGCCGAGTTGAGCCAGGCCCCGTGTGCCCTCGAGCGCCTCAAACACGTGCACCGCCATCGCTCCGATCATTCGTGGATCGGGGCCGGGGAGTTCGTGAGCCCGCCGTTCCGGTTCAGGGAATTCCGGGCGCGAGCGCGGCGGCTCCGACGGCTGGGGAACCAGCGTGAGGTGTGCGGGTCGCACGCGCGCGGGTGCAACTCTTGCGGGGGAGACAGGGGGCATTGCGGGCTCCGTTCGAAGATGTCTCTCGCGGCGCCGTGCCCCCTGTTTCCCCTGGCTGCGCCGAAAGCTCGGCATTGTACCGAGAGTCCCCACGATAGGCGTGAACGGCTGCCGCGTGTCAATGAGCAATTACGCCCAGTGTCAGGGCGCTTTGGATCAGCCGGCGCCTCAGTACACTCGAACCATGGCTACGCTGCGCAACCTCGCAACCAAGTACTCGACCCTGGGCGAGGAAGAGATTCAATGGCTTGAACTCATGGCACCCGACTTCCCCCTGCTTGCCGATCTCTCGCTGGGCGACGTCGTGCTCTGGGTGCCCACCGCTGACGGCAATTACATCGCGGCCGCGCACAGTCGCCCGGCCGGCTCTATCACGCTGTTCTACCGTGATGTCATTGGCGACGTGCTGCGCCCCGACTGGCGAGAGGTCGTAGACGAGGCGATGCAAACGCGGCAGCCCTCAAACTCACGCGCCCCGATTTGGGTCGAGGAGAACGCTATGAAGCTGTGGGCGTTTTCCGTGAGTCGTCGAGACGATACCGGCGGCACCACGGCCCGCAACACCGATACCGGCGTGATCACCACACCAGCTGGCTACCAGACCGAACCATTCGCGGTGGTCACGGTGCACACGAGTGCCTCTGATATGCAAAGCGATACGCGCATTGGAAAGGCATTCCGAGAGGTCGCCTCCGACCTGTTCGTCATGATTCAGCAGGGCCTGTTTCCCTCACCAGGTTCGACGCGCGGCCGTGAGCGCGGGGCCCCGCGTGCATCTGACGGTCTCGTGCGCGTCAATACCCAGGGCATTGTGACCTTTGCGAGTCCGAACACGCAGACCACCTTCGCTCTCCTGGGGCATCGCGACGAGCTCGAGGGCGAGAACTTCGCCGAAGATGTGGCGAGCCTGGTGCACGGCCAGTCAGACACCAACGAGTCCCTGCCGCTGATCACCCAGGGTAAGGTTGCCAAGCGCGCCGATATCGAGGTGAACGGTCGAACCGTGACCCTGCGGTCGATTCCCGTGATCCGCGATGAACAGCGCATCGGGGGCATCGTGCTCACCCGCGATGTGACCGAGTTGCGGCATCAGGAGCAGGAACTCATCACCAAGGATGCGACGATTCGCGAGATCCACCATCGCGTGAAGAATAACCTGCAGACCGTGGCGTCACTGCTGCGCGTGCAGGCCCGCCGGGCGCGCAGCGAAGAGGCGAAGCAGGTGCTCGGCCAGGCCATGCGACGCGTCGCGGCGATCGCGGTGGTGCACGACACGCTCTCGACCGGATTTTCGCAGATCGTCGATTTTGACCTGGTCTTCGACCGGGTGATCAGCCTGGCCGCCGAGGTGGCCAGCCTGCACAACACCACGGTGCACCCCAGCAAGGTGGGGCGCTTCGGCGAATTGCCCTCGAGCTACGCCACGCCCCTCTCGCTCGCACTCACCGAGATCGTGACGAACGCCGTCGAACACGGGCTTGCTGGCCGCGAGGGTGAGGTGATCGTCACCGCCGATCGCACCGATAATCGGCTGGCGGTCGAGGTGATCGATACCGGCACCGGGCTTCCCGGCGGCACCGTCGGCGACGGGCTGGGTACCCAGATCGTGCGCACCCTCGTTGAAGGCGAACTCGGCGGATCGATTACCTGGGGGGCGCACGAGGGCGGGGGCACCCGAGTCGCGATCAACATTCCCCTGCACTGGATCAACACCGACGAGTAAGGGAACTAGCGCGAACTCGCGCCCCGAATGACCACGGCGATGCCGACCGCGAGCAGCAGCACGCCGAGCCCGATGACGGTGGTTGCGATCCACACGGCCGTGTCGACGGAGCTGGGTGCCAACTCGCGCTGCACTACGTAGGCGCAGAACACGAGAAACAGGGCGCCCCACACGATCGGGCCGGTGCGTGGCCGGGGCCTTTCTGCTGCCAGGTGTGGATCGGTGCCATACGTTTCGGCTCCGGAGCCCGGAGCAGCGGGACGCGGTTCGGGGGTCGGGTCGGTAGTCATCGGGTGGCCTCGCTTTCGGATTCAGTGCCGTCGATTCTGGCGTTGCCGGCGAGCATGCGCACCTGCACCTCGGTGATGTCTGTGGCCGCGGCACCCTGCAGATTCGCGCCGGTCACATACATCTGAAACGGGCCTCTGATCGTGCGCGTTTCACCGTCAGTCGAGGTCGCGATGGTATTGCCTGCCAGCAGATTCACCGTGACGCGGGTGGGGTGATCGTCGGGCAACTCGATGTCGACATTTCCTGCGAACATCCAGACCTCAATCGTGCGGCCCGCGTCGCGTTCGTCGAGCGCGCTCAGGTCGAGCTCGGCGTTGCCGGCAAACACCGCGAGACCTGAGTCGGATGGGGTGTTTTCGGTCACCCGAACCTCGGCATCGCCGACCGGGCGGAACGTGAGATTGTCGGGCATCAGCGTGGTGTACGGGGTGAAGAGCAGCGCGATCGCGCCGACGAGGGCCGCGAACCCGACCCACCCGCTGTACTTGCCGCGGACCCCGGCGACGATCATCGAGAGGGCGCAGACCGCGACCGCGGCCACGATCGACGTCGTGAACACGAACCGGCCGTCTTCTCCGATGCTCAGCCCCCAGGCGGCGACCCCGCCCGCCGTCAAGAGCGCGAGTGCGAGGGTGATCAGGATGTGACCGGCGCCGAGCTTGCGCGCTTCGTAGCGCAGTCGTTCGCGCTCTGCCCACGCGGGGGTGTCTTCTCCCACTTTTTGCCCCCAAGCGGTTGCCTGTTCAGAGGCCTTCTGACCCCATGCGGTTGCGTCGTCGGCCAGCTTCTGGGTCCATTCGGCCGCATCGGGTTGCGGTGCGGCGCTGGCCCGGCGGAGTCCGCCACGGCTGATCCACACGATGAGCCAGATGAGCGCCGCCGGCAGCAGCACCGCCCACCAGATGATCGACGCGGTGACCTGCACCCAGTCGGGAACTCCGAAGACGTCCCACATCACCCAGTTGGCGGGGCCGCCGAACATCGCCGAGAGCGTCCCGAAGACGATGGGGAGGACGACGAGCGCGCCAATCACAACCGCGGCAACGATCACCCCGGTCTGTGCGCGCCCACGAAACAGCTCTTCCAGGTGGATCTTGCCACTCGGGTCGGACAGCAGCAGCCAGCCCGCGAGGTAGAGCACGAGTCCCGGGCCGCCCAGCACGGCGAGCACGACAAAGATGCCGCGCACGATCAGCGGGTCGATGTTCGCCCGGTCGGCGATGCCCGCGGCGACACCCGCGAACCAGCGATCGCTGCTACTGCGCATGATGCCCAGGCCGCGCAGCCACCCGAAGAAGCCGCCTGCGGCGCCCGGGGGCTGCTGCGGGCCCGGTGCGGGGGGTGCGGAGGGAGGAATGTCGTTCATGCTTCGAGTGTGCACCCGTCTGCGGCCCGCCGCCATGGGGGTTCTTACTGATTCGACCCTGAACAATGCCGCCGGCTGGCCCGTATGTCGGTGCCGGGTGCTTGGATAGAACCATGTCCCAGATGCCGCTGCAGCGCCCCCGTGAGGGGCGAGTGCTCGCTGGAGTGTGCGCGGGCCTCGCGGCGCACCTCGGTCTGCCGGTCTTTTGGGTGCGCATCGCGATGGTCGGTTTCGCGCTCTTCGGTGGGGCGGGCGCGCTCTTCTACGCGTGGCTGTGGATCCTGGCACCAGCCGAGGTGGACGAACCGGTGGTGCCCATGCGCCGTGCACTGACGCAGCCGGTGCTCGAGTCGGATGCGAGCCAAGGAGCGAATCCGGGGAGCATTTCGGGCCTGAGCGCGAAGACTCGCGCCGATCCTGGTGACAGCGCGAGCGTGCGGCCCGGGGCCTCAGCGCCCGCGCGGAGGCACTGGCCGGTCGCAGAGCTGCTCTTCGGAGCGTGTTTCTTGGTCGCCGGCGTAGCCCTCGTGCTCTCGCAACTGGGGGTGGAGCTTCGGCTCGAGATCTTGTTGCCCACGCTCGCGGTCCTCGTGGGCGTGGGGCTCGCGTGGTGGCAGATTGCCGACCGCGACCGGCCCGAGCGCCACTCGGTACCCCGGGTGCTCGGCGCGTTGGCACTCGTCGCGGTGGGCGTGCTGATGTTCTTCGTCACGGCCCGGGAACCGAGTGTCGTCACCGTCGTCGCTGCGGCTCTGGCGGTGCTCGCCGGGGTTGCCCTTGCCATTGCCCCCTGGTTGCTGCGGCTCAATCGCGAACTGGTCGCCGAGCGCGCCGGCCGCGCGCGCGAGGCGGAGCGCGCGGAGATCGCAGCGCACCTGCACGATTCGGTGCTGCAAACACTCGCGCTGATCCAACAGAGATCAGAGCCGGGTAGCGAAGTCGCACGCATCGCCCGAGGCCAGGAGCGTGAGCTCCGCGAATGGCTGTTTCGCGGCGCGGATGGCGCGCCCCCGGCTGCGAGCACGGCGGTCGATGGAGAGCTGCGCCAGCACGCCGTGGCTCTCGAGCATGAGTATGCGGTGCGGTTCGAGATCGTCGCGGTGGGCGCGATGGCGGAAGCCAGCGTTCCTGAGGCGATCGTCTCGGCCACGCGTGAGGCGATGCTGAACGCGGCCAGGCACGCGGGGGGCGACGTGACGGTGTATCTCGAGGTGGGCCCCGAATCGGTCTCGATCGACGTGACCGATCGGGGCCCGGGCATCGATATCACGCAGCTTCCCGGCGGGCGCATGGGCGTGCGCGAGTCCATACTGGGGCGAATGGAACGCGCGGGCGGATCCGCGCGGATCGTGGCCGGGCCGGGCGGCACCGGCACGTCGGTGCGCCTCTCCATGCACCGCGGCGAGGCTGCCGGGCTGGGTGCACCCCCGATCGAACAGGACACGAGATGAACGAACACCAGCGCCCGGGGCCGCATGCCCAGTCGGATCATGTTCCTGAGCTCGCGACTGAGCCGACCCCGATCCGCGTGGTCATCGTCGACGATCACCAGATTTTTCGCACGGGGCTGCGCGCGGAGTTGGGGCCCCAGCTCGAGGTTGTGGGTGAGGCCTCGACTGTCGATGAGGCGATTGCGCTCATCCCTTTCGCATGCCCCGACGTGGTGCTGCTCGACGTGCACCTGCCGGGTGGGGCCGGGGGCGGGGTGCCGAGGTATTGCGCAAGCTGAGCGGCGTGCCTGCGCTGCAGGGCACCCGATACCTGGCGCTCAGCGTTTCAGACGCGGCAGACGACGTGGTGAGCGTGATCCGCTCGGGAGCCCGTGGGTATCTGACGAAGGCGGCATCGGGGGCCGAGGTGACCGCCGCGGTGATGCGCGTGCACAGCGGCGACGCGGTGTTCTCGCCGCGGCTCGCCGGGTTCGTGCTTGACGCATTCGGTGCGGGGCTGGGCGAGACCGCGGCGGCCGACGACGAGCTCGATCGACTGTCGGTGCGCGAGCAGGAGGTCATGCGGATGATCGCCAGAGGGTATACCTACAAGGAAGTCGCCGCCGAGCTCTTCCTCTCGGTGCGCACGGTCGAGACTCACGTGTCGAACGTACTGCGCAAGTTGCAGCTCTCGAACCGGCACGAGCTGACCGCATGGGCGCTTGCCCGACGGCTGCTGTAGCGGTCTCGATCACCGACTTTCCGGTTAATCCCACCCGGGCAGCCACAGGTGGGCGCGCCAGAACCACTCGGCAATCGGCATGCCCGACCACGCCGGGAAGAACAGCACTGAGACCACCAGTGCGATGGCGAGGAAGATCGTCACGGCGATCCGCCGACCCAGGAGCGCCTCCGGTGAGCTATCGAGGTGGATCCCGGCGAGGGCCAGCAGCCCCGGGTGTCCGGGGCGGTGTCGGTGCCAGAGCGCGCCCAGTACGAGCGCCAGGGCGAGCGCGGCGAACGGTGTGAGCACCACCGCGTAGAACTGGAACACCGCTGAACGCGAGAACGTGAGCACCCAGGGCAACCATCCGGAGAGGTAGCCGACCAGCACGAACGCCGATGCCGCGCCGAGACCCGGGTTGCGCGCGAAGCGCGGGCGGCGAACCGCGATCCACCCGCTGCGCACGACCACCCACGTGAGTAGGAGCAACGCGGCGACCCCGCCCCACGTGACGAGCAGGTTGGGGAGCGGGGAGATCGCTGCGACGCAGCCGCTCGGCCACCGGCAGCCGTCGCCCTGCGGCCAGTTCACCTCGTACATGGCGGTGGGGCGGAGCCCGAGCGGCCAGGTCAGCGGGTGTGACTGGTAGGGGTGTGGGGCGGAGAGGGTCGCGTGCCAGGCCAGGGCATCCGCGTGCCACTGGGCGAGCGACACCCACCAGGGCTCGCCCGGTTCACGATTCTGCGCGGTGGGCGAGGCGATCCACCCCCACCAGCTGACGAGATACGCGAGTGCCGCGGCGGGGAGGGCGAGTGCCGCGGTGACGAGGGCCTGCAGGGCCGCGCCAGCGAGGGGGCGCACCCTTGCGCCGCCGGGAGGTCGAATGCTGAGCGACGGGCCACTGTGAGTCTGCCCGCTGTTGGCCTGATCCGTTCGAAATCTGCGCCAGATGTCGACGGCCACGACAAAGAGCAGGAACGCGGCCAGTGGGTAGAGGCCCGACCACTTGATCGCGGCCGCAGCGCCGAAGGTGAGGCCTGCCGCCAGCAGCCACGGCCTGCGCCAGGTGATGTGCCGCCCAGGCTGCCCTGCCTGCGCTGCTCCTGCTTGTGCTGCTCCTGCTTGTGCTGCTCCTGCTTGTGCCACTCCTGCCTGCGCCGCTCCTGCTTGTGCCGGTCTTGCCTGTGCCGCCCTCTCTTCGCTCGGAGATCCGCGCAAAATCGGATCGATTTGCGGCTTTTCCTCCTGGATTGTGTGTTTCTCCGAGCCACGGGAAGAGGTTGTGCTTGAACACACATCCCGCCACACGAAAAGGGCACCCAACAGCACGAAGAGGGCGAGAAACCCATCGAGCAGCGCCACGCGGGTGAGCACCACATGCACGCCGTCGATTGCGAGGAGGAACCCCGCCACGCACGCGATCCACAGGCTGCGGGTCATGAGCCAGCCGAGCCGCATGGTGACCCCTACCGCAGCTACCCCGGCGAGCGCGACGGCGGATCGCCACCCCCAGCCGGTGTCGGCGCCAAAGAGGAGAACGCCCAGACCAATCAGCCACTTGCCGAGCGGAGGGTGCGCGATCGTGCTCGCCTGATCGCTGAAGGCGAGGGCGCGCTCGCCGCCGAATGCGGGGTCATCGTCGGGCCAGGTCGTCGGGAATCCGTTCCCCAGCTGGCTCACCGCGTCGCGCACGTAGTACAGCTCGTCGAAAACGAGCGAGTCGGGGCGGCCGAGCGCCCAGAACCTGAGTGCCGCAGCGAGAGCCAGCACCGCGATCACCGCCAGCGGCGCAAGCAGGGAGCGAGGTGCACTGGGCTTCTGCCGTCCGAGTGGCGCACCTGAATCCTGAGGTCCGGCGCTTATGCGCGAGCGCGGCGACCTCGAGGCAGCGGCGGGTGGAGGAACGGGCACGCCTCCAGCCTAGGCTGGAGGGATCGGTGCCCGGGCCGCGGGTGATCGGCTGATCCACTGGGCAATCGAGGCCCGGCCTGCGGCTACGATAGATTCCGTGCTTACACGCCTCTCGAACTACTTTCTGAAGACGCTCCGCGAAGACCCGGCCGATGCCGAGGTGACGAGTCACCGGCTGCTCGTGCGGGCCGGCTATATCCGCCGCCAGGCACCCGGGGTATTTGCCTGGTTGCCACTCGGGCTGCGTGTGAAGGCGAAGCTTGAGCAGATCGTGCGCGACGAGATGGCCGCCGCCGGGGCGCACGAGGTGCACTTTCCGGCGCTGCTTCCGCGCGAACCCTACGAGGCGACCGGCCGATGGGACGAGTACGGCGACGGATTGTTCCGCTTGCAGGATCGGCACGGTGCCGATTATCTGCTCGCGCCTACGCACGAGGAAGTCTTCACACTGATGGTGAAAGACATCGTGACGTCGTACAAAGATCTTCCGCTGTCGCTCTACCAGATTCAAGACAAGTACCGCGACGAGGCACGGCCGCGTGCCGGACTGCTGCGCGGCCGTGAGTTCACGATGAAGGACGCCTACTCCTTCGATGTCACCGACGCGGGGCTGGAGGCGAGCTACCAGGCGCAGCGCGATGCCTACGAGCGCATCTTCACGCGGCTCGGGCTCGAGTACGTGATTGTCTCGGCAGACGCGGGTGCGATGGGTGGATCCAAGAGCGAAGAGTTTCTGCTTCCCACCGAGATCGGTGAAGACACGTTTGTGCGCTCGGCCGGTGGATACGCGGCCAATGTCGAGGCGTATGTGACGCCTACGCCCGATCCGCTGCCCATTGAGGGTCAGCCTGAGGCGGTCGTGTACGACTCGCCAGACACCCCGACCATCGAGACGCTGGTCGCGCTCACCAACGAGGTGCTGCCGCGCGCCGATGGCCGTGCATGGGAGGCCGCCGACACCCTGAAGAACGTGGTGCTCGCGCTGACCGCGGCCGACGGCACGCGCGAACTGGTGGTCGTCGGCATTCCGGGAGACCGTGACGCCGACATGAAGCGCGCCGAGGCTGCCTTTGGTGGCGCCGAAGTCGAGCCCGCGAATGCCGCAGATTTCGCGAAGCACCCGCTGCTCGTGAAGGGGTACATCGGCCCGGGCGCCGCAGGGGCGCCGGTGCTCGGCGAGGCGGGATCCACTGGTGTGCGTTACCTGCTCGACCCGCGCGTGGTTGCGGGAACGTCGTGGGTGACCGGCGCGAACGAGCCCGAGAAGCACGTTGCGTACCTGGTCGCTGGGCGCGACTTCGCGGGCGACGGCGTGATTGACATTGCTTCGGTGCGAGACGGCGACCCGGCACCCGACGGGTCGGGCCCGATTGAGACTGCGCGCGGTATGGAGATCGGTCACGTGTTCCAGCTCGGGCGCAAGTATGCCGAGGCGCTCGGACTCAAGGTACTCGACGAGAACGGCAAGTTGGTGACCGTGACGATGGGGTCGTATGGCATCGGCGTGACTCGCATCATGGCGATTCTTGCCGAACTGCACAACGACGATCGCGGGTTGATTTGGCCGCGTGCGATCGCCCCGTTCGACGTGCATCTTGTCGCGACCGGCAAAGACGCGGCGATCATCGGGATCGCCGAATCGCTGGCAGGTGCCCTTGATGCAGCCGGCGTGGAGGTGCTGTTTGACGACCGCCCGAAGGTGTCACCAGGCGTGAAGTTCGGCGATGCCGAGCTCATTGGCGTGCCGCGCGTGGTCGTGGTGGGCCGCGACGCGACCGAAGGGTTCGCCGAGGTGTGGGATCGCGCCACCGGAGCCAAAGAGAAGGTCGCACTGGTCGACGTGCCCGGGCTGTTTGGGGCGTAGGCTCACTTTCTCCCAGTGGATCGGGGGCGCTGCCTGTGGCAGCGCCCCTTTCTTCTTTTCGCTCACAGGCGACCGTGCTCGGACGAACATCCTCGAGTTCTCCACAGATCGGCCTCCGCCTCGTTTCCGACGCCCGCGCTCCGCTGAGATAGACGCAGAACGGTAGCGCCCGGTGAAGACATCGGGGCCGTGAGCGCGAGGGAGCGGATCCACATGGCAAATATTCGGGTGACGTACGGCGATATTGAGCAGGTGGCGGGGCAGCTCGCCCAGGGGCGAGACGAGATCACCGCGAAGCTCCGCCTACTTGAATCGCAAATCACTACCCTCGTGTCGACCGGGTTTGTGACCGATCAGGCATCGGTGCGATTTCACTCGATGTACAGCGAGTACACGTCGGGCGCGGCGATCGTCGCGGAAAAGCTCAGCGAGATTCAATCTTTTCTGACACAGACGGCGGGCGCGATCCGCGATCTGGATTCACAACTCGCCGCCCGCATCAGCTGAGCACGGCCCGGTGACCTCGGATGCGCGATCGATTCGAAATCGACGACGAGAGTTTGCTTGCTGCTGGCTCGCTTCTCGCGCACGCCGCCGCTGCGCTGGTCGATGGGGGTTCCTCGGCGCCGCACATTGAACTGCAGTTGGTGACCCGCTCTGGTGACCGGGTGCGCTGGTTCTTGGAGGGCATCGCTACTGCCCGTGCTGCGCTCGCCGACGCGGCAGGCACCGCCGGTCGGGCGGTTGCCGAAGTCATGCAGGTGAGCGCGGAGCTTGAGGAGCGACTTGCGGTGCAACTCGGTGATGGGTTTGCGGTGCCCCAGGTGAGGCGACCGAAGACATGACCTGGATTCCTTCGTCGGCCGAGGAAGTGTTGCCGAGTGAATCGCCTATTCTGGGGTGCCCCGATGAGCCTTCTGCCGTGGCGCGGTACCTCGGGGGAACCGCGGACGGGGTCGCTCAGTATCGCGCGGCACTCCAGCGGGCGCAGCACACGCTCGGCCTCGTGCAGAGCGACGGTGTGACCGAGATTTCCGGGAAGATCGGGCAACGGCTGGAGGTCGGCGCGGTCGCGCTGAATCAGACGGCTGTCACCGCGCGGAGCGCGTTCGAGCACTACGCGGCCGAGATCGACCGCATCCACGCTGCGGCCCGGTGGGTGCACACGCGAGTCGAGGGGTCGCTGGCAGTGATTCGTGGCCAGCGCGACACGATTGACGAGATCTGCCGGGCGCTCGGGGCACGAGTTGAATTCCACTGGCGCGCTGGCCCGCCCGTCGTCATGCCCGCGCTGGCACTCGGGATCCCGGCCCCCGACGCTGGCTGGATCGGCGTGCTTCCGCACGACGGAGGAGCGACCACCGGCGGCGCGATGGAGGCCCTCGCGGTGCGTGCTCGGTTCGAGCCACTGTGGGCCGCCGCCGTCTCGCGGTGGCGGGGCGCGGTCGACCAGATCGATGCGGATATCGACGAATGGCGGCGACTGTTCGATGAGCGGTCAAGTGCCGAACTCGCGCTACTGACGGCCCTCAACAGCACCGCCCTCGGGCAACTCATCACGGTCAGTGAGACGACGATCGCTGCGCGTCGCAGCATCGTTGCGTTCGGCTTCTCGGGTGAGCTCTGGGGGCTCACTCGACCGCCAGTTTCCCCGGCCACGGAGCATGCCCTCCTGGTGCAGCTCCTGGGCACCCGCTCTGGGGCGGATACCTGGCACACCCCTCCCGCTCCGGCTCGCATAGCTGAGGGTTGGAGCGAGCTCACCCCCTCCGAACAACAGCAACTGATCGCGGAGGTGCCGTGGGTGATCGGCAACCTACCCGGCCTGCCGTTTCACGTGCGCGATCAGGCCAATCGGCGTCTGCTCGAGTACTACGCGCTTCACCACGACGGGCTGAGCCCTGAGTGTGTGGAGTTGCTGAGAGAGCTGACCAGCGCATTGCAGGACGACACAGGCGATCCGCCGGTGACGGTCGTCGCGCTGAATCTCAGCGGGAGCATCCCCATGGTTGCGGTCGGCTACGGCACCCTTGACACGTCATCGAGCCTGACCTGGGAGGTGCCCGGAATGTCGAGCGATGCCCACCTGGCACTTGGCTCCTGGCACCAGGCAAGCCAGAACCTCTACGGCACCCAAGAGCGCCTGCTCAATGCGCAGCGAAAACACACGAGATCGCGCGGGGGTGTGGCGCAAGCACCCGGTGTGATTGCGTTTCTCGCCTACGACACCCCGCACCTGCTGTCGGTCCTCTTCGCACAGTCGGCGCGAACCGGCGCTCACCGGCTTGCCGCCGAGCTTGACGGGGCCGCGGCGACCCGGGCGCACGGAGTGCCGCTGCCCACTCACGCGGTGATCGCGCACTCGTACGGCACACCCGTGACCGCGAACGCGCTCACTCTGACTCAGTACCCGGTGCAGTCGTTCACGATGCTCGGATCAGCAGGCCTCGACGACGAAGTTGTGAGGGGATTCTCCGACCTGAATATCGAACGGGATCACGCGGGAGCACCCAGAGTATTCACCACTCAGGCTGCGGGGGATCAGCTCGCGCCGCTGGGCGCGGCCCTCTCTGACCGGGCGCAACCAAATCCTGGGGCAGTAGCCGCCGGACAAGATCACATTCCGGGCGCGTATGTGTTCGGGTCAGACGGCTGGGGTGCCCTGCTCTCCACAGACGGCCACTCGGTCATCGGGGCGGGCGATCGAGGCCTGCTCGGCGGCAATGCTTCGACAGGTCGTGGCTACCTCGACATCGACACGCAGGCGCTTGTCGGTGCGGCCGCGACGAGTCTTGGCGCACTGCCGCATGTGCCCGGCGGGCTCACTCGGAATGGCCAGCCGATGGTCTCACCCGATACTCCATGGATCCTCGCGAAGGGAAACGAATAGTGAAGCGTCACCACAGGGTCGGAAGCCTGGCAATCGCACTCGCGCTGTGCGCAGGTCTCGTGGGTTGCGACGAAATGTTTGGCCCCAGTGACGGGCCTGAATCAGAGTCACGTTCCGTCGATGTCTATGGCACACGCAAGTTCAGCCCGGCTTGGGAAACCGGACAGACCGACATGCTCGCAACCTCAGATCTGCAGATAGCCTGGGCGATTGCGGAGACCGAAGAGGCGCTCCTCGTGCTGGGAGACCCGGATGGTTGGGACATGCTGGTGGCTGAGGGGAATTGGGCAGAGTACCGTGACGTGAGGATGCCCGAGTTGCATGGAACCATGTGTGATTTGGACGATGCGGGCCGTCGCGGTGGCCAAATAGTTGTCTCGATCATTCACGCGAACTACGAACTCACCTACGAGGCGGCCGAGAGGCTTCGCGTGCATTGGATGAAGCGCGGGTGGGTCGTCACGGACATCTTCCGGGGCCCGCTTCCCGACGGCATGCCGCTGGTCTATATGCGGGCCGATCGCTACGGCGGGTCTCGCATTTCGCTGTACGCGAGAGACAATGCGGTCGACCTGCGAGTGACCTCCGCCTGTTCGCCGAGCAGCGGTCTGGGGTGAGTGAGAGATGCAACTTAGGCTTGCGGCGCAGTCCAGTTCGGGTGAGACCCAAGAGATTATTTTGTCGTGTGACGTCACGGCGACCGTTGCCGAGGTGGCGCGGGCATTGATCCGCTCGGGGCTCACTGGCGATAGTGAACTCGAGCGGATCGCCACCGCGAGGGCCGCCCCGGTGACCTTGGTTGGTCGTGCGGAGGGGCTGGGACCGTGGGTCATGCTTGACCCCGCATCATCAATCTCCAGCAGCGGGCTCCGGTCGGGATGGTCGATTCGGGCGGTGCGTGAGGACGGCACGGAGAGCACCACCCCGCGGCTCATTCCTGCTGTCGGCACGGTCGAAGTGCTTGATGGGCCGCAACGGGGCGCCAGATACAGCCTGGTGGCCGGCACCAACTCCGTGGGGCGCGATCCACGCAGTCGGATTCTGCTCGACGAGACGAGCGTCTCCCGCCGTCACGCGTCCATTGACGTGAACGAACGGGTGCTCGTGCGTGATCTCGGTTCGGTCAATGGCACGACGGTCGACGGCACGGTGCTGGATGGCTCGCCTCAGGGCGGGGTGATCTTGGGCGGCGTCGGAGATGGCCGGGGAGCGGCAGCAACCGCAATGATGAGCGCTGAGGTGACGGTCGGCACCGTGCGGCTCAGGCTGCACCTCACCGGGGTGCTCGATCCGGCACGCAGCGATGCGCTCTCCCCGACACACCCCCACACACGAGAGCCGCACGTGTCCCCTCGATTCTCGGGTTCCGAGCGTCAACTCCCGCAGCCCCCCGCACCTTCACCAGCCAGTAAGCTGCCGCTCCTCGCCATGCTTGCCCCGGCGATGCTGGGCCTCGCGATGTATGCGGTGACGGGATCGGCCATCAGTCTCCTGATGATCGCCTTCAGCCCGCTCATGATGGTTGGCTCGTGGCTTGACGGCAGGGTGACGGGGCGGCGCGCCTTTCGACGCGACAGCGTCGTCTTTGATGCGGCGGTGCGGGCGGAGCGCGCGGCACTCGCGGCGCTTCGAGATGAAGAAATTGGGGCGCGCAGATCCGAGGCGCCGAGCATCACGGATATTGCTGGCGCGATCGAATCGCGAGGCCCGATGCTGTGGATGCGGCGTCCCGAGCATCGGGAGTTTCTCGAGCTTCGCCTCGGTGAGGGAACGCTGAGCAGCCGCACCGCGACGCTGATGCCCGACCGCGGGCAGTGCCGTCCTGAGCACTGGTCGGCCCTGCAAGATCTTGCTTCGCAATTTGCGTCGGTCGGACCGGTTCCGGTGCTCGAACGCCTCGACCGCAGCGGTTCAATTGGCGTTGCCGGAGAGCCGCACTGGGCGGAGGGGTGCGCCCGCTCCCTGGTGCTGCAACTCGTCGGCCTCCATTCTCCGGCTGAATTCGCGCTGGCCTGTTTCGCAGCCCCTCGGCACCTCGGCGAGGGGCACAGTGATTGGCGGTGGCTCGGGTGGCTGCCCCATGTGGATCCACCCGCCGGCCCACTTCGTGCCTGGCCGCTCGCGAGCGACGAACACACCCAGGCCACGCTGCTAGCAGGCCTGGAGGGTGTGCTCGCGGCACGAATGGCGCACGCACAGTCTCGACGCACCGTGCGCTCGCACCTGGATCCCGGTGTTCCTGGTGGATCCGCGGAGGCTGTCACCGAGCTTCCCATGCTGCCCGTCATCCTCGTGCTGGTACTTGACACGGGTGGCATCGATCCGGCGCGCCTGATCGCGCTCGCCGAAGCAGGGCCGGATGTGGGCATTCACTTGCTGTGGGTCGCCGCGCGAAGTGCAGAGGTTCCTGCGGCCTGCCGCACACTCATCGACATCGATCGCGGTGAGGCGCACGTGCGCGTGACCCGCAGCAGCGAGACCGTTCGATTGAGCAGGCTGGAGTTTCTTGATGAGCCCGGGGGGCGTGCCCTCGCACGGTCGCTCGCCCCGGTCGTCGACACGGCCACACGGCCGCTGGATGATAGCGACCTTCCCGAGGCCCTCGCGCTGCGAGACGTGCATCCCATCGATGTGCTCGGCGGTGGCCACCCAATACTCGCGTCTTGGCGAGCCTCCGGATCACTGAAGGAGGCCTGGCAATCGGGGGAGCGGCGCGAACCAATCTGCCTCGACGTGGTCGTCGGGCAGGGGCCAGAGGGCGCAGTCAGGCTCGATCTCCGGGCACAGGGTCCGCACGCTCTCGTCGGGGGCACGACGGGATCGGGAAAGTCGGAGTTCCTGCAGAGTTGGATCATGTCGCTCGCAGCGACGGTCAGCCCCGACTGTCTCTCGTTCCTTCTGGTCGATTACAAAGGCGGAGCGGCGTTCGCAGAGTGCGCCGAGTTGCCGCACACGGTGGGGCTCGTGACCGATCTCGATCAGCATCTCGTGCGGCGCGCGCTGACCTCGCTGCGGGCCGAGCTGCGTCACCGGGAGGAACTGCTCGCTAGCCGGGGAGCGAAAGACCTGGTCACACTGGAGCGACGATCGGAACCGGCGGCTCCGCCCGTGCTGGTGATCGTGATCGATGAGTTCGCGACGCTCGTGCGGGAGGTGCCCGAGTTCGTGGAGGGCATCGTCGATATCGCCCAGCGTGGTCGATCGCTCGGCATTCATCTGATTCTCGCGACGCAGCGGCCTGCGGGTGTCATCACCGAGAACCTGCGGGCGAACACCAATCTTCGTATCGCGCTTCGTGTGGCTGATGGCGCAGACAGCAGTGACGTGCTTGGGGTAACCGATGCGGCGAGCTTCGACCCGGCACACCCCGGTCGCGCCGCCTATCGAGTCGGAGCGGGGCCTATCGAGCATTTCCAGACCGGGTATCTCGGAGGCCACCCCGCGCAGGCGATCGATCCGGGGATTGCCTTCCATTCGCTCGGGTTTCGACGCACCGAACCCTGGCCGATTCCACCCGAACCCGCATCCCTGCGACCACACGGAGCGCGCGCTCGCGACATCGTGCGTCTGCTCGCGGGAATCACGGCTGCATCGGCGGCCGCGTGGCTCGGTGCACCCCGCAGGCCGTGGCTCGATCCGCTTCCTCTGGTGATCGACTGGGCGTTGCTGTCGCAGTTGGTGCCGAACGAAGAGGAACAGGCCAGCGGCGAATCGCCAGTGATCGGACTCGCAGATCTGCCTCAGCGACAGCGGCACGACATCTATGCGCTCAACTTCGAGCGGCTCGGCAACGTCGCACTCGTCGGCGCAAGCGGCACCGGGAAAAGTTGCGCACTCCTCACGATCGCCGGGGCGCTTGCCGCCCAAGCAATCGAGGATCCGGTGCACATCTACGCGATCGACGCCGCTGGCGGAGCGCTTGAGACGCTTCGTGAACTCCCGACGGTGGGGGCAGTTGCGTCGCTTCCCGATGTCGAGCTTGTTGATCGGATACTCCGACACGTCTCTGAGCTTGTCGCCGAGCGGGGAAATCGATTCGCAGCGGCACGCGCCAACAGCCTCACCTCGTTTCGCTCCACGGCAGATGGTGCGGCGGAGCCGAGAATTGTGCTGTTCATCGACGGGTTCTCGATGTTCCGCTCCGAAAGCGAATCCCTGGGTGCGCGAAATGCACGCTTGACGCAACTCGCCGACATTATGCAATCGGGCAGATCCGTGGGGGTGCACGTGGTCGTTACAGCGGATCGGCCCGCCGCGCTTCCTGCGGCGCTCGCCGCCAGCGTGCAGGAGCATCTCGTCTTTCGGCTCGCGGGCGCATTTGATTATGCGCAGCTGGGGGTGCCCGCGGAAATGCTCGCGAACGCACCCGCCGGGCGCGCGGTGATCGCGAGGAATTCGGTCGAAGTGCAGCTTGCGCTGCTGGAGGGAAGAGCGGATCTCGGCGGTCAAGCTCGCGCGATCGAGGCCCTGGCTGTCTCGCTTCGTGACCGTGGTGTGAGCCCGGCGACGCCCCTGCGCAACACCCCAGAGCGCGTGCTTTTGGAATCGCTCCCGACAGCGATCGAGGATCGACCTGTCGTGGGAATCGAGTCGCAGGACTTCAGCCCGATTGGGATTCCCCTCTCCGGGCTGGCTGTGGTGTCTGGGCCGCCAGGATCAGGCCTCACCAGCGCGCTGAAGACCTGTGTGGCCGCCTGTGACCGGCGTGCATCTGGACGAGGAGAGTACGTGAGGCGGATTCTTCTGAGTCTTGCTGAGGACACGCTCCTGTGGGGCCGGCCGTGGGACAGAGCGGCGCACGGGGCGGAGGCGGTCGCCGCGATGGCACGCGAGTTGATCACTGAGTTGGGTCAAGGTGCGTCACCCAACGCTCACACCGTCATCGCGGTCGAACGTGCGGCCTATGCAGAAGGCACCGAGGCGCTTTCTGCTCTCGTAGCACTGGCGAAGGCCTGCCGGCGAGCGGAGGTGCTGCTCATTGTGGAATACGAACTCGGAGCCGCTGCGGGTGTATGGGATCTCCTTGGGGTACTCAAACAGGCGCGGTGGGGGGTCGCGCTTCAGCCCGACGAAACCGACAGCGGCACCCCGTTCCGTAACGTGTTTGGACGGGTGCGGCGAGGGGACTTTCCGCCGGGGCGGGGCTTCGTTATCGAGGGCGGCCGGGCGACACCGGTGCAGCTTGCGCTTGGCTGGGGTATTCTGGAGGACTGATCCGCCAGGGCGGAACCTGACAGCTGAATAATATGGAGGCCACTGTGAAAATCGACCTCGCCATGCTTCGTGGGCTTGAGCGCGAAAAAGAGATCCCCTTCGAGGAACTCGCGGAGATTATTGAGCAGGCGATCCACTCGGCCTACATCAAGCACGTCGTGGGTCTCGGTCAGCCCGAGCCCAAAGATGACCAGGTGCGCGTGACGCTTGACCGGAAGAGCGGCGAAATCTCAGTCTTCGTTCCGGAGCTTGACGACGCCGGTCAGGTGATCGGCGAGGCCGTTGTGCCGACCGAAGAGTTTGGTCGGATTGGCGCGAATGCCGCAAAGCAGGTCATCAACCAGCGACTGCGTGATCTCACTGATGATGCGGTTCTGGGCCAGTTCAAAGACAAAGAGGGACACATTCTCTCCGGAGTTGTGCAGCAGGGGCCAAACCCGCGCATGGTGCACATCGACCTCGGAGACCTTGAGGCGATCCTGCCACCCGAGGAGCAGATACCCGGCGAGGACTACAGTCACGGCACGCGTCTTCGGGTGTATGTCACCAGCGTTTCCAAGGGCCTCAAGGGTCCGCAGGTGACCGTCTCGCGCACGCACCCAGGCCTGGTGCGTCGACTGTTCGAACTTGAGGTTCCCGAACTCTCCGCCGGCATCGTTGAGATCGTCGCTCTCGCCCGTGAAGCCGGCCACCGCACAAAGGTTGCCGTGCGGGCGCATCAGCAGGGTATCAACGCTAAGGGCACGTGCATCGGCGAGATGGGCCGACGTGTGCGCGCTGTCATGAGCGAACTGGGCGAAGAGAAGATCGACATCGTCGACTACTCACCCGACCTCCCGACGTTTGTCGCGAACGCGCTGTCACCTTCCAAAGTGACCGATGTCTTCATGCTGAACGAGTCGTTGAAGCAGGTGCGCGCGCTGGTTCCCGACTTCCAGCTCTCACTGGCCATCGGCAAGGAGGGCCAGAACGCTCGCCTCGCCGCGAAGCTCACGGGCGCGAAGATCGACATTCAGCCGGATTCCGTTATGGAATCCGACTGATTGGAGGTCGATCATCGCGCATCCTGCGGAGCGCTCACTAGCGTGACGGAGGATGTCCGGAGTTTCGACATTCAGCCGGATTCCGTTATGGAATCCGACTGATTGGAGGTCGATCTTCGCGCATCCTGCGGAGCGCTCACTAGCGTGACGGAGGATGTCCGGAGTTTCGACATTCAGCCGGATTCCGTTATGGAATCCGACTGAACTCCCACAACGACACGCCCGGGGAACGATCACAGAGGAAGCTGGTAAGATGATTCCGGTTCGAACGTGTGTTGCGTGCCGCCGAAAGGCGTCCCGCAGCGAGTTGTTCCGGGTCGTGTTGCGCGAGGGTCGATTGAATTTCGACGAGCGTGCGGTACTCCCCGGGCGCGGAGCGTGGGTACATCCCACTCCGCAGTGTCTTGAACTAGCGGTGTCGCGCGGAGCCTTCGTGCGTGCATTGAAGGCATCAGGGAAACCTGATCCTGGCCCCTTAGAGAACAGGCTAGAAACACTCATGGACAACTAATGAGCGGCTCACAATGAGGCCCGTCCGATAATTATGGTTCTCGCCTGTCTGGGGCGTGAACCCAGACAGGAGAAAAGTGGCAAACCCACGCGTACACGAGATAGCTGCAGAGCTCGGTGTAGATAGCAAGGTCGTTCTGGCCAAGCTGAAAGATATGGGCGAATTCGTCAAGGCGAGTTCGTCGGCCGTTGCGCCGCCAGTCGCGCGCAAGGTCAAGGCAGCGCTTCAGGCAGAGGGCGTCGCAAGCCCCAAGGCTGAGGAGGCCGCAGGAGCGACAAAGCCCGCGACGAGCGCACCTCGCCCCGGCGCCCGGCCCTCGGCTGCAAAGCCCGGCCCGAAGCCCCCGGCTCCGTCGGCGCCGCCGGCACCAGTCGAAGCGCCAGCTCCGGCGCCGGTTCAGCAGGGCGCACCGGAGAAGCCAGCCCCTTCGCGCCCCGCTGCGAAGAAGTCCTCGGCGCCTTCCGCGCCCACAACGCCCGCGGCAGCATCAGATGCGGCCGAAGCACCTCAGGCAGAGGGCGCCGCGACCGATGCTGCAAAGCCCGCGGCCGCAAAGCCCTCTGGCTCGAAGCCAGGACCCAAACCCGGTGGTCCGCGTCCGGGTAACAACCCGTTCGCAACCAGCCAGGGTATGGGCATTCCTCGCCCACCGCGTCCGGGCAATAACCCGTTCGCTCCCGCTCAGGGCATGGGCCGGAAGGGCCCGAACCCGGGGAATATTCCGCGTCCGACCCCTCGTCCGGCTCCCGGTGCAGCTGGTGCTCGTCCAGGTGGTCCAGGCCGTCCGGGTGGTGCCGGTGCGCGTCCGGGTGGTCCCGGCCGTCAAGGTGCCGGTGCCGGTGGTGCCGCACCCGGTGGGGGCTCAGGCTTTGGCCCGCCACGTCCACCCGCCGGTGGGTTTGCGGGTCGAGGCCGTGGAGGCCGCGGTGCTGGCACCGCCGGCGCGTTCGGCCGTGGTGGCTCCAAGAACAAGGCACGGAAGTCGAAGCGGGCGAAACGGGCAGAATTCGAACTGCGGGAGGCCCCGTCGCTTGGCGGCGTGAGCGTACCCCGCGGTGACGGAACGACCGCGGTACGACTGCGCCGTGGCGCGTCGCTCAGCGACTTTGCCGACAAGATTGGCACCAGTGCCTCGAACCTTGTCACCGTGCTCTTTCACCTGGGTGAGATGGCTACCGCGACCGAGTCGCTCGATGAGGCAACGTTCCAGGTCCTCGGTGAGGAACTGGGTTACCGCATCCAAGTTGTCTCGCCCGAAGACGAAGACCGCGAACTGCTCGAGGGCTTCGATATCGATATCGAGAGCGAGCTCGAGGAAGAGGGCGACGATGTGCTCGTCATCCGTCCTCCAGTCGTCACTGTCATGGGTCACGTCGATCACGGTAAGACCCGCTTGCTCGACGCGATCCGCAAGGCGAACGTGGGCGGCGGCGAGGCCGGTGGCATCACCCAGCACATCGGTGCTTACCAGGTGCACACCGAGCACGATGGTGTGGATCGTGCGCTGACGTTTATCGATACCCCGGGTCACGAGGCGTTCACCGCCATGCGTGCTCGTGGCGCACAGGTCACCGACATCGCGATCCTCGTGGTTGCGGCTGATGACGGCATCATGCCGCAGACCATCGAGGCTTTGAACCACGCACAGGCGGCCAACGTGCCAATTGTGGTCGCGGTAAACAAGATCGATAAGGAAGATGCCAATCCGCAGAAGGTACGTCAGCAGCTGACTGAGTTCGGGCTGGTTGCCGAGGAGTATGGCGGCGATGTCATGTTCGTCGACGTCTCGGCAAAGAGTGAGATCGGTATTTCCGAGTTGCTCGACGCGGTGCTGTTGACCGCAGATGCCGGGCTCGACCTGCGCGCGAACCCCAACAAGCACGCCCGCGGTGTTGCCATCGAGGCCAAGCTCGACAAGGGTCGCGGTGCGGTTGCTACCGTGCTCATTCAGTCGGGTACTCTGCGCGTGGGCGACGCGATCGTGGCGGGCACGGCATATGGCCGTGTGCGTGCCATGCTCGATGAGAACGGCGACGCGGTTGCAGAGGCCCTGCCTTCTCGCCCCGTGCTTGTTCAGGGCTTGTCGAGTGTTCCGCGTGCTGGCGACAACTTCATTGTCGTCGGTGAGGATCGCACCGCGCGCCAGATCGCTGAGAAGCGTGAGGCTGCTGAGCGCAACGCCCTCCTGGCGAAGGCGCGCAAGCGTATCAGCCTTGAGGACTTCACCAAGGCGCTGGAGGATGGCAAGGTCGAGTCCCTCAACCTCATCATCAAGGGTGACGTGTCTGGTGCCGTTGAGGCGCTGGAAGAGTCGCTCATGAAGATCGAGGTTGACGATTCGGTGCAGCTTCGCATCCTGCACCGCGGTGTGGGCGCGATCACCGAGAGCGACGTTGACCTGGCGACGATTGACAACGCGATCGTCATCGGCTTCAATGTGCGTCCCGATGTCAAGGCCCGCGAGCGTGCAGCGCGCGAGGGGATCGACATCCGCTTCTACAACGTCATCTACAACGCGATCGACGACATTGAGCAGTCCCTCACAGGCATGCTCAAGCCTGAGTACGAAGAGATTCGTTCGGGTGTGGCCGAGATCCGCGAGGTGTTCCGTTCCTCCAAGATCGGCAACATCGCAGGCGTCATTGTGCGCAATGGCACCATCACGCGTAACGCGAAGGCGCGCGTGATTCGCGACGGTGTGGTGATTGCCGATGGCCTGGCCATCGAGTCGCTCCGCCGCTTCAAGGATGACGTCACCGAGGTCAGGACTGACTTCGAGTGTGGCATCGGCCTCGGCAAGTTCAACGACATTCAGATCGGTGACGAGATCGAGACCACCGAGATGGTGGAGAAGCCGCGCGCGTAACGGTTCAGCGTGACAGACGACGCAGGGGGTGGGTCCGGATCGGACCCACCCCCTGCGTCGTCTGCGACTGTGCGGAGATTACTTGTCGAAGCGCCGACCCTCAGGCTTCGGTGGCAGAAGCGACAGAATGAGCACAATGAGCGACCCGACTGACGGAATAAACGACAGGAAGAAGAACGGGCCAGCCAGGTTGACGTCGTGGAGTCGACGCCACTGCAACGAGATCGACGGGACGAGCGTCGCGAGCCCAAACAAGCTCAGTACGACGATGAGCGCGATCGCGGAGCCGGGGAGTTCAGCCGTGCCGTCTTCGGTGACACCGGCGGTGGCCGTGACGATGCCGATGAGCGCACCGAAGACTGCCGAGACGATGACCATGAAGAGCGTGAGCATCCAGTACTCGCTGCGCGAGGCGCGCCCGGAGAACGTCGCGTAGTTCTTGAAGAACCGCGAGATTGCCTGCCCGAATGTTGCGCCGTAAAGCGGGCGGTTCAGAACGCTGGGCGATGTCGCGCCGTCGTAGGGTTCGCCCGGGCCGGGGTTGCCGTACGGGGCGGTAGAAGCCGCGGGAGGTGTTGTCATTAAGAAAAATCCAATCTTGTATGGTGTGCAATTTCTGACTCTAGTGGAGTGCAGACGGTCCGGGCACAACGGCGCGGTGGCGATCTTGGAGGTGGCACGCGTGCACCCCCTCGGGAGAGCGAAGCGCGGTAGTCTGAAGGCATGAGTAATCCCAGGGCAGGCAAGGTCTCAGAGCGGATCCAGCAGATCATCGCGCGTAGGCTCGAAAAGGGTCTCCGTGACCCCAGATTGGGTTTCGTGACCATCACCGATGTGCGTGTCACGGGTGACCTGCAGCACGCGAGCATCTTCTACACCGTGTACGGCACGGAAGAGGAGCAGGCAGACTCTGCCGCCGCGTTGAAGGCCGCGACGGGCATGTTGCGCACCGAGGTCGGGAAGCAGCTGGGCACGCGTTTAACTCCTACGCTGGAGTTCATTCACGACGAGTTACCTGAGAGCGCCGAGCACCTGAGCGAGCTGCTGGCCGAGGCGCGACGCCGCGACGATGAGGCGAAGGCACTGGCCGCAACCGCCCAGTATGCCGGTGATCCCGATCCCTATCAGAAACCCCGCGACGCGGAGGCTGACGCAGACGGCGACGACCTCGAGGAGGAAGCCCTCGAGGCACTCGACGAGGTCGACGATGAGTTTGACGACGAAGACGAGGACGGCCTTGACGAAGAAGAGCTCGAAGAAGACGAGGAACGCGACTAGGGCAGTCGCAGCCGACCGTCGAACTCCACGAGGAGTCCATCGCTGAGTAGTGAGTCGAGCGCTCGCTCAGCCTGCAGTGGATCACGCGCCGACTCAGTAACCATTGCGTCGAGCGCGTCACCTCGCGGCACGGGTTCGCTGGCGCTGCGCAGCAGCGCCATGATCCGCCCCCGAGTTTGCCGGTCGCTGCCAGCGAAGGCGGCCTGTTTGGGTCGCCGCTCAGGCGCGTTTGCTGGGTAGCCAGCCCCGCGCCACTCGCACCAGGCCGCCACCGGGCATTCGGCGCAGCGGGGCGACCGGGCGGTGCACACGGTCGCCCCAAGCTCCATCGCGGCGGCGTTAAAGACTTGCGCCTCGGCCGGTGCCTCGGGGAGCAGCGCGGCCATATCGTCGAGATCACCGGCACGCGGCATACCGGCGGCGGCCCGTCCGTGCACGACGCGAGCAAGCACGCGCCGGGTATTGGTGTCGACTACCGGATGCCGCTCGCCAAACGCAAATACGGCGACCGCGCGGGCGGTATAGGGCCCCACGCCGGTCAGGCCCAGGAGGGTGTCGAGGTCGCGTGGAACCGCATCGTCGTGCTGGGTGGCGATCTCGCTGGCAGCGCGGTGGAGCCAGAGGGCGCGGCGAGGGTAGCCGAGCCGATCCCACGCCCGCACCGCCTCGCCCGGTGCCTCGGCGGCAAGGCGGGAGGGAACCGGCCAGCGTTCGACCCACGCGAGATACCGCGGCACCACCCGGTCGACCTGAGTCTGCTGCAGCATGAACTCGGAGACCAGCACGTACCAGGGGGCGACCCCCGCGCCACGCCAGGGAAGCGGGCGGGCCTCGCGTGCGAACCAGGCCCCGAGCGCCTCGGCAAGCCCCGAGAATCGTTCCCTCACCGGCCTGCCGTCCTGATCCATCACACGTTCGCTCACGCGCCCAGTGTAGTGAGCGAGTGAGTTCTCACACTGATACAAAGTAGGCTGAGACAAATGGAACACACACCGAACGGCATCCTTCTCGTTGACAAGGCCGAAGGCTGGACAAGCCACGACGTGGTCGCCAAAGCGCGGCGAGCGCTGGGCACCCGGAAGGTTGGCCACGCCGGCACCCTCGACCCGATGGCGACGGGCTTGCTTTTGCTGGGCGCGGGCCCCGCGACCCGGCTCCTCACGCACCTTGTGGGCCTCGACAAGACCTACCTCACCACCATTCGTCTCGGCTACTCCACGGTCACCGACGATCGAGAAGGCGAAACGGCGCGAGTCGCCGAGCCCGGACATATCGCGGAGCTCGCGCGGCACCCGGTCTGGCTGCACGAGGCCGTCGCGGCCCTCACCGGTGACATCAAGCAGAAGCCGAGCGCTGTCAGCGCCATCAAGGTCGACGGCAGGCGCGCCTACGATCGGGTGCGCGCGGGCGAGCAGGTTGAACTGACGAAGCGCCCTGTCACGATTCACGAATTCTCGATCGGTGAGCCCCGCATGCTGACCATTCGAGACGAGGATGGTCACGAGATCGATGTGCTCGAGATCGATGCCACGGTGCGCTGCAGCTCGGGCACCTACGTGCGCGCGCTGGCACGTGACCTCGGTGCCGCTCTCGACGTGGGTGGACACCTGACGGCGCTGCGGCGTACCGCGGTGGGTCCCTTCACAGTGGATCAGGCAGCATCGAACGAAGCGCTCGCCGACGGCGGCATTGGGCGCGAGGCGCTGCTCACCCCGACCGATGTGGCCGCCAGGCTCTTTCCGGTGCTGCGACTGACCCCCCAGCAAGAGATCGACCTGGGGCACGGGAAACGACTCGACCTGCCGCACGGGCAGTGCGAGAACACGCCGCTCGCCGCGGCAATCGCCGAAGACGGCAGGCTTGTGGGCTTAGTGAAGGTCGAACGCGGACGCACCCGAGTCGTCACAAACTTCCCTCCGGCGACCATTGAGGTGCCTGAGACCCCTGAGACTCCAGCGATACCTCAGGCCTCAGAGGCGCCCCGTGCTCCAGAGTCCACCGACGCATCGACGACCGCGGAGGCCTCGGAGACCTCAGCATGATTCTGTGGTTCGCTGTCGCGCAGATGGTGGTGGGCGTGAGCGGCGCGATCGTAAGCCTCTGGGTGTTCGCGCGCAAGGGCGGCCCCAACGACTACACGCTCGGAGCCACCCTCCTGCTCGGGGTGCTTTTGCTCGCGCAGATGGTGGTCTCGATCGTGGCCCCGTTCTCGGGCAACCCGGCGGTGGGCGATCCACTGGAATTCTGGATGTATCTGATCACCGCGGCCGCACTACCGTTTGGGGTCGGCATCTGGGCCCTGATCGATCGAAAGCGCACCGCGAACCTCGTGCTTGCGGTCATGCAGGTATCGGTCGCGGTGATGGTCTTTCGCATGCTGGTGATCTGGGGCTAAACTCGCCGCGGTAAGCTTGTAGGCGTGCCAAATTTCGAACGCAGTGGGGTGACTGACGCTCAGCGAGCCGCCCAGCCGCGCACCGACGGCCTCGGTCGGGTGCTCATCACCGTGTACTTGATCCTCGCACTCGCCGCGACGCTGCGCGCGATCTATCAGATCGTCGCGAAGTTCGACGAGGCACCGGTCGCCTACAGCCTGTCGCTGGCATCAGGTGTCGTGTACATCATCGCCACCATCGCCCTCACGCAGCGCACGGGCCACTGGCGTACCGTGGCCTGGGCGGCCCTCATCTTTGAGTTCGTCGGGGTGATCATTGTGGGCACGCTGAGCCTGGTCATTCCAGAGTGGTTCGCGCACGACTCGGTGTGGTCGTTCTTTGGCATGAACTACTTCTGGATCCCGCTCGTGCTTCCGGTACTGGGCATGATTTGGCTGCGGCGCGATGCGCGAGGCCTGGTCGAACCCGACCGCACGTCTGCAAGTGAATCGGAGTGTCAATACTGATGCAGATCTACACGACCGTCGACGAGATCTCCGCAGACGCGTTTGCAAACGGCAGCGCCGTCGCCATTGGGAAGTTCGATGGAGTACATCGGGGCCACCGCGCGCTCCTCGCGCGCACAGGGGAAGCTGCCGCGGAGCGAGGGCTTGATCCACTGGTCTTCACCTTCGCGAATAACCCGCTGAGCTTTCTGAAACCCGAACTTTGCCCGGCCCCCATCATGAGCCGCGCGCAGCGACTTGACGCGCTGGCCGCCGCCGGAGTGACCGCCTGTGTGATGGTGCCCTTCGACGCCGCACTCGCCGCGCTGTCGGCCGAAGATTTCGTGACCGAGGTGCTCGTGCAACGCCTCCATGTGAAGTACCTCTGCGTCGGGGCCGATTTCAGGTTCGGGCGTGGCGGCGCGGGAGATGTCGCACTGCTGGAAGAAATGAGCACCAAGCTCGGTTTTGTCGTCGAGGTCATCGACCAGGTCGAAGACGAGGAGGTCGGTCGAGTATCTTCGTCCCGTGTTCGGGAGGCGATCATCGCCGGCGATGTCGCACGTGCCGCTCGGATGATGGGTCGCCCGATGTCAGTGCGCGGCGAGGTTGTGCACGGAGACGCGCGGGGTCGAGACCTCGGCTTCCCGACCGCGAATCTGGGCGGCGAGGTTGAGGGCCTGCTGCCCATCGACGGCGTGTTCGCCGGTTGGGCGATCGTTGACGGGGTGCGTCACCCGGCCGCAATCTCGGTCGGAGTGAACCTCACCTTTGAACCCGAGGGTTCGCCCCGAGTCGAAGCCTTCCTGATCGATTTTACCGGCGATCTCTACGGAAAGCGGATCGAGATGCAGTTCGTCGAGCGTCTTCGCGGCATGGTTGCCTACTCGGGGGTTGAAGCGCTCGTCGCTCAAATCGAGGAAGACGTGCGTGCGACTCGTGAGATTCTGGCAATGCACTAACTGGGCTGCGCCGTTGTTGGCGGGTTGTCAGCGGGCGGATCCCGGCGACTGCTAGAATTAGGCTTGGTTTCACCCGCGTGAGTTCCCCCCGCCGCCGTGCAATGCACGTCATCAGGCCGAGAACCTCGGGTGGCCGCGCATCCCTCCACTCTGAGGGTGTGCGTTTTCGCTGATCAGGAGATCCATGGCATCCACCACTGCCACGCGTTCGGGTAAGTCCAAGAGCTCAGGCAAGGGCACCGCGCGCAAACGCCACACCAATAACGCCGGGCTCATCCCGCTCCTCGCTCGCGCCGTGCGCGAGGTCGAGGCATCGGCCCAGCGTGGCAAGGCCACCCCGGCGAATCGTACGAAGTTTCACGTTATTGCGTTGCTCATGCGCGAGGAGCGCGCGCGAGTGAAGACCGAAGAGGGTCTTAGCGACGCAGAGCGCGCCGAGACGCTCAAGCGGCTTGACGGTGTTGCCTCGATCCTCGCGAAGACCGCCGCGCGCGACACCTCGCTCATCACGATGCTCGAGCCGGCCGCCCCGATCACCGAGGCCACTCGCGCGCTGAAGCGGAAGATGATGGAACAGGCCGGCATCGACCTGCCTCAGCTGGTGATCGAGCCCGAGCCCGTGGCTACGTACGTGCCGCCCGAACTCGCAGAGCGGCAGGTTGAACCTCCCGGGGTTGACTCCCGACTGCTGTCGCAGCCGTTTCTCGCGCCGGATCTCTCGCGCACGCACACCCCGACACCCGTGGTGCGACTCGCCAACTGGGAATTGCTCTCACCGCTGTTGAAGTCATTTGAGCAGGGCGGCGGCGGATCCGCCTGTATGGATCTGCCCGAGGCGCCCGTGCCCGACCGGCTGGCACCCAAGGGTCTTGAACTTATGCCGCACCAGGCGAGGTTCCTCGCGAGCGTGCGCGACGGCCACCGCAGTTTTCTCCTGGCCGACGAGCCTGGCCTGGGAAAGACGGCACAGTCGGTGATCGCAGCCTCGGTTGCCGATGCCTACCCGCTGCTCGTCGTCGTGCCGAACGTCGTGAAGATGAACTGGGCCCGCGAGGTGGAACGCTGGACCCCGCAGCGTCGGGTTACCGTGATTCACGGCGACGGCGCAGATATTGACGCGTTTGCCGACGTGTTTGTGGTGAACTACGACATCCTCGACCGACACCTCAACTGGATCTCACGCTTTGGGTTCAAAGGCATGGTCGTCGACGAGGCGCACATGATCAAGAACGTGCAGTCGCAGCGTTCGCGCAACGTGCTCGCGCTGGCGGATCGGATCCGTGACCGAGTTCCCGGCGGGCGCCCGCTGCTGCTTGCTCTGACCGGCACCCCGCTGATCAACGACATCGATGACTTCCGGGCAATCTGGCGCTTTCTCGGCTGGACCGATGCGGAAAAGCCGGGCCCTGAGCTGCTGTCGGCCCTTGAATCGAACGGGTATACGCCCGCAGATTCGGCCTTCTACCCGGCGGCCAGGCAGACCGTGATCGATCTCGGCATTGTGCGCCGCCGCAAGATTGATGTCGCGGCGGATCTGCCCGCCAAGCGTGTGGTTGACCTGCCGGTCGAGCTTGACGATGATTTGGGTCGCGGTATCCGCGAAGCCGAGCGTCAGTTGGCCACAAAGCTCATGGATCGCTTCGCTCGCATTAAGGCGGGTAAGCTCGGCCGCGACCTCAGCGACGAGGCCGTCATCCGGATGGCCTCTGCCCAGGAGCTTGAGGATTCGACCGCGCAGGCAACGGGCCTCAATGTCTTCACCATGGTGCGTCAGATCGGCCAGGCGAAGGCCGGCCTTGCGGCAGACTACGCTGCGCAACTCGCGCGCTCCGTCGGGAAAGTGGTCTTCTTTGCGAAGCACATCGACGTGATGGATCGCGCCGAGGCCGCCTTCGCCGATCGCGGTCTGAAGACGATCTCGATCCGTGGCGACCAGACGGCGACATTTCGGCAGGCCCAGATCGACGCGTTCAACAGCGACCCCGAGGTTGCCGTTGCGGTGTGCTCGCTGACCGCGGCGGGCGTCGGCGTGAACCTGCAGGCCGCGTCAGATGTTGTGCTCGCGGAGCTGAGTTGGACGGACGCCGAGCAGACGCAGGCGATCGACCGTGTGCACCGCATCGGCCAGGAAGAGCCGGTCACCGCCTGGCGTATCGTTGCCGCGCAGACGATCGACGCGAAGATCGCCGAACTGATCGACACCAAGGCGGGCCTGGCTGCACGCGCGCTCGACGGTGCCGAGGCGAAGCGTGAAGAAGAGGAATCGGTGCAGATGCTCGCACTCATGCACGTTCTGCGCGGGGAGCTCGGCCTACGGTAACCGCCGGTACTTGCGTCGGGCGGCCCGCCTCAGCCAGATCGCCTCGGGCGGCGCGCTCCCGAAGGCTCGCTCCTCGCGGGCTAGGCGGTGAGGCGCTGCTTCACTTCGTTGAGCGAAGGGTTCGTTGCCGCGGTGCCGTCGGGAAAGAGCACGGTGGGCACCGTGCGGTTACCTCCATTAATGGCCTCGACGAGTTCCGCGGTGCCGGGCACCTCCTCAACGTCGATTTCGGTGTAGCCGATCCCTTCGGCATCGAGCATCTTCTTGAGGCGCTTGCAGTACCCACACCACTCGGTTGAGAACATGGTGATCTGTCCAGCTTCGGGCACGAAATCGGTGCTCATGGAGTCCTCCTGGTCGGGCTACATCGCGGCTGGCGCACGCGAGAATGCCGTGATTGAGTGTACCCGGCGAAATGGGGAGGAAAGCTTCGGAGCAAAACACCCAGCTCGACTTGACCTTGCCGCGGCGAGATGTCAGCATAAACTGCACGCGCGCGCTAGTGAACTTTGGGTGAATCCTTCGTGGCCAGCAGGTGTGCGCCACGAAGCAAACTCTCGAACGAAAGACGCCGGTGGACCTCACTCTGATCGTGTTGCTCGTCATCGTGCTCGCACTCTTCTTTGACTTCACCAACGGCTTCCACGACACGGCGAACGCCATGGCCACCCCGATTGCCACGGGAGCGCTCAAGCCGAAGACCGCAGTGCTCATCGCGGCGATCCTCAACCTCATTGGCGCGTTTCTCTCGACTGAGGTTGCGAAAACGATTTCGGGCGGGCTGATCAACGAGGGCGACGGCGGAGTGCTCATCACGCCTGAGATGATCTTTGCGGGGCTCATTGGGGCGATCATTTGGAACCTCCTCACCTGGCTGTACGGACTGCCGTCGAGTTCCTCCCATGCGCTGTTTGGTGGCCTCATCGGTGCCGCGTTGGTCGGTGCCGGAATCGAAGCGATCAACGGTGGGGTGCTGCTCTCGAAGATTCTCATCCCCATGGTGGCGGCACCGCTGACCGCCGGGGTGGTGGCCTTCACGGCGACGAAGGTCGCCTACGCGATCACTCGCCGTCACGACGGTCGTAAGGACGGTCGCGGTCGGTTCCGCCACGCCCAGGTCGCCTCGTCGTCGCTCATCGCGCTCGCGCACGGCACCAATGACGCGCAGAAGACCATGGGCGTCATCACGCTGACGCTGGTCGCCGCGAACCTGCAAGCGCCGGGCAGCGGGCCACAACTCTGGGTGATCGTCGCCTGCGCCCTCGCCATCGCGATCGGCACCTACTCCGGCGGGTGGCGCATCATCCGCACGATGGGCGCCGGTCTGACCCAGGTCAAGCCGGCTCAGGGCTTCGCCGCAGAGACCAGCACCGCGGCGACGATTCTCGCCTCCACCCACCTGGGTTTTGCGCTTTCGACCACCCAGGTCGCCTCCGGATCGGTGATCGGCTCGGGCCTGGGGCGTCGGCGGTCAAGCGTGCGTTGGGGAACCGTGGGCCGGATCGCCACTGGGTGGCTCTTCACGCTGCCGGCCGCAGGTGCGGTGGGTGCCCTCGCGGCCGTCATCGCGCACCTCGGCACCGTGGGCATCGTCATCGATTCCGTGCTCGGCTTCGGATTCATCCTGTTTATCTTTTGGCGTTCCCGACGCAATCGGGTTGATCACTCCAATGCGATTGCCGTGCCAGACGTCAACCGGGCGGGCCGCGCGGTGCACATCGGGCGCAAGAAGGGGGCTCGCTCGTGATCGACTGGATGTCGTTTGTCATCGTCTTTGTCGCGTCGATCGCCTCAGCGATCACGCTCGTGGCACTGTACTCACTGGGTATTCGTTTCCTCGCCACACCCCCGCGCGTTGAGGCCGGGCCGGTGCCGAGCGCCCCGCGCGACGATGAAGACGACGACGTTGATCCGCTGGGTCGCCCGCGCTGGGCCACCATCGCCGCCTATACCTGCTTCGCGCTCTCCGCTGCTGGCGTACTTTTTGGTATCTATTTGATCGTGCCTGCCCTGCACGGTTAGGTTGTGAGCATGCCCGAGTCTCACGTCACCGAATCAGCGATCACCACCATCGTCGCTGGGGTGCGCCACTCCTTCGCGCAGGGTGTGACGAGGCCGGAGGCGTGGCGCAGGAAACAGCTTCTCGCCTTGCGGAGCATGCTCATTCGGCACGAGGGCGAGTTCGAGGCCTCGTTGCACGCAGACCTGGGCAAGTCCGGTGTCGAATCGCAGCTTACCGAGATTGGGTTCTTGGTGGGTGAGATCGATCACACCCTCGCGCACCTCTCACAGTGGATCAAGCCGCGCCGCGTTGCGGCGCCGCTCGCGCTCCAGCCGGCGACCGCTCGTATCGTGGCGGAGCCCCTGGGTGTCGCACTGATCATCGCCCCGTGGAACTATCCGCTCATGCTCGCGCTGTCGCCGCTAGTGGGTGCACTCGCCGCCGGCAACGCGGCGATTGTAAAGCCGAGCGAACTCGCGCCAGCCACGAGTGCCACCCTGGCGAGGCTCATACCCGGGTACCTCGACCGGCGCGCGCTCGCGATCGTCGAGGGCGGGGTGCCCGAGACCACCGCGCTGCTTGCAGAGCGGTTTGATCACATCTTTTACACGGGCAACGGCAGAGTCGGCCGCATCGTCGCCCGGGCGGCTGCGGAACACCTCACCCCGATCACCCTCGAACTTGGCGGAAAGTCACCGGTCTACATCGACGAGACCGTGGCACCTGCCGACGCGGCAAAGCGGATCGTCTGGGCAAAGTACCTGAACGCGGGCCAGACCTGCGTCGCACCCGACTACGTGTTGGGCACGCGCGAGGTGCTCGCACGGCTCGCTCCGCACCTGGCCGACGCGATCCACTCGCTGTATGGCAACGCCGTGCAGCGCAACCCCGACTACGGTCGGATCGTGAATGATGCGCAGTTCGCGAGGCTCGTCGGGTATCTCGCCGACGGAACCGTCGTGGCGGGTGGCGGAAGTGACGCATCCGAGCGCTTCATCGAACCGACCGTGCTCGCGGGAGTCGCACGCGACTCGGCCGTGATGCGCGATGAGATCTTCGGGCCGATTCTGCCGCTGGTTGAGGTATCCGGCATTGACGACGCGCTGGAGTTCGTGAGCGGTCGAGACAAGCCGCTTGCGGCCTACGTGTTCAGCGACGACAGGTCGGTGCGCGCACGGTGGGAGCGAGAGACGAGCTCCGGTGCGCTCACGTTCAATGCGCCGATCATGCACCTCACCGTGCCCGATCTCCCGTTTGGCGGGGTGGGGCCAAGCGGCCAGGGCGCCTATCACGGCGAGCGATCCTTTCTCACGTTCAGCCACGAGAAGGCGGTGCTCGCGAAGTCGCTGCATCCCGACACCCTCGGCCCGACGGTGATGCCACCGTTCACCCGAGCAAAGGAGGCGCTCGTGCGTGGGTGGCTCGGAAAGCTGCGGTAGTCGGCGCCACACACGGCGGCATGCGCCCCATCGCTAGGATGAATCCGTGGAAGAGCAAAGCCGACAAGTGAGCGCGGAGACCGAGCTGCCGCTCGGGGTGCGCGTTGCCGCGGCGTGGTCATGGCGACTCATCATTATCGGAGCCGCGATCGCTGCACTGTTGTGGCTCATCGTGCAGGTGCGAGTGTTGGTTGTGCCGGTCATGGTCGCGATCCTCCTCACCGCCCTGTTGCAGCCCATTGTGAGCCTGTTCGTCAAGCGCGGCTGGCCCCGCTGGGCAGGGGTGGTGACCGCGCTTCTCGCGTTCCTGCTCGCGGTGACGGCGCTCGTCTGGCTGATCGTCAGTCAACTGCGTGGCGGGTTTGGCGATGTGGCTCGGCGATCCAGCATCGCGTGGAATGACTTTCTGAAGTGGATCGAATCGGCACCGTTCGGCCTTTCGGCCGAGCAGGTCAATGGCTTCATCGGTCAGCTGGTGAACACCATCGAAACCCACCAAGATGAGATTTGGAGTGGCGCTCTCGCGGTGACGACCACTGCAGGACAACTCATCACCGGTTCTCTGCTGGCACTTTTCTCCCTTATTTTCCTCCTGATCGATGGCAAGAGAATTTGGTTTTGGGTGCTCGGGTTCCTCCCGAGGAGCGCCCACGCGCCGGTGCACTCGGCCGGCCTCGCCGGGTGGATCTCAGTGGGTCAGTACGTGCGCGTTCAGATTTTCGTCGCCTTTGTCGACGCGGTGGGGATCGGCCTGGGTGCGCTGATTCTTGGAGTGCCGCTCCCGATCCCGATCGCCATCCTCGTCTTTCTGGGGTCGTTCATACCCTTTCTGGGTGCCATCACCACCGGGCTTCTGGCCACGTTTATCGCACTCGTGTACAACGGCCCGGTCAACGCGTTGCTCATGCTCGGCGTGGTCATCCTCGTGAACCAGATCGAGGGGCATGTGCTGCAGCCGCTCGTGATGGGCAACGCGGTTCGGGTGCACCCGCTCGGGGTCGTGCTGGCGGTCTCTGCGGGCGCCCTGCTGGCGGGCATTCCCGGTGCACTCTTTGCGGTGCCGATCGCGGCATCAGCAAGCGCCATCGTAAACACGCTCATGGCTCGAAAGTGGGATCCGGATGACACGCCGGTCGCCAGCTTTCTCCACCACGATAAACGTTCGCGGGAAGCCAAACACCGGGCCCGTAACGTTGCGCGGATCACGCGCAAGGAAGGAAAAGTATGACCGAGCAGGTCGTGGTTTCGCCCGAGACCGAGTCATTCGTGCCGCCGACCCTGTCGGAGTTCGAAGACACACTCGACATCGTGCACCGTGTGGCCCGCGTCACGCCTTTGGAGTCGTCCCGCTATCTGGCCGAGATTCTGGGAGTGCCGAAGGTCTATCTGAAGTGCGAAAACCTCCAGCGCACCGGTGCCTACAAGCTGCGGGGGGCCTACAACCGACTTCGGCAGTTGAGCCCCGAAGAGCGTTCTCGGGGGGTCGTGGCGGCTTCCGCCGGCAACCACGCGCAGGGTGTGGCCTTCGCCGCACGCGAGCTCGGCATTCAGGCAACCATCTTCATGCCGCTCGGAGTGGCGCTCCCCAAGCTGCAGGCGACGCGTCGGTACGGCGCCGAGGTGCACCTGATTGGCGACAACTTCGATGCCACCTTGGCAGCCGCGCGCGAGTTCGTGGCAGAGTCCGGTGCGATGTTCATTGCGCCCTTTGATCACCCCTCGGTGATCCTCGGGCAGGGCACCGTGGCACTCGAGATGCTCGAGGCGGCCCCGGAAATAGAGACCATCGTTGTGCCGATCGGCGGCGGCGGACTGATTTCCGGCGTCGCCGCTGCGGCGAAACTGATCGCCGAGCGCGATGGGCGAAGCATTCGCATCGTGGGGGTACAGGCCGAGAATGCCGCCTCATTTGGCCCGTCACTTGAGGCTGGTGAGCCCGTGAGCATCCAGACCAGCCCGACCATCGCTGACGGGATCGCCGTCGCGAGGCCCGGCGATCTGACCTTCCAAATGGTGCAACGGTACGTCGATGAAGTCGTCACGGTGAGTGATGACGACATCGCGCGTGCGATCGTGATGCTGCTGGAGCGCACCAAGCTGGTGGTCGAGCCGGCAGGTGCAGCGGGCGTGGCCGCCCTCCTCATGAACCGGGTGCAGGTGTCGGGCCCCACCGCGACGATCCTCTCGGGCGGCAACATCGATCCACTGTTGCTGCAACGGGTCATTGGTCACGGGCTCGCCGCCTCCTCGCGATATCTCAAACTGCGCATCCTCTTGCCCGACATTCCGGGGCAGCTTGTGCGTACGGCGAGTATCGTCGCCAGCAAGAATGCCAACGTCGTCGAGGTCGTTCACACACGGCATGCCACCGAGCTGCCCATCAGCGATGTCGAGCTGGAGCTGCACATCGAGACCCGAGGCCCCGAGCACGGGCAAGAGGTCGTCAGCGCGCTTCGCGACGCGGGATACCGTGTGCGCCTCGGTGAGCGCTACTAGGAAAGGATCGCCCGATGCCACGTGGCCCGAAGCGAAGCAGATCGGCCGCCGGTGCGTTCGTCGTCATCACCGGTGCCGCGCGTGGCATGGGTGAACTCTATGCCAGGCTTGCCGCAGACGAGGGTGCCGCGGCGATCGCCCTGTGGGATCTCACCCCCGAACCCATGGAACAGCTTGCGCGAGAACTCGAGGCTGTGGGGTCGAAGGTGCGTTGCTACACGGTCGACATCGCCGACCGAAACCAGGTTGCCGAGGCAGCGGAGCGCACCCTCGCTGAGCTCGGCACGCCAGACATCCTGGTGAACAACGCGGGGATCGTGCGCGGGGTGCCGTTCTGGGAGCATGATTCCGAACGTGACATCGAGGCGACCATGCGGGTGAATACGCTCGCCCCGATGTGGCTCACCCGGGCCCTTCTGCCCGCGATGATGGCCGACCGCGCGCGCTCGAAGCGGATCCTGAACATAGCCTCCGCAGCCGGAACACTCGCGAACCCCAACATGAGCGTCTACGCGGCCTCGAAGTGGGCAATGATCGGCTGGAGCGAGTCGCTGCGGCTCGAACTTGAACGCGCGGGCACCGGCAACGTCGCCGTCACCACGTTCGTGCCCAGCTACGTGTCGACCGGCATGTTTCAGGGTGCTCGGGGGCCCCTCTTGACCCCCATTATGCGGCCAGAAGCCGCGGTCCGGGCTGCCTGGTCGGGCATGTTGTCGGGCACGCCCGTTGTTGCCAGGCCGTGGACGGTGAAGCTCGCCATGGCGCTACGTGGGGTGCTCCCCACGAGGGCCTGGGATCTCATCGCAGACCGGGTGTTCAAGGTGTATTCGTCAATGGATCACTTCGTTGGCCGGGGCTAGCCAGCTGTGCACTGACGACTGAGGGCGCCGAGTCAGCTGACCCGGCGCCCTCGTTCGAGTGTCGTCGCGTCAGCCGGCGTAGGTGTCGACGCCGAGAATCTTCACGTCAATCTCTTTGCCGTTCGGCGCGGTGTAGCTCGCGGTGCCGCCGACTTTCAGGCCCAGGATCGCGGAACCGAGCGGGCTCTCAGCGCTGTATACCTCGATGCCCTCGCCGTCGGCGATTTCGCGGTTACCGAGCAGGAAGCGCTCCTCGTCGCCCATGATCTCCGCGGTGATGACCGTGCCCACCTCGACGATTCCGCGGCTTTTCGGCGCCTCGGCCACAACAGCGTGCTTCAACAGTTCTTGGAGATCGCGGATCCGCGCCTCCATCTTCCCCTGCTCGTCTTTTGCGGCGTGGTATCCGCCGTTCTCCTTGAGGTCGCCCTCTTCCCGCGCGGCCTCGATGCGCGCGGTGATGTCTCGTCGGCCGGGGCCGGAAAGGTGGTCAAGCTCGCCCTTGAGCCGGTCGTAGGCTTCTTGGGTGAGCCAGGTGTGATTGTCTTCCATGCTGGATCCTCCATCGAATCTGCGAATCTATCATTGCTGCGGATCTCCCGCAGATGTAGCTATGCCCCAGCAGTGCCGGGGCTTGCCCGACAGACTATCAGCCGGTCGGCTGTCTCGTCTGGAGGCGGCACCGAGTGCAGGCGGCGCGTCTTAGCCCGCTGCGCCGTCTTCGCGAATCCAGCACGAGCGCACGATGCCGGTGGTCGCCGGGGATGTCGCCACGAGCATCTCAGTGAAGCGGCGGGTGCGATCGGCGGAGGGGTCGAGCTCGAGTACCTTCCAGCCCACTGTCGCAAATGAGGGGCTGAGAGCCTCAAGTGCGCACGCGAGTTCGGCACCTGCGGGCGCGGTGACTTCAAAGCTGACGCTCACTTCGCGATCGCTCTCGACCGAATAGGAGAGGTCGCGAAACTCGACCTGGCTCGTCTGTTGCCAGCCCCCAAAGAGAACCACGGCGAGACCGCTGAGGAGCAGCACCCCCGCGAGGATCCACCCCACTCGTTTGTCGATGCCGCGCTGTCGTCCGCGACCGTAGCGTTCGTCGATCGACTCGGGGGTCGTCTGAGCGGCCTGGGTAGGCACCGACGGGTCGGCCGTCTGCGTCACGGGTTCCTCCGAAGTCAAGCCAGTAGAGTGGAGACTTACGCCAGCGTACCGGGCCCTCCCGGGAGTCAGATGAGAGGCCGCAATGGCGCTGAGGTTGATCGCGGTGCACGCGCATCCCGACGACGAATCGAGCAAGGGCGCAGCCACCTATGCGCACTATCTTGATCAGGGTGCCGAGGTGCTGATCGTGAGTTGCACTGGCGGCGAGCGCGGCGACGTGCTCAACGAGCTCGTGGCGCGCGACCCGAAGAGTCGACGCGATCTGGCCGGCCTGCGCCGTTCTGAGATGGATCACGCCCGCGACATCATCGGCTTTCAGCATCGTTGGCTGGGCTACGAAGATTCGGGGTTGCCGCCCGAGGGCGTAGCGGTTCCGCAGGGGAGCTTCGCCGATGTGCCGGCAGAAGTCTCGGCTGAGGCGCTCGTGCGGTTGGTGCGCGAGTTTCGCCCCCACGTGATGATCACCTATAACGAGCAGGGTGGCTACCCGCACCCCGACCACATCAGGTGCCACGAGATTTCGAAGATCGCGTGGGATCTCTCGGGTGACGCGGAGTCGTATCCCGACGCCGGTGAGCCCTGGGCCATCAAGAAGCTGTACTACGAATCGATATTCAATACTGAGCGCATGACCCGCGTCTACGAGGTGCTGCGTGAGCGTGAGCCCGAGTCGCCGCTGATCGCCCAGTTTGAGGAGATGGAGCAGCGTTTTCGGAGACGGCCCAGCGATGTCACCGCGCGGGTCGAGGTTGGCCGTTTCTTTGATCAGCGAGACGCGGCGTTGCGCGCCCACGCGAGCCAGATCCCGCCCGACAGTTTTTTCTTTTTCTGGCCGAATGACCTCCAGCGTGAGGCCTGGCCCTACGAGGATTATCGACTCGCTGCGTCGCGCGTTGCCACAAGCGAGTTTGAAGCAGACCTGTTTCAGGGGATTGACGAGGAGACGGCATGAGCGTTCTGACAACCGTGGTCGCGATGATCGCACTGTTCGCCGAAGAGGAGGCCGAGTTTGATCCGGCCTCCGTCTCGCCGGGCGTCATCGGTTTCGCGGTGACGGCGCTCTTCGCACTCGCCGTCATTTTCCTCGGCTTCGACCTGGTGCGTCGGCTTCGCCGCAGCAAATACCGCCACGAGATTGGTGAGGCGCTCGCCGCGGAGGTTGCCGAGCGCGATACCGCGGCTTCTACTCAGAGCGGTGCTGCTGCTGGGGGCGCGGATGGCACCCAGCCAGATGCGGGGAACACTGATTCCGAACCCCGCGTGTAGCTCGAGATGACCGCGGCGCCCCACCCGGCTGACCCGGCACGCGTACTCGCCGACGTCTTCGGTTTTGACGCGTTCCGCAGCGAGCAGGAAGCGATCATCCGCCAGATGATCGCGGGCGGAGACGCGGTGGTGCTGATGCCCACCGGAGGCGGCAAATCCATCTGCTTCCAGATCCCCGCTCTGTGCCGTGAGGGCACGGGTGTCGTGCTGTCGCCCCTCGTCGCACTCATGCACGATCAGGTTGCGGCGCTCAGGCTCGCGGGCGTGCGCGCGGCGGCTCTGAACTCGTCGATCAGTGGGGCGGATCGGCAGGCCATCGAGGCGGCCTACCTCGCGGGCGAGCTTGACCTGCTGTATCTCGCGCCCGAACGGCTCTCCGCCCCGGGCACCGTTGACTTTCTGCGGCAGGGAAAGATCGCCGTGTTCGCGATCGACGAAGCGCACTGTGTCTCGCAGTGGGGGCATGACTTTCGGCCCGACTACCTGCGCCTGGGCGCGCTCGCCGAGGTGTGGCCCGAGGTGCCGCGCATCGCACTGACCGCGACGGCGACACCCGAGACGCACCGCGAAATCACCGAGCGATTGCATTTAGGCCGCGCCCGACATTTCGTTTCGAGCTTCGACAGGCCAAACATCACGTATCGCATCGTGACAAAGGGGACGGTCCGGCAGCAGCTGGTCGACTTCGTGACCCGCGGGCACGCGGGGGAGGCTGGGATCGTCTACGCGCTGAGCCGGAAGCGGGTCGAGCAAACCGCGGCCTGGTTGCGAGACGCGGGTGTCGACGCGGTCGCGTATCACGCGGGTCTCCCCGCCGAGCAGCGTCTGAACGCGCAGACGCGCTTCCTGCGTGAGGAGGGGGTGGTGGTGGTCGCCACCATCGCGTTTGGGATGGGCATCGACAAGCCAGACGTGCGATTTGTCGCGCACATCGATCTGCCCAAGTCGGTCGAGGGGTATTACCAGGAGACGGGCCGCGCCGGGCGTGACGGCGCCCCGGCGGAAGCGTGGATGGCCTACGGGCTCGCCGATGTCGTGCAGCAGCGGCAGATGATCGAGTCAAACGACGGCGACGCCGAGACGAAGCGCAACCAGGTGCGTCACCTCAACCACATGCTCGCGCTCTGCGAGACCACCGGGTGCCGCAGGCAGTACCTGTTGCGCTACTTCGGCGAAGAACTCAGCACGCCCTGCGGCAACTGCGACGTGTGCCTCGAGCCTCCGAAGCTCTGGGACGCGACGATTCCCGCGCAGAAACTTCTCTCGACGGTGGTGCGAATCGGGCGCGAGCGCGGCAAGACGTTCGCCGCCGGGCAACACATTGACGTGTTGCGCGGGGTGCGCTCACCGCGAGTGGATCAGCTGCGACTCGATGAGCTGTCGACCTGGGGCATCGGCAGTGACCTCTCGGCGACGCAGTGGCGCGGCGTGGTTCGGCACCTGTTGGCCACGGGCGGGGTGGATTCGCTCGGGGAGTGGGGCGTGCTCGCCCCGACCGAGCAGTCGAAGCTGATCCTCCGGGGCGAGGCTCAGGTCATGATGCGCGAGGAGGTCGCGGCCAGACGCGGCGGGGGCGGATCCACTGGGAGCAAGCGTGCCGCGGCCGCGGCCGATCTTGACGAGGCGCAGCTCGCGGTGTTCGATCGGTTGCGGGAATGGCGCCTCGCCGAGGCGCGCGAGCAGGGAGTGCCCAGCTACGTGGTGTTCGGTGACGCGACGCTCAGCGCGCTCGCCCTGCATCGCCCGCAAGATGAGGAAGAACTTTTGGGCATTTCCGGGATCGGCCAGGCCAAGCTTGAGCGCTATGGCGAGGCCGTGCTCGCGCTCCTCGCGGACTGACGCATCGGCAGACTCGCCGACTGAGGTTCCTTACATATATGCGTCGCAGATTCTGTGGATTTCGTACACTAGGTGCATGACTGCGCGCGATCCACACTCGTTCCCAGAGCCGGATAGCCTCTCGCTTCCGCTGCTCGAAGACGCGGTGGAACATGAGGCCCACCATCGGGTAGGTTCGGCCGACGCAGACGTCAAGCCGAGTTGGCGCGGGTGGATCCACGCGGCCACGTTTCCGATCACCGTCGTTGCCGGCATCGTGCTCATCTCGGTGGCCGATGGTCCGGTCGCCAAGTGGGCCGCGGCGGTCTTTACCTTCACGAGCATGATGTTGTTCGGTATCTCTGCTCTCTACCACCGCGTGAACTGGATCCCGAGGGTCAGGCAGACCTTCCGTCGCCTCGATCACGCCAACATCTTCCTGCTGATCGCGGGCACCTACACCCCCATCGCGTTGCTCGCGCTGCCACCAGAGAAGGGCATCCTGCTGCTGGTGCTCGTCTGGGCTGGCGCGCTCCTGGGCATCGGGTTCCGCGTCTTCTGGATCGGCGCCCCGCGTTGGCTGTATGTGCCGCTGTACCTCATCCTGGGCTGGGCGGCGGTCATGTACATGGGCGACATTTATGGTGCCAGCCCGGTCGCCATGATCCTGGTCATCGTTGGTGGTCTGCTCTATACCCTGGGCTCGATCGTCTATGGACTGAAGCGCCCCAATCCCATTCCCGGAGTATTTGGGTTTCACGAGATCTTTCACGCGCTGACCGTGCTCGCGTTTCTCTGCCACTGGGCCGCCGCGCTGCTTGTGGCACTCGATCCCGTGTACTTGCGTTAATCGCGAGCCGATACACTCGCAGGGTGAATCCCGAGCGAACCTCACCACGGCCCGGGCTGCTGTACCGGCTGTATCAGCGGCGCCTCAGGCGTGAGATCGACACAGCGCGAGTGCCGCACCACATCGCCGTAATCGTCGACGGCAACAGGCGCTGGGCGAAGCAGCGTTTGCAGGAGCGCGCAGCGGTCGGCCATCGTGCCGGTGCCCGGAAGATTCCCGAGTTTCTCGGGTGGTGCGAGGAGAGCGGCATCGAGGTGGTGACCCTGTACCTCCTGTCAGCCGACAACCTGGCCGGGCGGCAGAGCCAGGAACTCACCGATCTCTTCGGCATCATTGCGGATCTCGCCACCGACCTGGCGGCGATCGATGCCTGGCGGGTGAAGCACGTGGGGTCGATCGAGGGGCTCTCACCCGAACTCGCCCTCGCGCTTGAGCGCGCCGAGCGTGACACCGAGGGTCGCGACGGCCTCCATATCAACCTCGCAGTCGGGTACGGCGGCCGCAGCGAGATCACCGCCGCCATGTGCAGCGTGATTGCTGAACACCAGGCCGCAGGTGGCACGATCGAGACGCTCGCCGAAAGGCTCACTCCCGAGATGATCGGCGAGCACCTGTGGACCAGGGGCCAGGCCGATCCCGATCTGGTCATTCGCACCTCGGGTGAGCAGCGACTGAGTGACTTCATGATTTGGCAGTCGGCGCACTCCGAGTTCTACTTTGTCGAAGCGCTCTACCCCGACCTGCGCGAGGTCGACCTGCTGCGCGCGCTGCGCGACTATTCGCGCAGGCAGCGGCGCCTCGGGAAGTAGCACCCGTTTGCGCCGACAGTGCTGGCGCGCCGATGGCACGGGCATGGGTGATCGTGCAGAATGAAGCCATGGCGATTGACACGGCCGAACGGCCAGAACCCGGTGACCCAGACGACAGGCCCGCGCCAAACATGAATCCGGGTTGGCTCAGCGACGACGAACTCGCGTTCGTGCGCGGCCGGATGCCCATCGTCTACGTCGAGGCCGTGCCCGTCCGTGTTGATGGGCAGGGGCAGGTCACCGAGGTGGGGCTGCTGCTGCGCAGCACCGCCGACGGCGTGATGAACCGGGCCTTCATCGCCGGGCGCGTGCGCTATGGCGAGTCGATTCGAGATGCCCTCTTCCGGCACCTCGAAAACGATTTGGGGCCGATGGCGTTCCCGCTGATCCCAGCCTCGCCGGTGCCCGCGCAGGTCGCGGAATACTTCCCGCTACCCGGCATTTCACCGTTTGTCGACGAGCGTCAGCACGCGGTGTCGCTGGTGTTCGTGGTGCCGGTTACGGGCAGCTGTAACCCCCGGCAAGACGCGCTTGAGGTGACGTGGATGTCGCCCGAGCAGGCGCTCGCCGAGGGTAACCTCGCAGATCTTACGGGCGGCCGCGGCAAGTTGTTGCGGCAAGCTCTGGCTTCGGTCGGGTGCTAGCGGCGCTTGTTCCAGGCGATGAGGTGAGCGGGGGAGAAGCCACGGGAGCAGAGTGCGCAACTCGTCTCGCGCGTCGGGCGGCGAAAGCGCACGTGTTCGTGCCCTCCGGGGCAGTGGCCGACCCACGGAGCTAACTCACGCGCGACATCCCCATCGTGCGTGCGCCCGCCCACGTAGCCAATCTCCTCGGCAATGCGCTTCCATGCGGGGCCGTGGCCCGCGTTTGGCCCCGCCATCGCGTGCGCCACCTCGTGCAGCAAGATCTGATGGATCTCGTCGTCGTCGAATTTCGCCGCAAGAAAGCGAGAGACCGTGATGCGGCGGTCCGTGAAGTTGCACAGTCCCGCGCGACGCTTGGCGTGGTCGAAGCCGAAGCTCCATTCGGCCGGGTCTAAATGCATGCGAATCAACGCATCAGCCCAGACGCGCACGCGCGTGAGGTCAGCCACGAGTAGGGTCACCGGAGGCGCTGGAAGTTGTCATGAACGTTCGAAGAGCTCGCGGGCCGGACGAGGGGAGTCGGTCGCACGCGCGTCGGTGACCGGTTTCACGCCTCCCACGAACGTCTCGAGCTCACGGCCGATCAGCATGCGTGCGGGATGTGGACCGCTGGCGAGTAGCCGGGGCAGCCAGTCCAGTTCTTCGGTGTGCTCTGCTGCGAGCAGCACAATATTGCCGAAACGTCGACCTTTCAGCACCTGAGGCTCGGCGATCGCGGCTACCGAGGGGAACAGACTTTCCAGGGTGGCGACCTGACCGCGCGTGAAATGCTGCCCGGTGCCGTCTGTGACGTTGACCACGGCGATCCCATCGGGTGAAAGGAGTGGCCGCACGAGTTCGTAGAACTCGACACTGGAGACATGGGCGGGAGTGCGATCCCCCGCAAAGATGTCGACCACGATCAGATCCATGGCCCCGCGCATGCCTTCGGGAAGCTTCGAGAGTACCTCGCGTGCATCGCCACGTCGCACGCGGATGCTTGCGCGCTTGGGGAGTGGGGCGGCCTCGCGAACCAGATCGACGAGTGCGCCCTCAAGCTCAACCACCTGCTGCCGGCTGCCCGGGCGGGTGGCCACGATGTAGCGTGGCAGCGTGAAGGCGCCGCCGCCCAGGTGGAGCGCAGAAATGGGCCTGCCGGGCGTGCGGAACAAGTCGATGACATGGCCGATCCGCCGGATGTACTCAAAGAAGAGCTCGGACGGGTCGCGCAGGTTGACGTGAGACTGGGGCGTGCCATCGATGAGGAGCTGCACGGCTCCCGGCACCCATCGGTCTTCCTCAAACTCTGCGATGAGCCCCGAGGTCAATGTGATGGGGTCGGGGAGCTTCACCCGAGGCCGAGTTCGGTGAGTTTCGCGCGCATATCGGCGTCGCTTGGCTCGACGTGATGGCTACCGTCGGGGTAGATGATGACCGGGATGTTCGTGCGCCCACTGATGTCGCGGGCGACCTCTGCAGCCGCGGGTTCCGCCTCCAGATTGATGTACTGGTAGGAAACTCCCAGTTCACCAAACAGGCGCTTCGCCCGGCGGCAATCACCGCACCAGTCGGCACCAAACATGCGGATCTCGGGGGAGGAGGTGCTCTGATCAGGCATAGTCATATCTTACCCGAGGGGCTCGGCACCAGGCCTGATCCACATCGCCGCTTGCCGAACGGTAACAGATCGATTACAGTAGATAGTTGCGCTTCGAACACCTATCTGCCTTCATATTGCGGTCGGCCGTCATGCCTGTTTTCACGGGCCTTTCAACTTGTGACTCGAAGCCTTTCTGCAAGACCAGGTCAACCGGCCCGACGGGGCCCACGGAGGTAGTTTCCTTGGCTGCTGCGCGCAACGCAACTTCCACCCATTCGCCGAAGAACGGTCGCGATCACTCGCGACTCAGCTTCGCTAAGATTTCCGACACGTTGGCGGTGCCAAATCTGTTGGCACTCCAGCTCGAGAGCTTTGATTGGCTCGTCGGCAATGACGTGTGGAAATCACGCGTCATTGAGGCTCAAGCTCAGGGGCGCGACGACATCGCGCTGAAGAGTGGCCTCGAAGAGATCTTCGACGAGATTTCGCCGATCGAAGATAACGCCGGCACGATGCAGCTCTCGTTCGAGAACCCGATTCTCGATGAACAGAAGTTCTCGATCGACGAGTGCAAGGAGCGTGGCAAGACGTACTCTGCCCCGCTCTACGTCGAGGCGGCCTTCTACAACACCGAGACTCAGGTGCTGAAGAGCCAGACCGTCTACATGGGTGATTTCCCCATCATGACCGACAAGGGCACCTTCATCATCAACGGCACCGAGCGCGTCATCGTGTCGCAGCTCGTCCGTAGCCCGGGCGTCTACTTTGACCGCAGCCAGGAGAAGACCAGCGATAAGGATGTCTTCTCGGCTCGTGTGATTCCGAGCCGCGGTGCGTGGCTCGAGTTCGAGATCGACAAGCGCGATCAGGTTGGCGTGCGTATCGACCGTAAGCGCAAGCAGTCGGTCACCGTCTTCCTGAAGGCGCTGGGCATGACCAGCGAGGAGATCCTCGAGGAGTTCGCCGGTTACGAGTCGATCGCGCTCACCCTTGAAAAAGACGGCATCACCACGCAGGAAGATGCCCTGAAGGACATCTACCGCAAGCAGCGTCCGGGCGAGCAGGTTGCGATCGAAGCGGCGCGCGCGCTGCTCGACAACAGCTACTTCAACTCGAAGCGCTACGACCTCGCGAAGGTTGGTCGTTACAAGATCAACCGCAAGCTCGGGATCGACGCTCCCATCACCGATTCGGTGCTCTCGCTCGAAGACATCGTCGCGACGATCAAGTACCTCGTTGGCCTCCACGCGGGCACCGAGACCCTGCCGGGCGTTCGCGACGGCAAGGCAGTCGAGTTGCGTCTTGACACCGACGATATTGATCACTTCGGCAACCGTCGCATCCGCGCCGTTGGCGAGCTGATTCAGAACCAGGTGCGCACCGGGCTCAGCCGGATGGAGCGCGTGGTTCGCGAGCGCATGACCACGCAGGACATCGAGGCGATCACGCCGAACACCCTGATCAACACGCGCCCCGTGCTGGCCGCGATCAAGGAGTTCTTCGGCACCTCGCAGCTGTCGCAGTTTATGGATCAGAACAACCCGCTCGCGGGGCTGACCAACAAGCGTCGACTCTCTGCACTCGGCCCCGGCGGTCTGTCGCGTGACCGCGCAGGCGTTGAGGTGCGTGACGTTCACCCGTCGCACTACGGCCGTATGTGCCCCATCGAGACCCCGGAAGGCCCGAACATTGGCCTGATCGGCGCGCTCGCGACCTTCGCGCGCATCAACGCGTTTGGCTTCATCGAGACGCCGTACCGTCGCGTGATCGACGGCAAGGTCACCGACCAGGTCGATTACCTCACCGCCCATGAGGAGGACGAGTTCCTCATCGCGCAGGCCGGCGCCCCGCTGACCAGCGATGGCCGCTTCGCCGACAAGCAGGTGCTGGCTCGCCCCCGTGGCTCTGAGGTCGAGATGGTCGATGCGGGCCGCGTCGATTACATGGACGTGTCCCCGCGTCAGATGGTCTCGGTAGCGACCTCGCTCATTCCGTTCCTCGAGCACGACGATGCAAACCGCGCACTCATGGGTGCCAATATGCAGCGCCAGGCGGTGCCGCTGGTTCGCAGCGAGTCGCCGCTCGTGGGTACCGGTATGGAAGGCTACGCCGCGATCGATGCTGGCGATGTCATCACCTCGGAGGCTGCCGGTGTCATCACCGACGTGTCGGCCGATTTCGTCACCGTCCAGCACGACGAGGGCGGAACGAAGACCTACTTCCTGCGCAAGTTCGATCGTTCTAACCAGGGCACGAACTACAACCACCGCGTGATCGTGAAGTCGGGCGAACGGATCGAAGCCGGCGAGGTTATCGCCGATGGTCCAGCGACCGAGAATGGCGAGCTCGCACTCGGCAAGAACCTGCTCGTCGCGTTCATGTCGTGGGAGGGTCACAACTTCGAGGACGCCATCATCCTGAGCCAGAACCTGGTGAAGGACGACACGCTCTCGTCGATCCACGTTGAGGAGTACGACGTTGATGCCCGCGACACCAAGCTCGGCAAGGAAGAGATCACCCGTGATCTCCCCAACGCCAGCATGGAGGCGCTAAAAGACCTCGACGAGCGCGGCATCATCCGCATCGGTGCCGAGGTTCGCCCCGGCGATATCCTCGTCGGCAAGGTCACGCCGAAGGGCGAGACCGAGCTGTCGGCCGAGGAGCGCCTGCTGCGCGCGATCTTCAACGAGAAGAGCCGCGAGGTTCGCGATACCTCGCTGAAGGTGCCCCACGGTGTTGCCGGTACCGTCACCGCGGTCAAGGTCTTCGACGCTGAGAACGACAACGATGACGATCTGGGCTCTGGTGTGAACCAGCGCGTGGTTGTCTACATCGCTCAGAAGCGCAAGATCACCGAGGGCGACAAGCTCGCCGGTCGTCACGGCAACAAGGGTGTCATCTCGAAGATTCTTCCGGTGGAAGACATGCCCTTCCTCGAAGACGGCACTCCGGTCGACGTGATCCTCAACCCGCTGGGCGTGCCCGGTCGAATGAACTTCGGCCAGGTGCTTGAGATCCACCTCGGGTGGATCGCCAAGCAGGGTTGGAAGGTTGACGGTCTGCCCGAGTGGGCCGCAAACCTGCCGAAGGAAGCGTTCGAAGCTGCACCGAACACCAAGGTCGCAACCCCGGTGTTCGACGGCGCGACCGAGGCAGAGATCGGCGGTCTGCTCGATTCGACCCTCCCGACTCGCGATGGCGAGCGACTCATCGGCGCAAGCGGCAAGACCCGCCTGTTCGACGGTCGCTCTGGCGAGCCGTACCCGTACCCGATCTCCGTCGGCTACATGTACATCCTGAAGCTGCACCACCTGGTTGACGACAAGATTCACGCGCGCTCAACCGGACCGTACTCGATGATCACGCAGCAGCCGCTGGGTGGTAAGGCACAGTTCGGTGGACAGCGTTTCGGTGAGATGGAAGTGTGGGCGCTCGAGGCCTATGGCGCCGCATACGCGCTGCAAGAATTGCTCACGGTGAAGTCCGACGACATCCTTGGCCGCGTCAAGGTGTACGAGGCGATCGTTCGTGGGGAAAACATCCCCGAGCCGGGAGTTCCTGAGTCGTTCCGCGTACTCATGAAAGAGATGCAGTCGCTCTGCCTGAACGTCGAGGTGCTTGGCGCCGGTGGAGAAGTCGTGAATCTGCGCGATAACGACGATGAGGCTCACCGCACTGCGGAGGAGCTCGGCATTAACCTCTCGACCCGCTTCGAGACCTCGTCAATCGACGAGATCTGAGTTGATGGCCGCATCATCCTCGGATGATGCGCGCGTCGGAATACACCACAGAGATTTACATCCCCAAGGAGACACATTGCTCGAGGGTACGAGTTTTAACGAGCTGCAGATCCGCCTGGCGACCGCTGACGATATTCGCAGCTGGTCATTCGGCGAGGTCAAGAAGCCAGAGACCATCAACTACCGCACACTGAAGCCCGAGAAGGATGGCCTGTTCGGCGAACAGATCTTCGGACCGAGCCGCGACTGGGAGTGCGCTTGTGGCAAGTACAAGCGTGTTCGCTACAAGGGCATCGTCTGCGAGCGTTGTGGCGTAGAGGTTACGAAGTCGAGCGTACGTCGCGAGCGGATGGGCCACATCGAGCTCGCCGCACCAGTCACGCACATCTGGTACTTCAAGGGTGTGCCCAGCCGTCTGGGCTACCTGCTTGACATGGCGCCGAAGGATCTCGAGAAGGTCATCTACTTCGCCGCGTACATGGTGATCGATGTCGACGAGGAAGGTCGTCGCGACGATCTTCCCGAGCTCGAGAATGAGCTGCGCCTCGAACTCGAGTCGCTCGAGAAGCAGCGCGATCTCGCCATCGCGCAGCGTCAGCAGCAGGCAGAGTCGGATCTCGCGGCACTTGAGGCCGAGGGTGCGAAGGCAGATCAGCGTCGCCGCGCCGAGGCTTCGGCCGAGAAGGAGATGGCATCGATCCGCAAGGGATTCGATGACGATATCGCCAGCCTGAAGCGCGTGTGGGAAGATTTCCGCACCCTGAAGGTCGGCGATCTCAAGCCAGAAGACGCCACTTTCGCTGACCTGATGGATCGCTACGGCGACTACTTCGAGGCCTACATGGGCGCCGAGGCCATCAAGAAGCGCCTGGAAGCCTTCAACCTGCAGGAGGAAAGCGACATGCTTCACCTCCAGATCTCCGAGGGCAAGGGTCAGAAGAAGATCCGCGCCATCAAGCGACTGAAGGTTGTCAGCTCGTTCCTGCAGACTGGCGCGAGCCCGGCTGCGATGGTGCTCGATGTCGTTCCCGTGATCCCGCCGGAGCTGCGCCCGATGGTGCAGCTCGATGGTGGCCGCTTCGCGACGTCTGATCTCAACGATCTGTACCGTCGTGTGATCAACCGCAACAACCGTCTGCGTCGCCTGCTCGATCTTGGGGCCCCCGAGATCATCGTGAACAACGAGAAGCGCATGCTGCAGGAAGCTGTGGACGCGCTGTTCGACAACGGCCGTCGCGGTCGCCCCGTGACGGGCACCGGAAACCGCGCGCTGAAGTCGCTGTCAGACATGCTGAAGGGTAAGCAGGGTCGGTTCCGTCAGAACCTGCTCGGCAAGCGCGTTGACTACTCGGGCCGTTCGGTCATCGTGGTCGGCCCGCAGCTCAAGCTGCACCAGTGTGGCCTGCCCAAGCAGATGGCGCTCGAGCTGTTTAAGCCCTTCGTGATCAAGCGCCTGATCGATCTGTCGCACGCGCAGAACATCAAGGCCGCCAAGCGCATGGTTGAGCGTTCACGCAGCGAGGTCTGGGACGTGCTCGAGGAGATCATCCGCGAGCGCCCCGTGCTGCTGAACCGCGCACCCACCCTGCACCGACTCGGAATTCAGGCGTTTGAGCCGCAGCTCGTCGAGGGTAAGGCGATCCAACTGCACCCGCTCGTCTGCACCGCCTTCAACGCCGACTTCGATGGCGACCAGATGGCTGTGCACCTCCCGCTGTCGGTTGAGGCTCAGGCCGAGGCCCGCGTGCTGATGCTCGCGTCGAACAACATCCTGAAGCCGTCTGATGGTCGACCGGTCACCCTGCCCTCGCAGGACATGATCATCGGCTTGCATCACCTGACCACCGTCAAGACTGGTGAACCGGGTGAGGGACGCGCGTTCGGCTCAATCGCCGAGGCAATCCTTGCCAAGGATGAGGGAACTCTCGATCTGGGTTCCAAGGTGAAGATTCGCCTGCACGGGTACACCAACGCAGAGGGTGTCACCTCCGAGCGTCCGCTCATTGTGGAAACCACGCTGGGTCGCGCGATCTTCAACGAGGCGCTCCCGGTGGGGTACCCGTACTTCGAGCGCGTGGCAGACAAGGGCACCCTGTCCAGCCTGGTCAACGACCTCGCCGAGCGGTACCCCAAGGTGGAGGTCGCCGCCACGCTCGACCGCATCAAGGATGCCGGCTTCTACTGGGCTACCCGCTCGGGTATCACGGTGGCGCTGTCTGACATCGTGACGCCGTCGAACAAGGCTGAGATTCTGGCACAGCACGAAACCGCTGCCGCCGCAGTGCAGAAGAAGTTCGACAAGGGCATGATCACTGATGCCGAGCGTCACACTGAGCTCGTCGAGATCTGGACCGAGGCGACCGAAGAGGTTGCGTCGGCCATGCGCGAAGCGTTCCCCGAAGACAACACCATTTACCGCATGGTGTCGTCGGGTGCACGTGGTAACTGGCTGCAGATCCGCAACATTGCGGGCATGCGAGGCCTGGTGAGTGATCCGAAGGGTGAGATCATCCCTCGTCCGATCATCAACTCGTACCGCGAGGGCCTGTCAGTGGCGGAGTACTTCATCGCCACCCACGGTGCGCGTAAGGGTCTTGCTGACACCGCGCTGCGAACCGCCGACTCGGGCTACCTGACTCGTCGACTCGTCGACGTCTCGCAGGATGTCATCATTCGTGAGGAAGACTGCGGAACGACTCGAGGGCTTGAGTTGCCGATCGCAACCGCGGATGCGGACGGCACCCTCGTGCGCGACGACAACGTCGAGAACTCGGTCTACGCGCGCACCCTTGCGAGCGAAGCGATCGATGCTCAGGGCAACGTCATCGCAGTGGCCGGCGCTGACGTGGGCGACGTGCTCATCGACACGCTCGTTGCGGCTGGTGTCACCGAGATCAAGGTGCGTTCGGTTCTGACCTGCCAGTCGGCAGTCGGCGTCTGCGCCACCTGCTACGGTCGCTCGCTCGCAACCGGTCAGCGCGTCGACATCGGTGAGGCTGTGGGCATCATCGCCGCCCAGTCCATCGGTGAGCCCGGCACGCAGCTGACGATGCGTACCTTCCACACCGGTGGGTCTGCCTCGGCTGACGACATCACGCAGGGTCTGCCCCGCGTGCAGGAGCTCTTCGAGGCGCGCACCCCTAAGGGTGCATCGCCGATCGCAGAGGCCGCGGGTCGTGTCACCATCGAAGACACCGAAAAGGGTCGTCGTATTCTCCTCACGCCGGATGACGGCACCGAAGAGAAGGCCTACCCGGTGCTCAAGCGCGCCACCCTCCTCATCGAAGACGGCGACAGCGTGGTGTTGGGTCAGCCCTTCATCGCGGGCACGCTCGACCCGAAAGACATTCTTCAGGTCGGTACGACCGAGAACGGCAAGCACATCCCAGGTGAGCGCGCCGTGCAGCGGTACCTCGTTGAAGGCGTACAGAACGTGTACCGCTCGCAGGGCGTGCCGATCCACGATAAGCACATCGAGGTCATCGTGCGTCAGATGCTGCGTAAGGTGACTGTGGTCGATCACGGTGAGACCGATCTGTTGCCGGGTGAACTGGTGGATCGCGCGAAGTACCAGCGGCTGAACCGCGAGGCGCTGCTTGAGGGCAAGCGCACCGCGACCGCCCGTTCGGAAGTCATGGGTATCACCAAGGCTTCGCTGGCGACCGAGTCGTGGCTGTCGGCGGCCTCCTTCCAGGAGACCACTCGCGTGCTCACCCAGGCTGCGATGGAGGGATCGCGAGATCCGCTCATCGGCCTCAAGGAGAACGTCATCATCGGTAAGCTCATCCCGGCCGGCACCGGCCTGTCTGTCTACCGTGACGTCGATGTGAACGCTACCGAGGAAGCGAAAGCGGAGCGGTACCCGAGCCGTCTGTTCGCGACCGAGTCGAACTTCGACGAGAACGATCTGTCGTTCGTCGATTTCGACAGCTTCACCGCTGACGAGTTCAACCCGGGCAACTACAGCTAGTTCGTAGTTTCTCCGCAGACGGCGCTCATCCTTCGGGGTGGGCGCCGTCTGCTTTGTGCCGGGATCGGCAACACTCGCGCGTGCTGCGCGAGAACTTCGTTGCCCGCTTGTACTCTTGCGGCAAACCGGTATGTGTTGTGACGTGATGCAATGCGGGCCGGGTCGCGACGAGAGGTGAGGCCATGAGCGAAGAGCGCGAGACGCAGACGGCGGGGGCACCCGTCGAAGAGAATGAGCCGTCCGGCACCGAGGTGCAGGCTGCCGTTGAACGCGCCACCGAGAGCGCTGCTGCAGACCCGGTCGATCCCCAGGGTCCTGTGTCGTCAGGGTCGGGAACCGGCGAACCCGCGGTCATTGACGACACGATCGAGCGCCCGATTATCGCGCCGGTGGTCGAGCAGCCGAGCGCAGCGCCCGGGCCGACCGCAAGCGAGATTTTTGCAGCTCAGCCCCCGCACGGCGGATCTTCGCGGCCGACGCACGAGTCGCAGTCTGTGGCTGCTGCATCCGCGGCACCCACAACTCAGGGTTCGGGTCTTGCTCAGCGACTCGAGGCCGATTCGGTCACTCCAGTGGTGCCCGGAGCCGCCAGTGCGGCAGCTGGCGCGTCCACCGAAACAACACCGGGTGCGGCCCCGGCTCCCGCTGCTGCGGGCCTCGGCCCGGCACGCGACGGGGAGATCCGCATCAGTGCCGATCACCCAATGGCGGCACTGTACATGCAGACGCCCATGCCGCCTGAGATTAAGGGGAATCGAGGCGCCGGCATCCTGATTGCGCTGCTCGCGACGGTCGGATTCGCGTTGGTGTTCGCGGGCATCATCGCGCTGATCGCTGCCCCGTCATACCCACCTTCGACGTTCCTCACCGAGGGGCTGCTGCCAGCCTTGCTCTCGTGGAGCTACTTGGGCTCAGTTGCGGCCTTCTTCGTCGGCCTGGCGTTGGTTGTCCTCATCTCCGGTCGCGCCGGATGGTGGGCCTATGTCATCGGCGGATTTCCGGTGGGCGTGCTCGTGTTCGGGGTTGCGTTCCTCGGCACCGTCATCGATACCGGAGAGGAATTCCGTAGCTCGGTCAGTGACCTCCTGGCGGCTCGGCTGAGCTTGGGTGCACTCGTTGTCGCACTCGTCGCTGGCATCATCGCGCGCGAGGTCACCGTGTGGTTTGGCGCGTGGATCGGCTCACGCGGACGCAAGGTGGCGCGCAAGAACGCGGCTGCCGTCGCCGAGTACGAGGATGCCCTGGCTGAGGTGCAGGCGAAGGCGCTGTGACGGAAAGCTCCCGACGCGGCGTCACCCGGGGCTACGTCGGGGGCTTGATACTCGCGACCGTCATGGTGGTCTTGGCCTTGGTCGTTGCGGTCTGGGGGCTGATCGCCCTGTTCTCCGATCGGGAGCCGGTGCAGACACCTGGTGTCGTCTCGGCCGCCGGTCCGGTGATCATCGCGGTCGCGCTCGGAATGCTCGCTTGGGGGCTCTGGTTGCAGGCTGTTCAGCTGCTACGCGGGCTCCGCACGCCGCCCTGGGGTCATACCCTCGTGCTGGCAGTTGGTGCGTATCTCATCTGGTGTCTCGGCGGGCTCCTCGCGGGCCTCACAATTGAAGACACCTGGTTGAGTCCGTACGCGGCGACCCTTCCGGTCATGTTCGCGCTCGGTTCCTTCCTGTTTTGGGCCGTGCTCGCGCGCCGCGTCTTCACCGACAGGCCCCCTCCGCAGTGGCCGTGGGAACGTCGCGGTGAGGCTGGAGCCGAATCGGCAGGTGGACCCGAAGACGACGACGATGCTCGGGGAGAATAGACAGGTGTCGGACGTTATCGAGGATCGCGTCGACGCAGCCGTAGACGCCTGGCTGCGTTGGCTGCCCAGCTGGAAGCCGGGTACCCATCGGGGGCGGGTGCGCATGTGTCGGCGATGCACCGGATCACCAGTTCTGGCCGCCGCGGGCATCGCGGGCGATGTCCCCCACCAGGTCGCGCACGCGCTGACGAGCCGCATGCAGCGCATTGTGGATCGCGCAGTGGATGAGTTCACCGAGCGCCAACTGCCTGGCCTGCACGCCGAACTCACCGGCGACGCCCTCTGGGATGCGGGAGGTTTCAACCCCAGCGAGGGGCTTCCGCCAGAATTTGACGGGCTCGATCTTGACCCAGAGCCGGAAGACGGCCAACCTTTCCTCTTCACGCTCGCCGGCCTCGCCGAACAGGCGAAGCCCGAGCCCGTGTTGCCCAGGCCACCCCTCACTCCGGAAGAGAAGCGCAGGCTGCGCACCGAGATTGAGCTGGCGGATCAGTGCGCCCACGATGCCGGTCAACGGGTGTGTTTCGCCCTTGCGGCGCACCGTCAGCGGGTACAGGCAGCGGTTGAGCGCTTCGTGGAGCCGCAGATCCAGGCCATGCTGGAGGAACTCTCGCGCCACCTCGAGCCGCCCCAGTAGTAGCTCTCTCCATGGCGTAGCTGGGATCCACGAGGAAAGCACGAGGAACCTCATATAAATATGCCCGCGAAACACCACCGGTGACTCACATAAGAATGCCCGCGTAATTCTCGAGCTTAGCTTGCCTGTTTCCTGCTCGCGCGGGCCGGCTTGACCCCGGCTGCCGCGTTTGGTGCTTTCGCGAGTTCGATCGCTTCGAGCGTGCGAGTCTTCTCGGCCGCGAGGTAGGTGAGGCGCTGCTGGATTCGGTCGATCTCGCGAGCGATGTGGGCCGGGTTCAAGCTGTCACGGTACCCGGTCAACTCGGCGGTCTTCTCGGCGCTGAGCACACCGGAACGCTGGAGCCGGTCGAATGGTGTCGCGAGCTCATCGTAGACACGTTTACGGCGCCCCCTTTGATCGGTCGCCCAACCGATGGGTTTCTTCGTGGGGGTGAGGAAATTATGGCGATCGTTCACCAGCGGCCATAACTCGTTCAATAGCTTCAGCAGAGGCGCGGTGTCGTACCTCCAGTAGAACGCGTACCGGCGCACGATCTGATTGTTTTTCGACTCGATCGTGGCCTGATCATTCTTCTTGTACGGCCGGGACCTCGTGAAGTAGATGTCAAGTTCTGCAGCCCAACCGATGACGTCGTAGTTGATGAACTCGGACCCGTTATCAAAATCCACCCCGGTCACCTCGAACGGCACTTCGCTGATGAATCGGTCGAGGGCGTCACGAATGTGCAGGTGTGCGTTGTTCCGGATCGAGCGCGTGTACGTCCAACCGGTGTGCATGTCGGTGAGATCAACACTGCGACAGAACTCACCCTTCAAGACGGGCCCGCAGTGTGCGACGGTGTCGCCCTCGAAGAACCCGGGTACGGCCTCGATCTCGTCACCGGCTTTCCTGATCGTGATCGAGTTCCGCAGCAGCGGGCCTGGCGTGGTGGTGGCGATCCCGCGGAGTGGGTCCCTCGCGCGGGCTGGGGCGAGGTAGCGGTCGATCGTGGCCGGTGACATTGCCAGCAACTCGTCCGCGACGTGGTGACTGTACCTGCCCCGGCCTGGGACCAGTTCGCCGTGCGCTTCCAGCAGCATGAGTTGGAGTTCCATTGACGCGGCCAAGTATTTCCCGCTGATCCCGCCCGCGAACGCCCACACTTTCTGCAGCACTTTCAACGCGTCATGTGAGTACTTCAGCGGGCGCGGCTTACGTTGCCGGGCCCCTACCCGACGCGGTTTCAGCGCAGCTTGTAACTGTCTGCGCGCGTTGTCTCTGGACCAGCCCGTGATCGCGCATACCTCGTCAAGGAGACGGCTCTTCTCCTTCTTGGCCGCTGCGGCATACTGCTTCGCGAACTTTCGTGTGATCTCGTGTCTGGCACGCATTGATAGCCCACTTCCCATGAAACTGATGATTCCGTTTCGCGGGCATTTTTACGTGATGCACCGGAAGTGTTTCGCGGGCATATTAGGTGAGGCACGTCG